>DASVQO010000375.1:0-16626 GCA_036389075.1 Chloroflexia bacterium | reverse complement strand
AAACCGATTGCGGGGAGTATTACATAATGTATAATATGCCTCACAGGAGATGGAGATGAATAACAAACAGGAACTCTGGACGCCTACACCCCAGGCTGTCATCCCTTACGTAGTGGAAAGCAGCAACCGGGGCGAGCGGGTGTACGACATCTATTCTCGGCTGCTGCGTGACAGGATTATCTTCCTGGGCACGCCGATTGACGACCAGGTGGCGAACGCTATCGTGGCGCAGCTCCTCTTCCTCCAGCACGAGGACCCGGAGCGCGACATCCAGATGTATATCCACTGCCCCGGCGGCTCCGTCACCGCGGGCCTCGCGATATACGACACGATGCAGTTCGTCACCAACGATATCGTTACCATCTGCATCGGCCTCGCCGCTTCGATGGGCACGATACTGCTGTGCTCGGGCACCGCGGGCAAGCGTTACTCGCTGCCTAACTCCACCATTCACATGCACCCCGCGCTGGGTGGCACCGGCTATGCCTCCGCCCCCGACGTCGAGATCGCAGTGAAGGAGCTGCTCCGCCAGCAGTCCAAGGTACGCACCATCATGGCGAACCACACCAACCAGAGCGCCGAGAAGATCTCCAGGGACTTCGACCGCGACTTCTACATGGACGCCTACCAGGCGGCCGAGTATGGTATCATCGATGAGGTTATCGATACGGCGAGCGATATTCCGGGCAACGAGACGCCCAGCAATAACGCCGCCGACAGCCTCATCGCAGGCGTAGGTAGATAAGGCTGAACTACGAAACGTGAAACGCGATGTGTCTGAGGGGATGCTGACACCCAATACCGGGACTCTGTTTAGCAAGCCACATCGCGTTTCACGTTTCAGCCACTAAAAATCGAGGAGGCCAAACAGCATGGCCAATACCCGGAATGGGAAGCCCCAGTATCGATGCTCGTTCTGTGGCAAGAGCCAGGAAGACGTGCGCCGCCTTATAGCAGGGCCGGGTGCCGTCTATATCTGCGACGAGTGCATCGAGCTGTGCCGGGAGATACTGGACGAAGAGGAAGTAAACGTCCATAAGACCAGCTTCGACGTTGGGCGGCAGATACCCAAGCCCAAGCGCATAGCTGAGCTGCTCGACCAGTATGTCATCGGACAGGACCGGGCCAAGAAAGTGCTGTCGGTGGCCGTCTACAACCACTACAAGCGCATCGCGACCGGCATGAAGGCCGAGGACGTGGAGCTGCAAAAAAGCAACATCCTGCTGCTCGGCCCCACCGGCTCCGGCAAGACGCTGCTGGCCCAGACCCTCGCCAAGATACTCGACGTGCCCTTCTCCATCGCCGACGCCACCGCCCTCACCGAGGCCGGGTACGTGGGCGAGGACGTGGAGAACATCCTGCTCCGGCTCCTCCAGGCCGCCGACCTCGATATAGCCCGCGCCGAGAAGGGCATCGTCTACATAGACGAGATCGACAAGATCGCCCGCAAGAGCGACAACCCCTCCATCACGCGCGACGTGTCGGGCGAGGGCGTGCAGCAGGCCCTCCTCAAGATCGTGGAAGGCACGGTCGCCAATGTGCCCCCGCAGTCTGGCCGCAAGCACCCCCACCAGGACTTCATCCAGGTCGATACGAGCAACATCCTCTTCATCGTGGGTGGGGCTTTCGAGGGGCTTGATGAGATCATCGCCAAGCGCGTGGGCACCGGCTTTGGGATAGGCTTCACCCGCTCCAACCACGCCGAGGACAAGGCAGCAGCCGCGTCGGCCCTCCTGTCCAGGGTGATACCGGAAGACCTGCTCAAGTACGGCCTCATACCGGAGTTCGTGGGCCGCCTGCCCATCATCGTATCCCTCGACTCGCTCGACAGGCACGCCCTCGTGCGAATCCTGGTCGAGCCGAAGAACGCTATCGTCAAGCAGTACCAGAAGCTGCTCATCCAGGACAAGGTCGATTTGAGGTTCGAGGACGAGGCGCTGGAAGCGGTAGCCGAGAAGGCGCTGAAGCAAAAGACCGGCGCTCGCGGCCTGCGCACCATCATCGAGGAAACCCTGCTCGACGTGATGTACGAAATCCCCTCGCAAGAGATGGTACGCGAGTGCGTAATCACCAAAGAGGCCATCGACGGCAGCGCGGCCCCCAGGCTGGTCATGCACAACGACCGCCCGTACGAGCGCCCCTCCAAGTCCGCCAAGCCCCCCGCAGCCCCGGCCCCCGCCGCCGAACTGCTCGACTCCGACCTGGAAGAGACTGCATAAAGAGAGACGGAACCGCCAAGACGCCAAGGACGCCAAGAGCGCGCCAAGATTAGTATTGTGGCTCAACAAAAAGGACCGGAGTACGTGATGTCGTACTCCGGTCCTTTTTCTACTATCTAAACCTTCTAAACCTTCTTAAACTTGGCGTGGTTCTTGGCGTCCTTGGCGTCTTGGCGGTTCCGTCTCTTTCCGTTTCCTACGTACCGGATTCGCCGTGGTGGTCGATGCCTACGTAGGTGTCGATGAATAGGCGGATGCGCTGCTCGTCGTAGGCGTCGAGGTAGTCGATGCGCCGCCAGGCGGTGAGGGCTATCTTGGCGTCACTGCCCTTGAACTTCTCCGCGTAAGGGGCCACAATGACGTGGTTCTGCTTGGCGGGCTTGTTGTAATAGGTCTCGGCGAGGGCGGCCAGGCGGTCTATGCTGGTCTGGTCCAGGTCGGACGTGTAGTTGATAACCACCGCGCCGTCCTCCAGGCCGTGCACCTGTAGCTCCTTGGTGATAGGCTGCGAGTAGACCTGGAAGCCCGGCAAGAAGTTCACGTGCGGGCCGGACGTGGGCGGGTCGGTAGAATACTCGGCATGGGCCGCGCCGGGCTGGATATGGGTGCTCACCTGCTGGTCAACCAGCCGCCCGGGCTTACCGGCTTCGCGCAGCACGAGGAAAGTGACCAGGCCCACGAACGCGAGCGCGATAGCTCCGAATATGGCCGTCCGCTGTATCGTGCGGGTGCGCTTGCGCCGGGCCGCCTCCGCGCGAGCGATCGCCTGACGCTGTTGCCGGGCTAGCTGCTTCTCCTGTTGCTGCTGCTGCCTGAGTGTCGGCTGGCTGTCGCGCTCGGCGGTCAGCACCTGCGAGTCGGTGGTGAGGGTAGTTTGGCGGTTCTGGTTTTGTACCTGCTTCTGAGATTGTTGCTGTTGCTGCTTCTGCTGGGACTGCGGTCGCTGGGGCTGCTTTGGTTTAGCGCCGCCGGGCCTGTTGGCCGGTGCCTGTCTGCCTGATTTGTTGCTCAACTATTATGCTCCTGTTTGCCATATGGGGCATGCGTTTGGGACCTGCAAGTACGCGGGCTAGATGGGTCTTTCTATTTTAACACAAATGGGGGCCGGTCTGCTTGAGGGGGTGATCGACGATGGATGACATGTGGCAATCGCGGGGACCCTATTCCCCCTTGTCATCCTGAGCGCAGCGAAGGATCAGCCCCCCGTGTTTGACCCTTCCTGTTGAAGCACCACCGTTCCTAACGCGGCCCTCATCCCCAATGTTGAAGACTCTCGCCTACCCACCTGATCCTTCGCTACGCTCAGGATGACAAGGGGCGATATGGTCTTGTCACTCACATATGGACGCAGCCGATGCATGCTAAGGCACCTGCCATCGTCCACAAGCGCACTTCTCTATTGCTCCCCTGCCAGCGGCAAGGCGAAGTAGAAGGTGCTGCCCTCGCCTTCCACCGACTCCAGCCACATGCGGCCGTCGTGGCGCGTGATGATGCCGTGCGAGATGAACAGGCCGAGGCCCAGGCCGCTGTAGTTGGAGGTGGATACGTTGCTAGCCCGGAAGAAGCGCTGGAACACCCTCGACTGCTGGGTGGCCGGGATGCCCACGCCGTAATCGCGCACCGAAACCACCACCTCGCCGTCCTCCCGCCAGGCCGCGACCTCTATCCGCTTGCTGCTGCCTGAGTACTTGATCGCGTTCTGCACCAGGTTGGTCAGCACCTGCTCGATGCGCTGGCGGTCGGCCCCCACCTCCAGGGGTTCCTCCGGCAGTTGCAAGTCTACCCCGAACTCCGGCGACACAAGCTCCTGGTTGCTTGCTACCTCCTCTATAACCTGCCGCATATCGAAATGTTCCATGTTCAGCGTCAGCGTCTGGCTTTCCATGCGCGACACGTCAAGCATCTCGTTCACCAGGCGCGTGATGCGGTTCGACTGGTCGTTGATGATCGTCAGCGTGCGCGCCAGCCGCTCCCCGTCGTACTTGTCGAGGTTGCGCAGGGTGGACTGTGCGTAGCCCTTGATCGTGGTGATGGGGGTCTTCAACTCGTGGGAGGCGAGGGCGATGAACGAGTCCTTGGCCTGGTCGATCTCGTGCCGCAGGGTGGAATCGACAATCACGCTCAGCAGGCCCACTATCTTGCCGCCGGCGTCTCGCACCGGGCGCAGGTGGATGTCGGCGTACACGGTCTTGCCGGTGCGGGGCTGGACGTGCTCCACGTTCACCCGGCTTATCATCTCGCCCGCGAGGGCCCGCACGTGCAACTGCCTGCGCGTCTGCGTGGGGGGGTCTATCTCGTAGAGCGTGAGGCCACGCATATCGCCGGTGCGCTCCAGCCCGGCTATGCGCTCCCATTCGGCGTTGTAATTGACGATCCGCATGTCGGTGTCGTAGTACACCACGCCCACCGGCATGCCCTCGATGATCGTCGCCAGCAGGGAGCGTTGCGCCTCTATCTCGTCCTTAGAGCGAATCTTTTCGGTCACGTCCACTGAGGTGACCAGGAGGCCCATGAGCTTGTCTTCCGAGTCGTACACCGGGCGAATGGCGGCGTCTATAAACCTTATTTCCCCGTTCGGGGCTATGTTTTCGATGCCCTCCCCTTCGTATATCTCCCCTGCCAGCGCCCGCTCGTATAACGCTTTGCGCGCCACTGCCTGGGGGTTCACGTCGTAGAGCACGCGCCCCTTGATGTCCTCCAGGCGCAGCCCCGTCATCTCCTGCCAGGTGCCGTTAACGTCCACGACGTGCATCTCCGGGTCGTAGAACGCGATGGCCACGGGCGTGCTCTCGATGATGACTTCCAGGAACTTGCGCTGGTCCTCGATTGCCTGGCGCGCCGTGACCTGCTCCGTCACATCGACAGAGCTGCTCAAGAGGCCCACCACCTCGCCGCTGCTGTTGCGCATGGGCCGGTAGCGGATGTCGTAGTACCGGTCGCCGCCGGGGTGCTGGTATGGCACGCTATGAATGTCCACCGAGTCGCCCGCAAGCACGCGGTCGTGCAGGCGCTTGCGCTCGAGCGCCACCGGGTAGAGATCGTAAATGACCTTGCCCAACAACTGCTCGGCGGTGGCCCCCGACAGGCGCAGTTGTTCGGGATTGACCTCGATTATCCGCATGTCGCGGTCGTACAGCGTTATGCCTATGGGGGCCGTTTCAAGCACGGTGCGGAAGAGGCTGCGCTGGGCCTCTATCTCCTGGCGGGCGCGTACCTTCTCGGTAACGTCCATCGCGGCGGTGAGCAGGCCCGTGATGTTGCCCTCGGCGTCGCGCATAGCCACAATCGAGGAGTCGATGTAGCGGCCCTCCGGGAACGTGTCGTTTTGGAAGTACGATTCGGAGAGGTGCACAGGCTCCCCGGTGACAAGCACGCTATCGGCGAGCGCCTGGTAAGCCTTCTTGTGACGGATGTTGGCGAACTCCTCCATGCGGCGGCCTATCACCTGCTCGCGCGTATAACCGGTCTGCTCCAGAGCGGCGTCGTTCACGAGGACGTAGCGGTTCTCTTTGTCCGAGAGCAAAAGCCCCACGTTGACGTTAGCCACCAGGTTCGCCAGCCTCTCGTACTCGCGCTCCAGGGACCTGGCCTGGTCGAGCACCTGCTCCTCCAGCTTCTTGCGCTCCGTGATGTCCATTGTCACGCCGCGCATGCCCACCGGGTTGCCATGCTCGTCCGTCGCGGCCGCCGAGTGGGACTCCACCCACACGATGCGGCCGTCCTTGGTGACCCACCGGAACTGGTTGGTGCCGGGCTTGCCGCTCTCGAACGTCTGCCGGGCCACGCTCGCCGCCGTTTCCCTGTCGTCGGGGTGCACGATGCTCAGCCAGAAGTTGGGCGTTTCCAGCCACTCTTCCTGCGAATAGCCAAGCAGGGTCTCCACGTAGCTGCTGACGAAGTCGATACGCTGTCCCGACTCGTCAGGCACTCCCCAGGCCTCCCACACCACGCCGGGCACGTTGGCGATGATGGTGTCGAGGCGCTGTCGCTGTTGCTCCACCTGGGCGAGCAGGCGTGTGTTCTCCTGCGTTACGGCCACGCGCTCGGCTATCTCTATCTCAAGCTCGGCGTTGGTTGCCTGCAATTCGGCGGTGCGCTCCACCACTCGCCGCTCAAGGTCCTCGTTGAGGAGCCTTATCGTCTCCTCAGCCGCCTTGCGCTCGTTGATGTTCTCCACCATGCCGAGCACGTATACGGGCCGGTCCTCCGCGTCACGGATCATCGTGACCGTCAGTTCTATCCAGATAACCTCGCCAGATTTGGTGACGTACCGCTTCTCCAACTTGTAGGTGGGTATCTCCCCGCTGAAGAGCTTCTGCGCCAGGGCCAGGTCTTCGCCAACGTCGAGTGGGTAAGTTATATCGATGAAGGTGAGCGCGGACAGCTCCTCCAGCGTGTAGCCCAGCATGTCCAGGAAGGCCCTGTTGGCGCGCACGAACTTGTAGTCGAGGCTGACCATGGACATGCCGATGGGGGCGTTGTCGAACATCTGGCGGAAAAGCTGCTCGCTGCGGCGCAACTCCTCTTCCGACTGCTTGCGCTCGGTGAGGTCGCGGGTGACCTTGGCGAAACCTCTCAACTGCCCCTGGTACACGATGGGGGTGATGACCACATTGGCCCAGAAGCGCGAGCCGTCCTTGCGCAGCCGCCAGCCTTCGTCCTCGAAGCGGCCGTTCTGCCTGGCGATATTGAGGTTGCGGAAGGGCACGCCGAGTTGCAGGTCTCCGGGGGTATAAAAGATGGAGAAGTGCTTGCCCAGGGCCTCCTCTGGCGTGTAGCCTTTGAGGCGTTGCGCGCCGGGGTTCCAACTGGTGATGATACCCTGGGGGTCGAGCATGAAGATGGCGTAATCGCTCACACCCTCGACCAGCAGCCTGAAACGCTCTTCGCTCAGGCTGGCTCTCTCCTCGGCTGCGTGCCCCGTGCCGTGAGGGCTTGCAGGCGAAGCGCCGTCGGGGGTGCGGCCTACCCGGTCTACCCGGTCTGCCTCGCTCCCGCCGTCGTCGGTTGGGGGTGTGTCGCCGTACTGTGGCTGTAATGACATGCCGTCTTTCTTTCGAGGTGTACTATAAAACGCGGGCCACATCCAAAGCTGCGCCTGCTATGTGGCACAACAGCATTCTCGCCCTGCAAGGTGCGGCAGCAAAATACATGCCTCTGTGCATTATATCAGCTATATCTACTCCGCGGAGACGGTGGATTAGGCGCGATTACAGGTGCAAGATTGTCGAATAGCAACGCCCAAAGTGGCCCTTGTCATTCTGAGCGCAGCGAAGAATCTAAAGAAGGGGGTATAGAGGGGCTGTTGAACCCCACCTACTGTTGTGCTGACATTCAATCCAGGGGCAGAGGCAGTTTCTTAGATTCTTCGCTACGCTCAGAATGACATGAGGGGACTCTGTTGCCCACGTTCCACACCCTCATTTTGAGACCGCTACGACTCAGTCGGGGCGCTTGAGGACGCCGATATAGGGGAGGTTGCGGTAAAGCTGGCGGTAGTCCAGGCCGTAGCCCACTACGAACTGGTCGGGGATGGGGAAGCCGGTGTAGTGCAGGCGCATGTCGAGCAGGCGCACGCTCTCGCGGTCGAGCAGGGTGCACACGCGCAACGAACGGGGTTGGCGGGCGCGCAGCACCTTCATCAGGTAGCCGAGCGTCAGGCCCGTATCGACTATGTCCTCTACCAGCAGCACGTGCCGCCCCATGATAGGCGTGTCGAGGTCCTTGAGCACGCGCACCCCGGCGGCGTTGCGGGTTTCGGGGCCGTAGGAGGAGATCGCCATGAAATCGACGCTCACCGGCACGTCGAGGGGCATGGCGCGCATGAGGTCGGCTATGAAGGGCACCACGCCCTTGAGCACGCCGATGAAGTGCAGGGGTTCTTCCGGGGCCGGGTCGAGGCGGCGGTAGTCCTCGGCTATGGCCCAGGCAAGCTCGCCTACGCGGGAGGCGATTTCGTCCTCCGAGATGAACACCTCGATGTTCTCCGGCGGCCAGGGCTCGACTCCGGTCGCCTCGTCGTGTCGCGGCAGGGCGACCCCAGTGTTAAGCAATATCTTCCTGCCTCATCTCCGGCCCCACCTGGGACTCGGCAGCTACTTCGTCCTGGACCTCTTGCAAAGACACGGGCGATTCGGCCTCGAACTCCTCCGGCCTGATGCCGAACCGCTCCAACAGCCTCTGGTAGTCGCGGCGGTAGAGCAGCTTGATGTTGATCTCAGGGTAGAGGGCGCGCAGCAGGCGCAGCTTGCGGTTCTTGCGGCGCACGAGGGCCTGGCGCATCGTGGTCAGCTCGATGTACATGTCGTACTCGGTCAGGTAGAAGTCGGGCCTGAACATCTCCACCGGGCGGCCGTCGCGCCACTGTAGCGGGAACTGGTGAGGCTCGTACTGCCAGTCGATGCCGTAGTAGTTGAGCAAGCGAGCGAACTCCGCCTCGCTGGCGTGGTGGAAGTCTATCCCGCCCACCGTGATGATGCCCTGCTTGGTTGTTGGCTCCTGAGAGGGTACTTCGAGGGTAGGACCGGGAGAGGTGGAGGGGGGGTCTTCGACCGGCAAGCCGGCGCCGGGGTGAACGTCGGGGAGAGTGCCGAGGGGTGATAGAGGTACGGCCGGAGCGTTGAGGGTTTCCGGAGGGGCCTGGGTATGAGTTGCCTGGTGAGGAGGAAAGGTTTCTTCTTCCGTGGGGAGGGCTGCTATATCGTCTGTTGCGTGCCTGCCGTCCCCTACCTCTATTGGCCTCTCTTTGTTCCGCTTTATTTTAGCCTTCGCGCTCCCGTCACTGGGAGGCGAGTGGCGTATCGGCATATTGTTACCCTTATCTAGGCCTTGTGCGTCGACTTGTGGGTATCGTTCCCCAACACTGCTATAAAGCAATTGCAATGCCTAATCTGAATTATATCATTCAGTTTATGACAAGTACAAGGTGCTTTTCCACAGCTTTAGAGAGGGGCGGCCCCGGTAATGCACAAGAAAGGGGCGGCGGGCAATAACCTCAGCTAACGAACACCCACATCACCCACATGCCGGAGAGGAGTATGCAGGCGAGCAGCGAAAGCACCGATGTCAGTCGAAATGTGCGTGGCCTTTGGATGACGATGCCCAGGAAGATGAAGATGGGGAAGATAATCAGAGTGCGCCGGGGCACGTTTACTTCGGGCCGGTAAACGTAGGTGTACATTGTCAGGCACAGGTTGGCCGCCAGCAGCATCAGGGAGTAAAGGCGCAACTCCACCGCCTTCACCTTTACCATGACACCCCCCACCAGCACGACCAGCAACAGGGTGAAGAAGATGTCCATCAGGTTCAAGGGGAGCATGGGATTATCCGCTCTCACCTGTGCAAACGCCCTGAGCAACGGCTCCCCCGGAAACAGCAACGTTTCCTGGCCGCCAAGGTCCACCGCGCCCGCGATAGGGGCTTTGACGAACAGGTAGCGGTACAGGGTGTAAGCTCCCGCCGCCGCCGGTACCAGCAACAGCCAGAGCCACTGCCGGGTCTTGAGCAGGGCCACGGGCCGCTTCAACAAGCCGAGGGGGTGCTCTATACTGAGCCTGCTGCCCTGGTCCCTCAAGTACATGTAGGCGAACGGCACGCTCAGGAAGACCCCCGGCTGCTTGCACAGCGCGGCCAGCGCGCCCAGCAAGCCCGCCGCCCACCATTTAGAGGCACGGGCGTAGTAGAACGCGCTCACCGTGGCGGCAAGGAAGGTCGATTCTACGTAGCCGACGAACAGGAAGAACGATACCGGGAAGACCGCGCTGAATACGACCGTGCGCCGGGCGGTGGCGGGGCCGTACTCAGGCTCCACCAGCCGGTAGAGATACCAGAAGAAGATAATCGCGCTGAAGTTGGCAATCAGCCAGCCAGAGAGCAGCGAGTCCCCAAAGGTGATGAAATTGACCAGCTTCATCAGCAGGGGGAGGCCGGGGAAGTAGGCCGTGTGCCAGTGAGGGTCGATTTCGTAGCCATGCTCGGTAATGAGGGAGTAGTGGTGGGTGTCGTAGACGTTCCAGAGGCCGACCGTCATGCCGTAGAAGTCGTGGTCGGGGTGCCGGGCATCGGGGTATGCGATGCGCGCGTTCTCGAAGGACTGCGCGTTGCCGGTGACGAGCACCACCGCTCCCCAGCCGGACAGCAGCACCCGCATGATAAACCATACCAGCAGCGCGAACTTCAGGGCCTCTTTCGCCACCGACTTCTCGGCAACGCCGGGCCTCTCCACCGCGACTAACGCCGCGCTACCGGGTAAACTATGCGCTACTTTCACGATGACACAATCTCCGCTTGCGCCTCCGAACTATGGAAAACCGGCGCGATCAACTGATGAAGAAACCATTGACGAAGAGGCAGGACAGCGCCAGCCCCAGGAGAAACGAGACCGCCACGGTATACATGAACACCCGCTTCTTGCTCGTGACGAGGGCGAGGTAGATGAACACCGGGAAGATAATCAGCATGCGCCTCGGCATGTCGGCTTCGGGACGCCAGATTTCAGGCCAGGTGACGCTCAGGCTGACGACAGAGATCAACATTGAGTAGATGCCGTAGGTCCAGGAGCGCACCTTGAACAGAGAGCCTACCACCAGGAAGATCATCAGGACGGTGAAGGCAATCTCCATCAGGTTGAACGCCAGCAGCGGGTTGTCGAGGTGGGCCACTTGCAGGGCGTTGAGCAGGGCGAGGCCGGGGAATTGCAGCGACTCGCTGGCCCCCAGGTCGGTGGGGCCTTTGAGCTGCGAGCCGAGGAAGAGGTACCTGTAGACGGTGTAGCCTATCGCCGTGGCCGGGCACAGCAGCAGCCAGGCCCAGTCTTTGCGCTTGAGAAGATCGATCAGGCCGCGCCGGTTCACGTCGGTTTGGGCGGCGTACTGGCGCACGTACATGTAGAGCAGCGGCACGACCAGGAAGACGCCCGGCTGCTTGACCAGCGCGGCGGCACCCGCCAGCAGGCCCGCCGCCCACCACTTGCCCTGCCGCCCGTAGTAGAGCGCCGCGAGGGAAAAAGCCAGCAGGGGGGCTTCGGTGTAGCCCAGGAACAGGTAATAGGAGGTGGGGAATACGGCGCTGAGCACCACCGCTCGTTTGGCGACGTGCACTCCGAAGTCGGCTTCCACGAGCCGGTAGAAGTACCAGAAGAAGAAGATGGTCGAGATGTTGGCGACGAGCAGGGCAGCCAGCAGGGAATTGTCGAACAGCAGGAACGACACGAGCCGGGTCATCAGGGGGAAGCCAGGGAAGAACGCGCTGAGGTAGTCGGGGTTGCTCTCGTAGCCCTGGGTGGCGATGGTGATGTAGTGCTGCGTGTCGAACACGTTCCACACGCCGAGGGTGTAGTGCTCTATGCCCCACTGCGAGAGCATGCTGTCGCCCGAAACGAGCACCGAGAGGATGCCCCAGAGGGACAGCAGCACGCGCACCGTAAGCCACACCAGGAACGCGAACTTGAGCGCGTCCCTTGCGACGAGCCTTTCGGTCCTGGCATGCTCAACATAGTTGAGCATGGGAACGGGGCCGCCATGCCACCGCTTGTGCGCTATATCCAACTCTCCACTCCCTAATCCCTGAACACTCCCCAATAGAGAGGCACGGTCTACGACATGCTGGTATCAGGTGCAAAGCAATTATAGGGCAACGGGCGCGCAACAGGGGCAAAAAATCAGCAGCATTAAGTACCGGTGGCGTATAGAGTGTTAGTACTAGGCGGCTGCTGGGCGGTGGAACCGGGGGCCTTGCCGTGGGAGAGGCCCTGTGGCTAAAGCCACGGGCTTACAAGGGGCAAAATCTCCTGCGGAGACTAGGGAAGTATCTGCAAAGTGCTGCGTATGGGGACCAGAGCGGCCTTTGTCATTCTGAGCGTAGCGAAGAATCTAAGAGCGGGGTAATGGGAGGCTGTTGAACGACAACTACTATGGTGCTGACGTTCAACGTAGTGGCATGCCAGCATCTTAGATCCTTCGCTACGCTCAGGATGACACAGGGGGAGCATGGTCCTGTTATCAGTAGCTTACTTGCAAGATGATCCGCTCAGTGTCATAAAAAGGGTAGAAACCGCCTGCTGAGGGACGAGATTTCTCACTACGTTCGAAATGACAATGAGGGGCCGGGGTGCTGATGTTCTACAGCTTTGTTTTGCGAGGCTTTCTAATAGGGTAGTCTCCGAAGGAGACTTTGCCACTTGCCAGCCCGTGGCTTTAGCCACAGGGCGTCACCCCAGGGCTACCGTGCAGGGTAATCAGAAACGGTGGTACAGCTTGTGCCACAAAGGGCGGGTGGGGTCTTCACCCGCGACACGGCTGTTGCGCCCGGCCCCCGACCTCTATCCAAAGGAAAGGAAATTATATGGCATCGCAAATAGACCCGACAGTGTTCGGTAAGATGACCAAGAAGCAGCGAGTGGACGCGGCGCTACGCAACCAGCCGGTGGACCGCCCGCCGGTGTCTCTGTGGAGGCACTTCTACGAGTGCGAGCGCACCGCCGAGGACCTGGCCGGGGCTATGCTGGCCTACCACAAGAAGTACGATTGGGACTGGATGAAGGTCAACCCCCGCGCCTCGTACCACGTCGAGGGCTGGGGCGTAAAGATCAGCTACGGCAAGGGCGGCCCCTTCGACCACCCCCAGGTGACCGAGTACCCCGTCAAGAGCGCGGCGGACCTGGCTAACCTGAAGCCGCTCTCCACCTCGGAGGGCGTGCTGGACGAGCAGCTTGAGGCGTTGGAGCGCATCACCGAGGCGCTGGGGGGCGAGGCTTACGCCCTGCAAACCATTTTCAACCCCTTCTCCATCGCCGCCGACCTGGTGGAAAGCGACCACGCGCTGTTCGAGCTGATGGAAAAGGACTCGCAGGCCCTGAAGAACGCGCTGGAGGTTATCACCGAGACGTTCACCGGCTTCGCGCGGGAGTGCCTCAAGGCGGGGGCGAGCGGCATCTTCTTCGCCACGACCGAGTGGGGCAGCCGCGACCGCATGACGGAGGACCAGTGGGACGAGTGGTGCCGCCCGTACGACCTGCGGGTGCTTGCGGCGGTGCAGGAAGCCCCGTTCAACGCGCTGCACGTCTGCAAGAACAACAACCTTCTCTACCACCTGGCCGACTACCCGGTGCACGCCATCAACTGGGCGGTAGGCTCGCCAGGCAACCCCTCGCTGCGGGATATGCAGCTAAACAGCGACAAGACGGTGATAGGCGGCTACCAGAACTCCACCCTGCGCGACGGAACGCCCGCCGAAGTCACGTTGGAGGCCCGCGTGGCCCGCGAGCAAACAGGCGGGCGGCGCTGGATACTCGGTCCCGCCTGCTCCGTGCCGGCCGACTGCCCGGAGGAGAACATCAGGGCGGCGAGGACAGCGGCGGACAACGTGCAGAGCTTGTCATAGGGAGAATATGGTAGGCTGCGAGGTGCGGTCCATTCAGTTATGAATCTGCTCTGACGATGGGTATTCCTTAAGATCGTCAGTGCAGATTCTAGCCCTCCCGGCTAAGAATTGAGGGCGCGCAGAACCTCACTGGCAGTCTGTTCGGGGGTCTTTCCTTCGGTGTAGACGGTGAGCTTAGCGAGCTCAAAGTTGCAGGGGCTTTTCACCCAGTAGTTGAAATAGTCGAATTCACTGTTGAAGAAGAAGTCCGCGCCGGGCCTATCTCTGGTCCGCTCGCGCAGCACGCTTATCGACCTGTCGAGGTCGGGCGACGGCAGGATGAGCACGACGTTGGGGTAAGGGTCGAGCAGGGCTTTGATGCGGGCGAAGCGGGCGGGGTCCTCGGAGACGGTGTGCCCCGCGCCCAGGTCGATGACGTGGCCGGGGTGGTCGTGCAGTAGGCGTGCCATGGCCGCCGGGAAGAAAGACTGGAAGTAGAGGTCGGCGGCGCGCTGTGAGACTTCCCGGTACAGCCGCCTGAACTCCTCTTTGTCGAAGCCTACCTCGGCGTAGTAGTGCTGCTCGGTGTCCATCGAGACGTGGGGCACGCCCAGCTTTGGCGCGATAAGTTCTGCTATGGTGCTTTTGCCCGTGCCATAGGGGCCGATGAGGATTACCGAGGACAGGGCCTGATCTATCATGTTTTGCTCCGTGCAATAGGCATAGGATATGCTGGAACTCTACGCAGGGACGATAGAAGCTCCGGCGGACCGAGCTTGCGAACACGATCATTATCTGTGCGGCACGCCTAATGGTCAAATCTCTGGTGTTGAGAAGCAGGATAGCAGGTGACAATCAACTGCTAGACGCCGCCTCTATTCAAAGAGCTGGGGGCAAAATGGAACTTTACGACCTGCTTGAACAAGTTAGAGATCGAGGGTCATTCTTTGTTTTTGTTCGCGCCCTTGTAGAGGATTGGGAAGACGAGGTGCAGAAGGAGAAATTAAGTCCAAGCTCTCCATATGGGCCTGGTGCTAATGGTTGGGAGAACGGAACTATAGGCGCTTATCTGGAGGCTGCACTTCGATGGGCAGAGACTACCCAGATGGGCCAGACACAGGGGCTTCCCAGGGAACCAAGTTGGAAAGCGTTCGCCCACTTCTTGTGCTGCGGCAAGATCTACGAATAACCAATGCAGCTAAAACAAAAGAAGCCTGGGAGCAGCTCCCAGGCTTCTTTTTTCAAGTATACCCGTGATTACACAACCACCGACTCGACCTCAACCGGGGCCTGCACCGCGAACGTGATGCCGTCCTCCGCGCTGTAGTCGGCCACCACCGTCTGCCCGGCGGCCATGTCGCCATGCAGCAGGCGCTTGCTGAGAGGGGTCTCCAGGTCGCGCTGGATCACGCGACGGAGGGGACGTGCGCCGTAGGTGCGGTCGTAGCCGGTCTCGGCCAGGTGCTCCTTGGCGGCGTCGGTCAGTTCGAGGCTGATGCCGCTGAAGGCCAGGCGGCGGGCCAGGTCTCTCACCTGGATGTCCACGATCTGCTTCAGCTCGTCCAGGCTCAAGTGATCGAACACGATGATCTCTTCAATACGGTTGAGGAACTCGGGGCGGAAGGTCTCCTTGAGTGCGTCCTCCACGCGCCCGTTCACCTCTTTCTTGCTCATGTCGTCGAAGCCCTTGGGCTTGAAGCCGAAGCCCTGGTGCTTGGGCAGGTGCTCCGTGCCGACGTTGGAGGTCATGATGATGACCGTGTTACTGAAGTCCACCGTGCGGCCGTGGCCGTCGGTGAGGCGGCCGTCGTCCAGCACCTGTAGGAGGGCATTGAACACGTCGCCGTGGGCCTTTTCGATCTCATCGAACAGCACCACCTGGTAGGGGCGGCGGCGGATCGACTCGGTAAGCTGGCCGCCCTCGTCGTAGCCCACGTAGCCCGGAGGCGAGCCTATCATGCGGGCCACCGTGTGCCGCTCGCCGTACTCGCTCATGTCCACGCGCACGATAGCGTCCTCGGAGCCGAACATGTACTCCGCGAGCGCCTTGGCAAGCTCGGTCTTACCCACGCCGGTAGGTCCTACGAAGATGAACGAGCCGATGGGGCGTCGCGGGTCGCGTAGGCCGGAGCGGCTGCGGCGGATGGCGTCGCTGACCGCCTCGATTGCATCGTGCTGGCCGATTACGCGCTGGTGTAGCTCTTTCTCCATGTCCAGCAGGCGGGTCTTCTCCTCCTCCTGCATCGTCTTCACGGGCACGCCCGTCCACTTGGCGACCACCTCGGCCACGTCTTCCTCGTCCACCTGCTCATCGAGGCTGTTGGTCCTGAACCACTCGCCCCGCGCCTCCTCGAACTCTCTTTCGAGGAGCACCTTCTCGGTCTTAAGCTCCATCGCCAGCGCGTAGTCCTGGTTGCTGGAGGCGTCTTCCATCTGCTTCTCCAGGTCTTCCAGCTTGCCCTCTAGCTCGCGCAGGTCCGGAGGCATGTTGAACACCGCCAGGCGCACGCGGGAGGCCGCCTCGTCCATCAGGTCGATAGCCTTGTCGGGCAGGAAGCGGTCGGAGATGTAGCGGTCGGAGAGGCGAACGGCTGCCTCCACCGCCTCGTTGGTGATGGTCAGGCCGTGGTGCTGCTCGTAGCGGGGCTTGAGGCCCAGCAGAATAAGCACCGACTCTTCGACGGAGGGCTGTTCCACGAACACGGGCGAGAAGCGGCGCTCCAGGGCCTGGTCCTTCTCGATCTTGCGGTACTCGTTCAGCGTGGTCGCGCCGATGCACTGCAAGTCGCCACGAGCCAGGGCGGGCTTGAGGATGTTGCCCGCGTCGAGCGCGCCCTCGGCGGCACCCGCGCCCACGATAGTGTGTATCTCGTCTATGAAGAGGATGACTTCCTTGCGAGCGCGCTTGACCTCTTCCATGACCGTCTTGAGGCGCTCCTCGAACTCGCCCCGGAACTTGGAGCCTGCCACCATCGAGGGCAGGTCGAGGGCCAGTATGCGCTTGCCCTTGAGCAGCACGGGCACCTCGCCGGAGGCGATCATCTGGGCC
>DASVQO010000374.1:0-2448 GCA_036389075.1 Chloroflexia bacterium | reverse complement strand
CGCGGGCGAGCGTGAGCGTCGCCGTTGCACCCTGTGAGGTAGCCTGTACCGTGTTGTCGCTCCTGTTAACCCCTACCAGCAGCATGCCCCCCGCGAGGACCGCTACCGAGCACAGCACGAAGATTGCAGGCAGCTTGCTCTCGGCCTTGCGTGACACGGCTACAGGCTGAAGCAGGGTCGTGTCGAGCTCAGGCGGGACTTTACCTGCAAGGTACGCAGGCACCACCAGGTCGAGTCCGCAGCGGGGGCACACCACGGGCCTACCCTCAATAGCGGCCTCGCAACGGGGGCACAGGCCGAGCGCGTTCGTCCAGGTCATCCGTGTTCTACTCCATGTATGCGCGCCACTCGCTACTTCCTGTAGCGCAGCCCGCCAGAAGACCTCCCAACTTGTCATAAACCCATTCTCACTGTACCGGAAGCTCCCCGCGTCGTACATAGTCATATAGGCTTATATGCTTTAGTACCTCTTGGAGGCAGCGTCCGGTACCATCAGGCTAGGGGGAGAACGCCGGACGGTGGTAGGTGCCGCACCATACAGCGGCTGCGTCCATGTAGAAGTGGCAGGACCAACCTCCGCCTTGTCATCCTGAGCGTAGCGAAGGATCAGGTGGGCAGGCCAGACTCTACAACAACCAGGATGATGGCGGCTAGAGGACCGGTGGTGCTTGAAAAGGGAGAGTCGAACACGGGCTACTGATCCTTCGCGGAGTTTACCCTGAGCGTAGCCGAAGGGCTCAGGATGACAAGACCACTCTGGTCCCCCCATCGATACACGCCCTTCCTCGGCCCATCGCCCCTGACCCACGCCCCCTCTTTGTGTTATAATCCACCGCTTATGCCAATAAATAGCGCTCCCGCGCCGGACCCACAACTCAGCACTCATAACTCATAACTCAACACTCACCCAGAGGGGGATTCACCGATGAAACTCCATGAGTACCAGGCCAAGGAAATGCTCGCCAAGTACGGCGTGCCCACAAACGAGGGGCAGGTGGCCGACACCGTAGACGAAGCGTTGGAGATCGCCCGGCGTATCGGCCCTCCCGTGATGGTCAAGGCCCAGGTCATGATGGGCGGGCGCGGCAAGGCGGGCGGCGTCAAGTTCTCCAAGGACCTGGATGCCGTGCGCGAAAACGCCTCCAACATCCTGGGTAAGGTGCTGCGCAACGAGCAGAACCCCAAAGGTGAGGAAGTCAAGCGCGTGCTCATAGCCGACGCCGCCGACATCGCCAAGGAGTACTACCTGGGCGCGACCGTGGACCGGGGCAGCAAGGCCATCGTGGTCATGGGCAGCGCGGAGGGCGGCGTGGACATCGAGGACGTGGCCCGCGAGAACCCCGAAGCTATCGTGAAGGTGTACGTGGACCCGCGCCTGGGCCTGCTCGACTACCAGGCCCGCGAGCTTGCGTTTGGCATGGGCCTGGGCGAGCACCTGGCCGATTTCGGCAAGATGGCAAAGGCCCTGGTGCAGGTGCTGGTGGACCACGACGCCTCGCTGGTTGAGATCAACCCGCTCGTGCTCACCCCTGAAAACAAGCTGCTCGCCATTGACGCCAAGATGGACCTTGACGACAACGCTATCTTCCGCCAGAAGTGGGCCGAGGAGCTGCGCGACCCCGCCGAGGAGGAGGAGTCGGAGCGGCAGGCGCGGGAGGCGGGTATCTCCTTCGTGCAGCTAGAGGGCAATATCGGCTGCATGGTGAACGGCGCGGGCCTCGCGATGGCGACCATGGACACGATCAAGGAGTATGGCGGCACCCCGGCCAACTTCCTCGACATAGGCGGCGGGGCGCGCGAGGACAAGGTGGAAGCGGCCCTGCGCATCATCCTGAGCGACCCCAACGTGAAATCGGTGATGTTCAACATTTTCGGCGGCATCACGCGCGGAGACGCGGTTGCCAAGGGCATCATAAAGGTGCTCGACAACCTCAAGCCCGACGTGCCGATGGTGGTGCGCCTGGTGGGTACCAACGCCGAGGAAGGCCGCGAGATACTCAAGGCGGCCAACCTCCCCGCCGCCGAGACGCTGGACGAGGCCGCGCAGATGGCGGTCAAGCTCGCTAACGAGCGGGGGTAAGAAGAACGCCCTGCCACCTTCGCCCTGTGGGGACGCCCTGTGGCTGAAGCCACGGGCTGAGAAGTAGCGAAGTCTCCTTCGGAGACTGAGGAACATGAAGGTAGGGCCTATCTACAAACTGTAAGGAATGAGCGACCAAAGGTGGCCCTTGTCATTCTGAGCGTAGCGAAGAATCTCGTCCTTCACCGGGATATTTCACCTTTCAATGGCACCATAGCACCGGCCCGTCTTGAAGAAAATGGGATTTGGGTGCTGAGGGACGAGATTCTTCGCTACGCTCAGAAGGACAAGGGCGGGGCCTGGTACGGTGTACTCAGCACTTCATAGGTGGGGTAGTCTCCGAAGGAGACTTTGCTACTTGTCAGCCC
>DASVQO010000373.1:0-21073 GCA_036389075.1 Chloroflexia bacterium | reverse complement strand
AACGCGGAGTCGAGACCGGCTAACAGCCGCATAGCTGCCGAGAACGCACTGCCGGGCACCGACGAGTGGGCCGACGTGGGCAACCACGACATGAGCAAGCTGTCGGCGTTCGCGGGGGCAGTGAGCGTCAACGCGGGCGAGGCGGTGAACGTCCACGTGAAGTCCACCGGCTCTTCGCTGTCGGCCAGGCTGTACCGGCTCGGATATTACCAGGACCACGGGGCGCGTTTCTACTGGGAGCGCACCAACATAGCCACGGGCACGCAGCCCGCCTGCACCCGAGACAAGGACACGGGGCTGGTGCAGTGCCCCTGGTCGCCCACTTTCGCCGTGCCCACCGATCCGAGTTGGACCAGCGGCGTGTACCTGCTGCGCCTCGATTCGAACCAGGGCTACCGCTCCTTCGTCTACTTCATCGTCCGCAACGACAGCTACCCGGCGGACATACTGGTGATGCACCCGACCAAGACCGAACAGGCGTACAACCGCTACGGCTGCGAGAGCCTCTATTTTTCCGGTACGGCGAACTCCAGCAACAACCAGTGCGATGGGGTGGTCTCCAACGGCAACAGCAGCCGGACGCGGGGCTACAAGGTGTCGTTTGACCGGCCGTACAAGGGCGGCGCGGGCACGGGAGGGTTGTTCACCCACGACATAGAGATGGTGCGCTGGCTGGAGGCCTCGGGCTACGACGTGAACTACATCAGCGACGTGGACCGGGCGGGCAACCCCTCGATTCTGCTGGGGCACAAGGCGTACCTGGTCATGGGACACGACGAGTACTGGACGTGGCAGGAGTTCGACGCGGTGGAGAACGCGGTAGCGAGCGGGGTGAACGTGCTCTTCCTGTCGGCTAACGAGGCGTACTGGCGCGTGCGGATGGAAAGCTCCAGCCTCGGCCCGAACCGCATCGTCACCGGCTACAAGGACGCGACGCTCGACCCTATCAAGACGGCCCCGGACGGGCCGACCGTGACTTTCCGCGACCTGGGCCGCTCGGAGAACCGCCTGCTGGGCACGGGCTACATGAGCTACTACGACGACGCGCTCTACAACATGCCGTGGCAGCCGAGGGTGGACGTCTCCAAGTGGTACTGGGACTGCACCGGGCTGCGCAGCGGGGACTCGGTGAACAACATCGTGGGCGAGGAGTGGAACGCCATCCTGTATAACTACAACTCGGTTACGCCGCCGGGCATCGAGTTGCTGTCGGAGGGCGTGGCGATCTCGGACAGGGGAGTGCCCTACCCCCAGAACACCACCATTTACACCGCACCGAGCGGGGCCATGGTGTTCTCGGCCGGCAGCATCCACTGGTCGTGGGGGCTGATGGACCACTCGTACCCGAACCAGGTGTTCCAGCCATACGCGGTCTCGAACGACGCCGACGCGCGCATCCAGCAGCTAACGGCGAATATTCTCGACAGGTTCGCGGGCTACTGGAACGGCGCGCCCAGAGGCTGTGCGGAGCAGGAGTTCTACAAGACGGGGCCGCGCCCCACCCGCACTCCGATGCCGGTGCCACCCACGGCCACGGGCACGCTGCCCACGCTGCCGCCCACCCGCACGAGCACTCCTACCTCGCAGGCGGGGGGCAGCACCGCCACCCCCGCTGGGACCGCCACCCATACGAGCATTCCGGCCAACACCGGCACGGCGACCAATACGAGCATCGCCGCTAGCACCAGCACGGCTACGCGTACGGCTATTCCAACCTCAACAGGGACGCCCACGCAGACGCCGGTCCAGGGCTCGGCCTGCACTGTGACGCTCGCCGCCACGGACCTGCCCAAAGACATTCGCGACCTGAGCACGACCACTTCCACTATTAGTGTGAGTGGGGCGGGGACGGTAGCCGATATTGCGGTGCTTGGCTTGAGCATCGAGCACACATATGCCAGCGACGTGAAAGCGGTGCTCGTAAGCCCGCAGGGGACGAGGGTGGAGCTATTTGCCGCCGTGTGCGGAGCCGGGGCGTGGACGGCGGCAAACACCGGGTTTGGTATCTCGCAAGCGGGTGCGGCCGCTATGGGGTCAGTCTGCCCGCCGGGGCAGGGCACCTACAGGCCCGAGGAGGCCAGCCTGGCCCCATTTGTGGGGCAGCAGGCACAGGGCACGTGGACGTTGGAAGTGAGCGACGGAGGCCAGTACGACGTGGGCAAGCTGCACGGCTGGCAGTTGAAGATTACGCTTAACGGCGCGGGTTGTGGGCCGGTGCCTAGCGCTACGGCCACGGCGACCAACACGCCTACCGGCACGGCCACAAACACCCAGCAGCCGACCGGCACTAACACTAGCATACCGACCGCCACCCGGACGGCGACCAACACACCGGCTCCTAGTGCCACTGCCACTGCCACTGCTACTGCCAGTGGCACGGCGACGAACACCCAAGTACCGGCCAATACTACTGTGCCAACCAGCCCGGCTACTCAAACGCCGCTGCCAACTAATACGTCTGTCCCGACGGGCACCAGCACGGCACAGCCAAGTAGTACCGCCACGCGGACGCCGCTACCCCCAAGCACCGCTACGGCTACGAACACGGCGCAGCCCCCCGTCACCAGCACGGCAACGAGGGCCGCCACCAGGACTGCTACCGCTACGTCCACTCGCACGGCTACTCCGGTGCCTGCAAGCACAGCCACCAAGACTGCTACTGCTATTGCCACGGCGACACGCACCAGCACCGCAACGCGTACGGCAACGCGCACGGCCACGCCGGTTCCCCCTACAACCACGCGCACGCCCACAAGCACCAACACGCCCGTGAGGACGCCCACGCAGACGCCGGGCACGGGGGGAAGCTGCTCGGCGGTGTATACGAGCGCGGACGTTCCCAAGCCGGTGCCCGACCGGGGCACTACCTTCTCGACGCTGATGGTAAATGATACGGGCAATATCGCGCAGGTGGAGGTTCGTGGCCTAAGCCTTGCTCATACATACGCGAGCGACATTACGGTGTTTCTCATTTCGCCGCAGGGCGCGCGTGTGGAGTTGTTCTCCCACCGGTGCGGCAGCAACGTCTGGACGCAGGCTAATACAGGCTTCGGATTGAAGCAGGGCGCTTCCACGGCTATGGGTACGACGTGCCCGCCGGGGACCGGCACGTATGTACCCGCCGGTAGTCTCGGCGCGTTCGCGGGGCAGCAGGCCAACGGCACGTGGAAGCTCGAGGTGAGCGACACAGGCGCTTACGACGTGGGCACTTTGTATGCCTGGAGCCTGTGGATCAGCTACAGCAATCCCACTTGCCCGGCCGGCACGCAGGCCCACGCAGGCACCCCGGTACCTCCAACCAGCACCCCCAACACCACCTTCAGCGACGTAATGCCGCAGAGCGTGTTCAAGCCGCACCTGGAGTGGATGGCATCGAGGGGCTACATAAGTGGCTACGCGTGCGGTGCGGAAGGCGAGCCGTGTCCCGGCACCTACTTCCGCCCTTCCGCCAGCGTGACTAGGGGGCAGCTGCTGAAGATGGTGGTGAGCGCGACGGGCTGGGCTATCGACAACCCGAAAGACCCCAGCTTCGCGGACGTGCCACGGGACAGCGCCTTCTTCACTTACATAGAGACGGCGGCCCGGCGTGGCATTATCAACGGCTATACATGTGGAAGTGACACGGAGCCTTGCGACGAGGCGGGGCTGCCTTACTTCCGCCCAACCAGCAACATCACGCGTGGTCAGCTGAGCAAAGTGCTGGCCCTGGCGGTCGGGTTACCTGCCCCCGCAGCGGGCACCCAGACGTTCGCGGACGTGCCGGGGGACAGCCCGTTCCACACGTACGTGGAGGCGATGGCGGCGAGCCATATCGTGGGCGGGTACGCGTGTGGAGGCGCGGGGGAGCCTTGCGACAATGGGCACCGGCCTTACTTCCGCCCGGGCGACAGCGCCTCTCGCGGGCAGGTAGCCAAGTTCGTGGCCGTGGGCTACGGAGAGCGGTAGGGGCCACTTCAAGTTAGCACGTTAGTGTCGGGGGAGCCAGGTTACTGGGGGCGTCTCCTCCGACAATGAGTAGATGAGGCACATTTAGGGAATGCAACATATACCACCCTTACGCTAAAAGAGTTACCACCATCGGGTGATTGCTCCGGATGAGCGTCACCTTACAATGGTGATACCCAGTAGTACTTCCTAGATCCAGAGGGCGATAAATAGCTTCTTTTCCGAGCAGAGCACCCACTCTGCTTAACTACCCCCACGCCCAAAAAAAGGCCTGTACGAATATGAGCGGTAACCCTGAGGGCGCACCGGGGGCTAACCTGTCTCTACTGACGAAGGGATTATCCTGATGGCGCAGATACCAGATTTTCTAACAGATGAAAAGAGCATCGTGGGGGGGATTTACACCGCCCTGATAGGTACTTCCCGCGCCCGGTCCATCGCACCCGCGATTACTCCCCAGGCCGCGAGACCGGCCGCCGACGCCAACCTCCAGACGGCTCCGCTCGGGCGCAGGGTTAGCGGGCTGGGGCTGGGAGAGCGCAAGCTGTTGCAGGCGTTCGCGGACTGGGTGGTGCTCGCCAGCGGCTGCTTCCTGGTGCTGAGCTTCAGCGACCGGCTTTACTCCCGCAGCGCGATGGGCGTCAGCCTTATGATGCTCACGCTACTGTGGTTCTTCTTCGCGGACGCATTCGACGCCTACAAGGTGCCGGTGATGCAGAGCCGCTTCTACACTACCTACGCGGTCGCCAAGGTGATGGTCGTCACCACCATCAGCTACACGGTGCTTGCATGGTTCGCGGGCGGCGTGCTACCTATCATCAGGCCCCGGATTAGCGAGACGCTGCTGATAGCCGCGCTGCTGGTGCCGATTGCCACCGTGCGCGTGTTGATGAGCCTGGCGATGTCGAGCGCGCCGTTGCGAAGGCGCGTGGTCGTGGTGGGGGCCAACCAGGACGGCTTCGAGATGGTGGAGGCTATACGGCGGTACGACGGCAAGACCTACGAGTTCCTGGGCTATTTTGACGACGAGACGGACGCGGCGCGGGACGACGCACCGATCCTGAGGGAGAGAATCCAGCCCACCTCCGAGTTGCTGGCCGTGAACGATATGCTCGGCATCGACCAGGTGGTGCTCGCCAACCCGTTGCAGACCGGGCCGCTGCTGCACACACTGTCACGGCTGCACGAGCAGGGCGCACAGATCACCCCCATGTTCGCCATCTACCAGGACCTCACCGGGCGCGTGCCGGTGTCGCACCTGGGCAACGACTGGTACGTGGCCCTGCCGGCGAACGTAAAGAACACTACCCGCAGCTACCAGCTAATCAAACGCGGGATGGACATAGTGCTGTCCCTGGGCATGCTGATCGTGGCCGCGCCCATCCTGCCGTTCGTGATGCTGGCTATCAAGCTCGACTCGCCGGGGCCGATCTTCTTCAAGCAGGTGCGCGTGGGGCTGGGCGGCAAGCCGTTCAAGATCATCAAGTTCCGTTCGATGCGCCAGGACGCGGAGGCAGGGAGCGGGGCGGTGTGGGCCAGCAACGGCGACCCGCGTGTGACCCGCATAGGCCGGTTCCTGCGCAAGAGCCGCATTGACGAGATACCCCAGCTCTGGAACATCGTGGTGGGCGACATGAGCTTCGTCGGCCCCCGCCCGGAGCGGCCCGAGTTCGACGAGCAGTTGGAGCGTGAGATACCGTTCTACAGGGCGCGGCGGGCGGTGCGGCCGGGACTTACTGGCTGGGCGCAGGTGCAGTACCGCTACGGCAACTCCATTACCGATGCGCTACGCAAAGTAGAGTACGACCTGTACTACATCAAGAACGAGTCGGTCTACCTCGACCTGCTTATTCTGCTGCGCACGGTGGCCGTGGTGCTCAAGCTTGGCGGCAACTGAGTTGGATTTGCAAACGAGCTACAAGGCCCTGCACGGTAGACGAACTATGAGACCCACAGTCAGCGCGGTAATCACCACGTTCAACTACGCCCGGTTCCTCCCGGCGGCGATTGAGAGCGTCATGGCGCAGACGCTTCAGCCGGATGAAATAATCGTGGTGGACGACGGCTCGACGGACGGTACGGCAGAGATAGTGGCCCGGTACGCAGAGCGCGGGGTGCGCTACGTGTACAAGGAGAACGGGGGCGGGAGCTCGGCGCGTAACGCCGGCATCGCGTCGAGCAAGTGCGACCTGGTGGCCTTCCTCGACGCGGACGACCGCTGGCTGCCGCACAAGCTGGAGCGGCAAGTCGAGCAGATGGTGAAGTACCCGCAGGTGGGGCTTGTTTCGGGCGGAGAGTGGCAGGTGGGCGAAAGGGGCGAGCACCCGTATCTCGTGGCGCGGGAGCCGTTGGAGGCCGAGTGGGCCTTCAAGAAGATGCTGGTGGAGAATTTCATCGGCAACACCTCCCTGGCGCTTGTACGGCGCTCGGTGTTCGACCGGGTAGGCGGGTTTGACGAGAAAGTGCCGCTGGGCCACGACTGGGACATGTGGCTGCGCATCGCGAGGGCTTTTCCTATTAGCGTGTTAGGGGAGCCGCTGATCTATTACACACGGCACTCCGGCAGTCTATCGGCGGGCAAGATAGAGCAGCGTTACCGCTCTAACCGCCAGTTCCACCGGCGCTACATAGGGCAGCTTCCGACTGTATGGGAGCGAGCCTGGGTGTTGAAGGCGGCGCAGAGCATGAACCTGTACTACACCGCCGTGGGGCTAGCCGACGACCGGCACAGGCGCTTGTCTGCTGTGGGACTGGCCCTGATGGCGCTGGTGCTGGACCCGTTGTACAAGACCAAGCTCAAGATGGGTCTGCTGCTGAGGTCCGCGCTTGGAGAGGGCGTGTTCGGGCGCATCAGCCACACCCTGCACGCCAGAGTGCCCCACGAGACGAGAGGTATCTAGCAGGCACCCGCGCTAACGTAAGCGCGAGTTACCGTCCGGAGCACGAATGGCTACTATCTCGCTAACCGAATACCCCCGCACCGATGTGGCTGAGCGCACGCCTGGCAATGTCGTGCCCATCGCGCCGGTTGCCGCCGGGCTGAGCGTGGTCGAGGTGAATAGCCGCGCCGATTTCATGCAGATGCAGGACGAGTGGAACGCCTTGGTGCGGGCTACCGACGACCAGCCCTTCTACCGGCACGAGTGGTTTCGCATCTGGCTGGACAATTTTGCCCCCGACGCCCGGCTGAGGGTGCTGGCGGCGCGGGACGGTGAGGGCAGGCTGGTGGGGGTGTTGCCCCTTATCGAGCAGCGCGGCATGGTGACGGGTGCGCCGGTGCGCTGCCTCGCCTCGGCATCCAACGAGCACACACCCCGGTTCGACCTGATAGCCGAGGACCCCACAGAGGTAGCAGCCGCATTCCTGGGCCACCTGAGACGGGACAAGGGCTGGGACGTGCTACACCTGGCGAGCGTGCCGCCGGGGGGCCACGCCGGGCGCTTGTACGAGGCGGCGAACCGGGCAGGCAACCCGACCGGCACCTGGGACGGCGAAAACTCGCCTTATTTCTCCCTGCCAGCCAGCCAGGACGAGATGCAGAAGCGGCTGGACACCAAGTTCAAGGCGAACCTGAGGCGCAGGCACAAGAAGCTGGCCGAGAAGGGGACATTGACGCTCGAGAAGGTGACGGGTGGGATCGAGTTACCTTATCGACTGGAAGAAGGCTTCGCGGTTGAGCAGAGCGGCTGGAAGGGGCGGGAAGGCACGGCCATCGCGCAGGACGCGCACGTGGCGGGCTTCTACTCGGAGCTTGCGCGGTTCGCGGCACACGACGGCAGCCTGGCCCTCTTCTACCTGCGGGTGGACGGCAGGCCCGTGGCCTTCCAGTACGGCCTTAGCTATGGCGCAACCTACTACCTGCTCAAACCCGGCTACGACGAGCGCGTGAAGGAGTGCAGCCCCGGCCAACTGCTGATGGACGAGGTGGTGAAGCAGTGCATCGAGGGCGGCCTGTCGGAGTTCGACTTCCTGGGGCCGGATATGACCTGGAAGCGCGACTGGGCGAGCGAGAGCCGGCAGCACACGCGGCTGTATATCTTCCGCGACGGCGGGTACGGGAGGTTCCTTCGCAACTACAAGTTCCGTTGGACCAGGCAGGTGAAGCACGTCATGTCATTATTGCTGGGGCTCGCCGCAGGGTCCGGGATAGGCTAGTGAAGCGCACCGAGTATTTTATCCCGGCGCTACCCACGCTGTGGCCGGGCATGTTGCTGCCGCGCCTGGGGCGTCGAGACGGCCGTCGTGGCTACTTCCCGTTCGACGGGCCGTCTGCGTCGTACTACTATTTCTCGCGCAACGCCTTGTGGGAGGCTATCAAGCTGCTGGGCCTTTCGGGGGGCGAGGTAGTGGTGCCCGCCTACCATCACGGGGTGGAGATCGAGACGTTGGTGGCGGCAGGGGTCAAGCCGGTGTTTTACCCGGTGGGGCGAAAGTGGGACGTGAACCCCGCCGACGTGGAAGCGCTAATCGGGCCGGACACGCGGGCGCTCTACCTGGAACACTACGCGGGCTTCCCTGGACCCACCCGGCAGATGCGGGTGCTGGCGGACCATTACAACTTGCCCCTGATTGAAGACTGCGCCCTGTCGCTCCTCTCCTCCGATGGCAGCACGCCGCTGGGCAGCACCGGGGACGTGGCGTTCTATTCGATATACAAGATGCTCCCGGTGCCGAATGGCGGGGTGATGGCGCTGAACGGGCGGCTGGCGGGGCGTGCCGCCGAGTTAGGGCGGGCGGAGATACCGCCATTTACGTCTACGGTGAGCCACATTCTGTCTTCGCTGCTGCAAAACATAGAGTTTCGCGGCGGGAGGGCCGGGCGGGCGGTGAGGAAGGGCGTGCGGCGACTCGGTAAGCGCACGGTGGAGACAGCCGGGATAGAGCGAGTGACGACGGGCAGCGACCACTTCAACCCGGACGACGCGGGGCTGGGCATGAGCGCGCTCAGCCACAACGTGCTGGCCGCGCAGGATATGGCCCGCGTGGTTGAGGTGCGGCGGCGTAACTACCGCTACCTGCTGAGGCAGTTGCGAGACGTGGCCCCGCCCCTCATGCCGGACCTGCCGGAGGGTGTTTGCCCGCTCTTCTACCCTATGATAGTGCATAACAAAGAGGCCGTAGTGCGGAAGCTGGAGGCGGTGGGTATCGAGGCGATAGACTTCTGGCACTACTTCCACCCTTCGTGCGACCCCGGGCAGTTCCCCGATGCGGCCTGGCTGCGCGAGCACGTCCTTGAGGTGCCGTGCCACCAGGACCTCACACCGGGGCGCATGGCTTACGTCGCGAGAATGGTGAGGGACGTGGTGTGTGGCGAGGTAAGAGGCACGCGCGTGGGTGTATAGTATGATCACGATGGAACGCCCCCTGACGATAGCCGAGCGTATTTTGGATGAAGTGGCCCACCCAGGTGCGGACTCTTCACCCCAGCCCCTCTATGTGGAGGTGGTGGCCGACGTGCCAGCTTTCGCTGCGTTGCGGCGAGAGTGGGGGGAGTTGCTTGAGGAAAGCGGAGCCGGTATCTTCAACTCGTGGGAGTGGCTGTACCCCTGGTACAGGCGGCTGGGTACGGAGCGAGAACTGTACGTGCTGGCGGCGCGAGAGGGCGACGGCAGGCTGGTGGGGCTGATGCCGCTATGCGTGGAGCACCGCCGGGCGATGGGCCGCAGGCTGCGCCGCCTCGCTTTCCTGGGGGAGACGCACGTTTGCGGCGACTACATGGACGTGGTGTCGCGCCCCGAAGAGCATGGCGCGGTGGTGGAGGCGTTTGCCGGGCACCTGCGGCGGTCCCAAAGCGAGTGGGACGTGCTGGACCTGGCGGACATCGACAGTCTGTCTCCCACGCTGGCGATGCTGCAACAGAGCTTCGCGGCCCCTGAGTACGCCGCTGAGCTTCGGCTCGGCTCCGTGTGTCCGATTATGAGGTTCGAGCCGGGGGCGACGTTTGAGGACTTCCTGAGAGGCTCTTCGCGCCGCGAGAACTACCGCCGCCGCAAAAAGCAACTGGAGAAGCAGCCCGGCTTCAGCGTGGAGTGCGTAGAGGACCCGGCGCGACTGGCGCAGCCCTTTGGGGAGTTCCTGCGCCTGCACTCGCTACGCTGGTCCGGTGACGGCGGCTCGGACGGGATAGTCGGGCACGAGGTAGAGGCGTTTCACCGGGACGCTACCGCCCTGCTGGCCGAGCGGGGCAAGCTGCGGCTGTTCGTGATGCGGGTGGGCGGCAAGGCGGTGGCCTCGCTCTACGCGTTGCGACACGGCGACACCTTCAGCTACTACCAGGCCGGGCGCGACCCCGAATGGCAGAGTATGAGCGTGGGCCTCGTGATGCTGGTGGAGACCTTCAAGCGGGCGATTGAGGAAGGGGCGGCCACGTACGATTTCCTGCGGGGCGAGGAGCCGTACAAGGCGGACTGGAACAACGGCCAGCGACACACGGTGGGCCTGCGCGTCTACCCTCGCGGGGGAAGCGGGGCAAACCTGGGACGGCAAGAGCGGCTGGTGGCATCGTCGCGTGGGTTGGCGAAAAGGCTGCTGCCCACATCGTTATTGGAGCGCGTCAGGCGGGTGCGCAAGGGCTGACGCAGCGCCCCAGGTTCAGCGCGAACGTTGTCCCAACTCGTGCAGATAGAGTTGCTCCAGCTTGCGCACCCACGTTTCCATGCTGTAGTGCCGGTGCGCCCATTCGCGGGCGGCCAGCGCTCGCTGCTGTGACTCTTGCGGGTTGTTGAGACTCCTGAGTATGGCCTGGGCCAGGGCGTCAGGGTCTTCGGAGGGCACGAGGAGGCCGGTACGGTCGCTCTGCACCACCCCGCCCACGCCGCCCACCTCGGTAGCAACCACCGGGCAGCCCGAGGACATCGCTTCCAGCAGCGAGATCGGCAGGCCCTCCCACAGCGAGGACAGTACGAAGACGTCGGCGGCTGCCATGAGTTCGGGCACGTCGCTCCTGACCCCTGCCAGCACGAATCTGCCCTCCAGGTCCAACTCCGCGACTTGCCTGGCAAGCTCATCTTCGAGCGGCCCCTGTCCGACCACGGCGAAGCGAGCATCCGGACGCGAGTCGAGGACGAGTCTCGCGGCGCGCGCCAGGTAGGAGAGGCCCTTTTGCGGGACGAGCCGCGCCACGTTCAAGACCAGCGGGGTATCGGCGCGCACAGCAGGGTCGCCGAGCAGTTCGCGCTTCAGGGCCGCTTTGTCTAGATCGGGCATGGGGCGGAAGCGGGTGGTGTCTACCCCGTTGGGTATCGCCACGAAGCGGCCGGTGGGCAGGCCGTACCAGGCGGCTATCTCCTCGCGCAACGCGGGGGACACTACGATGAGCCTGCGGCACCAGAGCTTCGCGGTGGAGCGCTCCATCCAGCGCCGCCGGGCGGGTTCGTGGTCGAAGTCCTCCCGCGAGTTGTGGACGGTGGAGACCACGGGGGTGCGAGTGAGGAAGCCTGCCACGCGGCCCATGATGTCCGAGGCAAGCAGGTGTGTGTGTATTATGTCAATGCGATGCCTGCGTATGTAGCGGACGAGGGCGACCAGGGTGGGCACGTCGTAAGCGTTACGCTGGTTGAACGCGCTCACGGGCACGCCGAGGGCGCGTATACTCGGGGCGAGATCGTAAGGGTGGTCGGGGCGCAGGCCGCACACGTGAAGGGCGAAGCGGCTGGCGTCGAGGGAGGAGGCCAGGGTATGCAGCAGCATCTCGGCCCCGCCCGGCCCCAGCACGTCTATTAGTTGCAGCACGCGCACGCGTCTTTGTCCGGGCATACTCAGCTTGTCCCCTCTCTGTTTCGGCGGGCATTCAGCACCCGGGCGTACACCCGCTCCACGCCCTCCGTCATGCGCTCCACCGTGAAACCCGAAGCGACCGCGCGCCCGCCCTCCACCAGGCGGGAGGCAAGCCGCGGGTCGGAGTAGATACGGAGCGCGGCCTCGGCAAGGGCGTCGCTGCTGCCGGGCGGCACGAGCAGGCCGCTCTCGCCTGTAGTGACGAACTCCGGTATGCCACCCACCGCCGTGGACACGACCGGGATGTCGCTGCCCATGGCTTCGAGCAGCACGTGGGGCGTGCCCTCGGTGTCGGAGGTGAGCACCAGCAGGTCTGTGGCGGCGTACACGGCGGACATGTCCCTGGTCAGTCCGGTGAAGAGCAGGCGGCCGTCCAGACCAAGCTGGGTGGATAAGGCTTTCAGGTTGGCCTCCTGCTTGCCGCCACCCACGAGCATGAAGCGCGCCTGGGGTATCTCCGCCGCGAGTTTGGCGCAGGTCTCAAGGTAGAGGTCGAACCGCTTCTCGGTGGAGAGCCGCCCCACGGCCGTGACGACGTAAGCCTCAAGGGGTAAGCCCCAGCGCTCCCTGGCGGCCCGGCGTTCCTCTTCGGTGGCGCGGTGCAGGCCCTCGGAGGCGAGGTATGGGATGCCGGGCCGGACGACGGTGACGCGCCCCGGCGAGAAGCCTTTGTCGAGCAGGATGCGGCGCTGCTGTTCGGAGACGGTTATCACGTGGGCGCAGTCGCGCAGGGTGACGAACTCCAGGCGGGTGACTACCTTGCGGACGAAGTTGTCCTGCACCCAGCCGTGGACGGTAGCGACCATTGGCACGCGGCCCCAGGCGCGGGGGAAGAGCCTGCGCATGAGCCAGACGAAGTAGTTGGCCCGCTGCCCGTGCACGTGGAAGATCGAGGCGTGCATGCGCCCGGGGAGGCCCCTGAGCCAACCGGGCCGCCAGTGGATATCTTGCAGGCCCAGCACGTGCAGACCGGCGGCGGTAGCACGGGTGCCGAAGTCCTTCTGCGGGTCGGCGTCGGGGGCGGGCTTGCGAAGGAGCAGGATGGCGGGGTCGATGAGGGCGCGGCGTTTGAGGGCGGGGGCGAGGAGCAGCAGGAGTTCTTCGGCACCGCCGGTCTGCCGGGCATCTACTGTGCGGATGGCGTGGAGCACTCGCGGCTTCATGGGCTGCCCGGCGCGGCTAGGGTGTCTGTGCTCTGCACCTCACCGGGGATGCGGCGGGGCCACCTCTTACGGCGCATCAGGCCCCTAAACACCAGGTTTATAGCGACATAGGCCGGGCCGACGGAGGGCATCGCGAACGCCTGTATAACCCGGGGCGTAGTGTTGTTGCTCACCAGCAGGCGGGGCAGGCGTAGGGGGTCGCTCTGTTGCCGGGCCCTGCCCTGGTCTACGGTGGTGGCTGTGGCGTAGCCCGCTTCGCGCACGGCCCGCACAACGCGGTCGTCGTAGTCGCCCTGTGGGTAGGCGAAGGAGGGGATGACGGTGCCGAGTCGCTCCTCCAGCAGCCGGCGGGGAGCCACAAGCTCGTTCTGCAACGCGGGGGGGCTATACTGCGTCAGGAAGCCGTGGGTGGCAGAGTGCGCGCCGATTTCGACCCCTTGTGCGTGTAGCTGTGCTATCTGCTCCCAAGCGAGAATGGGCAGCGACGGCAGCGGGCGACCCCGGTCGGTCCACTGCGTGGTGCGGCCCACCATGCCGGTGATCACGTACACGGTAGCCGCGAAGCCGTACCGCTGCAATATGGGGGCTCCCTCTTCGGCAAAGTTGGCGAAGCCGTCGTCGAAGGTGATAGCGAGGGCGCGGGGTGGGAACGGGCGGCGTAAGGAGAGACGGTCAGCTACCTGCGACATGGTGAAGGTGCGGCAGCCCAACTGGGACAGGGCGGACATTTGGGCGGCAAACAGCCCCGGTGATACAGAAAGCGGCGTGTCGAGGTGGTCCAGGGAGTGGTAGCTCAGTATGGTAATGCCACCGTCGCGCAGGGGCTTGCCAGCAAGATAGATGGCCCGGTAAAGGGCCTGGATTATAGACTGTTTTAGTGGCATGTGGAGTGGGGGCAGTCCGCAAGAGAGATTTGTGTGAAGGGGAGCCTTGTGACACCCTGGGTGCGCTTGCGGCTGTGCATGGGGATTGTATCACACGCAGGGGATACCGGCAATCAGGGGTGCGGGGTACGGGGGTTGGGGTAGTGTCCTGTGGGGGTGCTCCGTGGGGTGTGCTCCGTGGGGGTACCCTGCATGGACGCCCTGTGGCTGAAGCCACGGGCTGGGAAGTAGCGAAGTCTCCTTCGGAGACTGGGAGACTTTGCTTATGTTCCCCGTGCCCTAGGGGACTTTGCCCCTTGTCAGCCCGCCACTAATGAGGATTACCAACTGAATAAGGTAAAGGTCTGTAGGGGCAGGCCCCCGTGCCTGCCCTGGTGGAGATTAGCACTTAGCACCTGTGTACGCCTGCCACCCAGGGCAGGCACGGGGGCCTGCCCCTACAGATGCTCCTTGCCCCTGGTGATTACCTCATTCAGTCGGAAATCTTCATTAGTGGCGGGCTGGGAAGGGGCAAAGTCCCCTACGGGGATTGTCTAATATCTACCAGTCTCCGAAGGAGACTTTGCTACTTGCCAGCCCGTGGCTTCAGCCACAGGGCGTCCCCCACAGAGCTATCTCGGGACACCCGTGCTGGCTTTTCTACGCCTTCTGTGGCCGTTGCAAGTAGCCCGATAGGGTGATTTGGGGGCGAGGCTTATCGGTTACAATGGTAAAGTGAGTACGGCTCACGCGCAGGGCAACGCGCTCACACTACCTCATGAACAAGGACACCACCCTGGATAGCGACACTCCCATAGACGCACCCGGCCCTAGCGGCGGCCTCGGCAGGCAGGCGGCACAGGGGGCGGCCTGGAACTACCTGGCTTTCGTGGTGAGCAAGGGCCTGGTGTTCGCCTCTACCCTCATCCTGGCGCAGATACTCTCGCCCGCCGAGTTCGGCCTGGTGGGTATGGCCCTGCTTGTGATTACGGTGCTCGACATCCTGAGGGATTTCGGGATCGGGTCGGCGGTCATCTACTACGGGCGAGAGGGACCGGCGGCGGCCAACATGGCGTTCGCGCTCAGCAGCGGCATAGGGGTGTTCCTCTTTGTCGCCAACTGGCTGCTGGCCCCCCTGACGGCGCAGTTCTTCTACACCGACAGCCCGCAGGACATCCCGGTGGTCACTTCGCTCATACAGGTGTTGGGATTCAGCCTGCTGTTTGCTTCGCTGGGCAGCACGCATGACGCGCTTTTGCAGAAGGAGATCAACTACCGGCGGCGCATGGTGCCGGAGGTTGGCAGGACGCTGCTCAAGGGCGCGCTGTCGGTGGCGCTGGCGTTCGCGGGGCTGGGGGTGTGGAGCCTGGTGTGGGGGCAGGTGCTGGGGGAGGCGTGCGCCACGGTGCTGCTGTGGGTGGTGGCGAAATGGCGGCCCACGCGGCTCTTCCGGCGCGACCTGTTGCGCTCGATGCTCGGCTACAGCTTCCAGACGATGCTGGCGGGCGGGCTGGGCACGATGCTGGCCGACGTAGACTATTTCATCATCGGCGCGCTGCTCGGCCCCACGGCCCTGGGCATCTACACGCTCGCATTCCGGCTACCCGACCTGCTGATAAGGAACATGGCGCAGGCCGTGGCCACGGTCGCGTTCGCGGTGGCGGCGAAGTTGCAGTCGGACCTGGCGGCGATGCGTGATGCGTACCTGCGGATGCAGCGGTACATGTTGATAATACTGGCGCCGCTCGGCTTCGGCCTGTTCGCGGTCACTCCGGGGCTGATAAATACGCTGTTCAAGCCGGACTGGGCACCTGTGATCCCGGTGATGCAGATACTGTGCGTCTACATGGTGCTGGGGGCCATCAACTACTGGCCGGGGGTGATTTACAAGGCGGTTGGGCGGCCCGATGTGCTGAACTATATCAGCGTGGTGAAGCTGGGGATGCTGGTGCCGGTGCTGTGGTGGAGCGCGGCGAACTACGGGATCGAAGGGGTGGCCTGGGGGCAGTTGGTAGTGCGCGTGGTGGGTATCGCGATAGACATGGTGATCGTGGCGCGCTTTGTCAGTATCAGCGTGTGGGACAACCTGCGGGTGATCTGGCCGCCCCTGCTCGCCGCGTGTGTGATGTCCGCCGCCGTGCGCCTGCTCTACTTCGCGTTGGACCCGATGGCGCGCGGGGGCATACCGATGCTCGTCCTGTCCGTGGTGGTAGGCTCGGCGGTGTACTTGGCGGCTATCTGGCTGCTGGACCGGACTGCGGTGGGCGGCATGCTGGACCTTGCGCGCTCGATGCTCAAGCGCAATCGCCTGGCGCCGCGCGAGGCTTAGCGAGGGTTTAGAAGACCGGACGGTCTAGCAAGTTGCTAAACGAGACTTGATTCAGGCGGGAGCTTAGCGGCAGGATAATTAACTTCTCAAGTTGCTAATGACCTGCGAGGCACTTTGAGAGGAAACAAAGAGAGCGGGCTACCGAGTGCCTGCTCCCTTTGTCGGCCGGATGCTTCCGGGGTCCATAACTACTCACGGTTGCCGGTGGCTACTTTTAGCTGGTAGAGGGCGAGGGAGAGGGTGTCGCGCAGGACGCGGGGGTTGCGCTCGTCGGGGTTGCGCCAGAGGGGGCTGTCCACAGCGGGCGAGGGGTAGACGTGCAGGCCAGCGTCCTGCGCGATCAGGGTGGCGCGCTTGATGTGATACGGCTCGGTCACGAGGATGGCGGTGTGCCAGTTGTTGCGGCGCATTATCTCCTGGCTGTAGCCGATGTTCTGTATGGTGTTGTGGGCCTGCTCTTCGAGGGTGACCGCCGATTCGGGCACGCCAGCGGCGGCGAGCACACGCAGCATCACCGAGGCTTCGGTGGGGCCGTTCTCGGTGTGGCCGCCGGTGGCGATGATGTGGGTAGCCAGGCCCTGGTGGTAGAGCCCGGCGGCGTGCTGGCCTCGCGAGCTTAGGCAGAGGCTCGGCCCGCCTCGTGTGGCATAGGGGTTGCACCCCAGCACGATTATCACGTCAGCCGGGGCGGCGTAGTCTGTCTCGGCCCCGATCAGCACGTAGGCGAGGTTTCCCCCGAACCACATCGCCAGCAGAGCCACCAACAGCAGCAGCATGCGCAACGGGCTGAACCGCCTGGGGCGTTGCTGAGCTACGTCGGACTGGTACGGGGCCAGGGGTGCTTTCTGCATCATTGGGGGTTCGGATGGGATTGAGAGAGGTCGTGGCCGCCATCAATCGTCCGCCGTCTAGCGTCCATCGTCCCGCGCCCGCCGCACGAGCGACTTCAGTCCACGATAGGCCCGACCGGCGGGGGTGAGCTTGATTGCGAAGTGGCGCAGCGACTCACCGGCCGTGGCACCGATGCGGTAGAGGCGGTAGGGATCGGTCTTACCCACGACGTTGAGGCCGGGCGAGGTCGTGAACGCAGCTACCAGGCCCGCGTCCCTCGCGGCAGCGGTAGCGGTGTGGTTTACGGCATGCTCGCGGCCGTTGGGGTAGCAGAAGATGGGCAGGGGGCGCTGTAGCTTCGCGCAAAGGTCTCGCCAGGAGCCTCGGGTTTCTGAGGTGACACGGTGGGGTGTTGCCTGCGCCAGGATAGGATGGTGGCGCGAGTGGGGGCCTATGGCCACGCCCTCGGCTTCCAGGGCGCGCAGTTGGTCCCAGTCCAGGAGGTACGACTCGCGGTTCGGCTCGACACCGGAGTCCAGGGCGATAGAGCGCAGGACGGCGTTGGCCTCGTCCTCGGCCAGTCTCTCGACTTGGTGTACGAGCCGGGAGAAAGCCTCGGCACGCTCATGCTTGTTGCTGAGTGCGAGGGTGCCGAGGCCCGCCACCTCAAGCTGTTGGAGTTCGGTGCCTCTGATGGCGCGGTACAGTTCGTCCCACCAGAATAGGGCCCCAGGCTCCCCCGCCACGTGCGTGGCTACAAACAGGGTTACGGGTAGACCGAGACTTCGCAGCACGGGCATCGCGGTATCGAGGAAGCAGTGGTAGCCATCGTCAAAAGTAATGACAACAGCGCGGCTAGGGAGGGTGTAGCCGCCGGTGAGGGCGCGCACGAGGTCCCAGGAAGATACGACGTTGTAGTGCGAGGCGATATGTCGCATCTGCTCTTCGAAGGCGGAGGGAGAGGCATCTATCAGCGAGTCGGCAAGGTCGGGGCAGCCGGGTTCGGCAATGCGGTGGTATGAAAGCACGGTGAAGCTTGAAGGAGGCATCAGGAGGTCGCTCCATAGCGGGCCTTGTATAGTTGCGCCCCGAGGGGTGTGAGTTGCACTTCGTAGCCGGTGCCCGCGTTCTCAGGGTGGTACTCCAGGCGTGCACGCTCGAAGTACTGCACGTAGACAGGCAGGCCAGTGGGCGTGGTGTCCAGCAATACGGGGCTGATGGGCAGACCGAACAGGTCGGGGCCTCCGGTTTGCCAGGCTTCGTAGAAGACCGGGGGCACGACAGGGCCGGCATCGCCATTTCCGTAGAGGCGCACCGGCTCGCCTTGCAGCGCGGTGGGCAGTACGTCCACGGCGCTACCCTTTATCGCGACTTCAAAGCCCACCTTGCCTAACACAACTTCCGCCGGAGCGGCAGCCGGGCGGTACTCCAGCCGGGCGTAATCATAATACTGCACGAGCGCAGGGGGGCCATCCGCGCCCTGCTCCTCGAAAGGGGCGCTGAGGGGCTTGCCGAACACTTCCTCGCCGCCGTTGGCCTCGTAGAAGCGGCGAAACAGTTCCGTCGGCGTGGGTAGCTCGGGTACGAGGGCGGGCATGTCAGGCAGGGCCGCCGCTACAGGCTCCACGGGCCAGGTGTCCCGGCGGCGGGGGAAGAGCGCGGACAAGATGCCGGACGAATTGGGCGCAACGGGCACGAGGTAGTTGCGGGGGGCGGCAGGGTTGGCGAATGGTAGCACAGGCTCTTGCTCGTCGGGGGAGACTGTGGCCGGGGGCGGCTCCAGCACCTCGGCGTTGCGCGAGATTTGCCGCAGAGCCACTATGAGGGCTACTTGCAGCCACAGCATATAGAGGAAGGCTCCGTGCAGAAACAGGCCGCTCACGAGGTAGCCGAACAGCCCGATACCGAACCAGCCCGCCAGTTCCGCGCCCTCCCGGTTGAGCATCGCCATGAAACGCCGGCGGGCCTCGCGCAAGGCTCTGACGCAGGCAAGAAGCAGCCCAGCAAAGACCACCAGCCCCACCACGCCGTGCTCGGTGGCTATCTCAAGGTAGAGGTCGTGCGGGGGTATGGCGCGGTTGTGCAGGGCGAGGGCGCTGCCTTCCAGGTAGTCGAGTTGGTGCAATGGGTAGTTTTCGCGGCCCACGCCCAGCAGCATGTGGTCGGCGAACATGTCGACGGCGGCGCTGACGGCCCCCGCACGGCCCCTGAGGGATGACTCGGTGAGTAGCGCCCGTTGGTTGCCGGTGAGCGCGTCGAAGACGACGGTCATGCGCTCGACATAGTTGCTGGGGAGGGCCGCCAGGGCCAGCACCCCACCCAGGACAATCAGCAAGAGCACGTGGAGCCGGGGCCGCTTGAAGAGCATGGCCGCGAACATGGTAGCCCCCAGGGCCACGGCATCGCCGCGAGAGTAGGTGAAGACTATGGCCCCGGTGACGAGCGTGGTAGCGCCAAGCGCGGCCAGCTTCGAGAGGAACGTGCGCGATTCGAACAGGAGGTAAAGGCCGAGCGGGACCACGATCAGCAGGAGCTGGCCGTAATAGTTGGCATCGCCAATGGTGCCGCCGGGGCGCGGTGCGTCTTCGCCGCCGGAGATCTCGCTGACGCGGAACTGGGCCAAGCCCCCGAAATCGCTGTCCGCGCTGCCCGTGACCGTCTGGTAAAGGGTCAGGATGGAGAGTAGCGTGGCGATAGCGAGAAGGCCCCACAGGGTCGCTCTGAGCCTGCCCAGGCTGGTTATCGAGTTGACGATGATCAGGTAGGTAAGGAAGTTGCGGGCGAACTCCACGAGGTTGGGCATGACGAGGTTGGGGTCTTGCGCATACAACAAGCCCAACGCGATCACAAGGCCGTAGCCTATCAGCCAGGGTGTGACCTCGTCCTTCTTCAGCCCCTCACGGCGGTAGATGAGCCTGTAGCCGAGCACCGCGCTCAGCATTATAGCCCCGGCGAAGCGCGCCAGGGGTGGGAAGCCCTGGTACTTGACCATGATGCTGAGCAGATCCGCGTAGACGAGCACCACGTAAACGGTGACGGCCCAGTGCGGGCGGGCGTAGATGAAAATGAGCAAGAAGGGGCTGACCGCCAGCGCAATAAGCAGGTTCTGAGGCATGCCCAACCCGGCAGCGAAGCCAATCAAAAGCCCGGCCAGCACCGTCACCAGGGCAAACACCCTGGTGACGCCTGGGTCCAGTATGGCGGGGGGTGGCTTGAGGGTAGGAGCGTACATGGGGAGTTACATTTTGGATTTTAGATTTTGGATTTTGGATTGAGTGCACGAATCCAAAATCCAAAATCTAAAATCCAAAATCGTTTCACCTGCTTACTTCCTGGTTGTAGTAGGGGTGGAGGGCTCGGAGTTCGCTCTGGACGCCTCTTGAGCCTACGAGGTAGTCGAGGGCGATGGCGAGGAGCACGCCGAGGGCGAGGCCGAGGGCTACACCGAGCGGGATGTCGCGGGCGGGGACGGGGGAGCTGGGTTCGGTGGGCGGGTTTGCAAGCTCCAGGGGTTCGAGGTCGATGACGCTGTAGTAGTCGTGGGCTTTGCTCACGGTGTTGGTGATGGTGGAGTTGACGTAGATAGCCAGGGCGTTGGGGTCGGGGCCGCTGGCGCTTATGGCGATCACGGAGGAGTCGGGCAGGACGTTGGCTTCCAGGTCGTAGACCTGGGCGTCTTCGAACGAAAGCCCTGCGGCTTCGCGGGCGGCCCGCTTCACGTCGGCTGAAGTGAACGTTTGCGCCAGGGTGCCCGTGACGTGGCGGGAGCCGAGTTGCCCGACGAGGTCCACAATAGTGACCGTGTTGGACAGCACGGCCGAAGGGCGCGCCGCCACGCGGGCCTGCACGCTGTACTTGGGGGCGCGCACGGTATCCAGCAGCGCGGCCCCACCCCCGGCGGCCAACATCGACAGCAACACCACCCACCAGTAGCGGGCGATTATGCGTAAGTACGTACCGACTTCCATAGTTCTTTTACCTCATTGGTCTAACAAGTGACGGGTTTTGAATTTTGAGTTACGCCTTTTCCAGGTGTGGGTCCGCGAGGGCGACTCTGCGCCCGTAGCAGCACTCTTTCCCGCTTTGTCATCCTGCGTGGTGCATTTTGCAAATAAGTGGCCCAAAACAGGACCAAACTCCCCATTGTCATCCTGAGCGTAGCGAAG
>DASVQO010000372.1:0-6303 GCA_036389075.1 Chloroflexia bacterium | reverse complement strand
GAAGTCTCCTTCGGAGACTGGGAGACTTCGCTTATGTTCCTTAGTCCCCGCAGGGGACTTTGCTACTTGTAAGCCCGCCACTTTAGTGGCAGGGCCTCCCCATCGTCGCTCGTCAGGCACTACATGCACTTGCGTATGACGGGCGTTTGGTCCCTGGTCGCGTTGAGGGGGCCTACCTGGCTCGCCCTGTCGCCGTTTACCGTGATGGTGATCGTAAGGGTAGCGCCGTTGACCTTGCCGTTGATGACGGCGGGTTGGCCTTGTGGGGCCAATTCGGGGTCCATCTGAACGCCGGTTTCCCTGACGAATGTGCCGGGGGCCTCGAACGCTCCGTTGACGACGGAGATGGGGCCTTCGAAGCTGGCGTGGGCGCAGTCGAACTCTATGTGCATCCCGGTCGCGCTCACGTTAATCGCCAGGTGCTCGCCGCCCCAATTACCCTCGGGCAGGGTAGTAGCGCCGGGGGGAGTGGTAGTGCCCGCGTATTTCATCTTGTACCTCATCGCGCCCAGCTGCGAAAGCAACACGTTGTAGGGCGGCTTGTTCTCTGGGTGTAGCTCGAACACGGCACGCTCGAAGTACTGCATGGTGTACTCTCTACCGTCCAACTCGCTCGTCTCGCGCACGAGGTTCGTGATGGGGAAGCCCTGCTGAGCCAGCCCGCCGTGGTCCTTCCAGTATTGCAGGAAGGCACCCTTGATCGTCTTGCCGGTTTCAGGGAAGGTCATGCCTGCTTCTGCCTTGGCGTCGTCGGGCAGCTCCTTAGCGCCGCTTGGGTACTTCTCTTTGTAGCGCATGCTACCCAGTAGGGATAGCAGCACGTCATACGGGGCGGGCTTTTCAGGGTGCAACTCGAACACGGCACGCTCGAAATACTGCACCGTGTAGGTCTTGCCGTCTACGTCCGATTTCTCCTGCATCTGCTGGCTGATGGGGAAGCCCTGCTGTTGCACGCCGCCGTGGCTCTTCCAGTACTCCAGGAACTTGCCGCAGGCCGTCTTGCCCGTCTCCTGGAACGCCTGGCAGCCCTTCTGCTCCTGGGCGAGAGTCCGCCCTGACGTCAGCAGCCCCACAACCAGGGCCAACGCGACCGCCGCTCTCAAGCGCGTCACGAACACATTCCGTAATTCAGGCATACGCACCTCCTATCTGTGTCTATTATAACGGTAATGGCGGGAGAAAGTTCCCTGCCTTACCCAAGCGGCCCAAGGGTAAGCGAAACTTCGGCGCCGAAAAACCGCCCCACGCGCGCGGCTTCGGCGTCCAGTTGTTCGCGCTGGGACGGAGTAAGCTGCACGAAAGACTCGACTTTTAGCTCCGTACGCTTGCCCCGCGTGTGTCGCTCCCACATTCCGGCAACGACTCCATCGACCAGCAGCACGGGCAGGCCCACCGCGCCCTCGAAGCGCCCCCGCCCGTGGGCCGCTATACGTTTCCTCGCGGCTTCGGGAACAACGCGGTCGCGTGGGACGGCCCCCAGCACGTAACAGTCGTATTGCGGTAGCAGGCGCAACGACCCCTCGCCGGAGGGCCAGGTGTGGCTCGTATCGCTTGCCAGGATCCAGGCACGATGGCCGTCCACCTCGACTTCCTCCAACTCGGCGGCGAGCGACTCCATCACCCGGCGGGCCTCGGCGGGCTTCAACCAGAACCAGCGGGCGAAGTCCTGGTGCGTGGCGGGGCCATACGCCGCGAGGTAGCGTCGCAACACCTCGGCCAACGCCTCCTCCGGGTCGGGGTCCGTCCAGGCGCCCGCCCACTGGTCCGCACGCACGAAAGTGACCCTGCTACCCTGGCTGGGGCCGAAGCAGAGCCGCCCCGTGTAGGCTGCCGGTGCGAGCATCTCGCCCCAGGTGGAAGCCAGCCTCTCCTTAGCCCACGGGCCCGCGCGGCGAGCCACCTCGGCGGCAAGCTCTTCGCGTGTCAGGCACCGCCCGTCGAGGGCTTCCGCTATGCCTGCCAGCAGCGCCTCGGCTTGCTCCGGCTCCAGGCCCGCGGCCTCGTACCACCTCTGTTCGCTAAGCGACTCCCTCGCCCGCATCGCCGCCATCCACAACGGCAACTCGCTGCTAGGGAGCAGGTGCAAGGTCCCACGGGGGCCATAGGTCTTGACCAGGTACCGTTGCTCCCATATTTCATCGCGCACGTACTGCTGGCTCATCCCCTCCACCCTGGCGGCGATGGCAAGCTCGGCAGCCGTGATAACCTGGGCCTGGATGCCGCAGACGGCGCTGACTACATCCACCAGCTGGGAGGCTGGCGCAGGCTCAAGCAGGCGTTGCCGTGCGAGCCTGCGCTGGCACACTTGTATCCAGGTGTACGATCTCATGTCCGACAGACCTCCTGTATCGCCGGCATCAACGCCGACCTGTGCCTGCGCTTATCTTCTGACTTCACCCCTACGGGCCGCCTCGATTAGCGCCTGCACGCCATGTGGGTCGCGCACGTACATGAAGCCAAGCACGTAGCCGGGGGTGTAGGGCCACATCGTCTGGTAGCCTGGAGGCGGGCCGTAGCCCTGGCCGAACGGCCCCTTGAACATGACGTTGCCCGTATTTTCGCCGTACATGATCACCTGCGTATGTGGCAGGCCGACCAGGTCGTAGCTGGCGAGTCTGGGCGAGAAGATGCCATGCCGGATGAGCACACGGCTGTCGGTGACAAGGTACTCGGTGTTGCTCCACTCCCGGCGGGTGAGGATGAAGTGTCCCACAAGCATGTAGAGGGCCGCAATTGCGAAGGGTATGCCCCAGAGCGCAAGCAGGTCCGGGGCCTCAGTGGTGAGCACCACCGCGTAGTAAGCAACCACCGCCGCGAGCAAAGCCCCGCCGAACACGCTCAGAGGCCAGGTGCGCCGCACAAACGCCTCCCGCTCCGGCCTCCCGCGCCACAGCACCCGCTCTCCCACCCGCAGTTCGCCTGCAAGGTCAGCATCAGTGACTAATCGGGAAGTAATCATGGATACGAATTTTAGATTTTAGATTTTGGATTTTAGATCGAGAAGAACTCCGACCAATCCAAAATCTAAAATCTAAAATCTAAAATCCCCTACGTCGGTGGCCTGTCGGGGGCGGGTAGGTTGGCGAAGAAGTCGTTGTAGAAGCGGGGCTGGTAGTTGTCGAGGAGGGCCTGCACGCGGGCGGAGTCGGGGGAGACCACCACGAGCCCAGCGTGGTGGCGGCGATTTATGCGCAGGACCACTTCGGGGTCGTTGTAAGCGCCGGTATCGGGCCACTCCTGGCGGGCCAGGCAGACGATCATGCCGCCATAGTCCTTCCAGTAGGCCGGTAGCGCGTAGGGCCGGTCGCCGCCCGCTATCTCCAACTTGGCCCACTCGGCCCAGAGGTCGATGCCCGTGGTGGCGTGCACCAGGTCGGTGATGTGCGCCCCGCCCACACGAGCCGCCGTCTCCAGGAAGTAATACTCCCCGTCCTCCCGCCCCCGGATGAACTCAGTGTGGGTCGCGCCGCGCACGAAGCCGAGCAAGCCCAGCACCCGGTCGTGCAGGTCGCGCACCTGGGTCGATTCGGGACTCTCGCGGGGCAGCGTCCTTGTGACGAACAAGCCCCCTTCGTGCATCACGTTGAGGGGGGGCGCGCCGTACTTGTGCACCTCCGCGAACAGCACCTCGCGCTCGTAAGTAATCGCGTCCACGTGGTACACGTCGCCGGGGATGTACTTTTCGAGCAGGAAGTACGACTGCCTATCGCCCAGCTCATCGAGCGCGCGCCAGAGTTCCTCGCTGCCGTAGATACGCTTTATGCCGATGGAGGCGGCTTCGGCGCGAGGCTTGAGCACCCAGGGTGGCGGCACCCGGTCCATGTACTCACGCAGCCTGTCGTAGTTGATAACCGGCACGAAGGGGGGCACCAGGATGCCCTTCTCCAGCGCCTGCATGCGCATGGCCAGCTTGTCGCGGAAGTAGCGGGCCGTGGTATCGCCCATGCCGGGCACGCGGAAGTGCTCGCGCAGGTGGGCGGCCATGAACACGTCGTAGTCGTCGAGGGGTACGATGCGGTCGAGGTAGCGGCGGCGGGCGATGTGGCTGGCGGCGCGAATAGCGTCCTCGCGATTGAACAGGTCGGGGATAGTGTGGAACTCGTCGATGCTGTCGTGCGGCCAGGGCGCGTCCCGCAGCCTATCCACCGTGAGCAGGACCACGTAGCAGCCCTGGCGCTTGCACTCGCGCAGGAAAGCGTGCCCCTTCTCGTAACTCGTGATGCAGAGGAAAGTCAGCGGTTGCTCATCAGCCATCTCTCGCGGCCCCTTTCTACCCAAGCGACCCACAAACCCGGCCACGCGGCAACACTGCCCGCATGAGAGCATAGCATGCTACGTGGTAAGCGTCAAGACGTGAGGGGCAAGAGTCACATGCAAAGAGACGGAACCGCCAAGACGCCAAGAACGCCAAGGACCACGCCAAGATTAAGGTGGTGTTCCAAGCAAGAGGACCAGGGTACAAATGCAGTACCCTGGTCCTCTTGCACCAGCTAAACCCTTATTATCTCAGCGTAACCTCTGCGCCCTCTGCGTCTCTGCGGTGAATAATCCTTATCTTAATCTTGGCGCGCTCTTGGCGTCCTTGGCGTCTTGGCGGTTCCGTCACTTATTCCTACCTCGATGCCCTGGACCACTCGTACAGGTGCACTATAGCGAAATCGAGCGATTTTGCTTCGCGGAAGTATTGCAGGTATGCCTCCCTGCCGAACGGCACCTGCTGGAAGTGGTTGCGGCCGGCTGCCAGGTTGCCCGCATATTGCAGACTTAGACTCAGGTGCCCCGTGACGGGCGAGAGGGCGGGGTCGAAGTGTATCTCTTGCAGGAAGGCCGGGCCGCCTTCCATCGTAAGTGGCTGTCGCTCGAAGGCGCGCAGGTAGTAGTTCACCGGGTCCACGCTTATCGCGCCCACCTGGACGAGCACCCCGACTGACACAAGGCCGCCCGCGAGCGCGAACCCGACCTGGCCCATTGTGCCCTGCCTGCGGGGCCACAGCCACTGCGCCAGCGTGCCCACGGGGGCGACGACGAACGGCAGCACGGGCAGTAAGTAGCGCGGCCCCCAGCTAGCGCCGCCGTGCCAGCTTGTGTTGAAGCTGTAGACGACCAGAAAGATGGCGAACAGGGCGGCGAAGAAGAGGGCTTCAGCCCGCCGCTGCCGGAGGAGCAGGTACAAACCCGCAAGCCCCGCGAGCACAGGCGGCGCGAACACCAACAGCCCCTTGCCGGGACTGAGCGTCAATCCGTACAAGGCCACGGGCACGTAGGAGAAGTCCCCGGTGAATAGCCCTGTCTGGTCGATATACGGCCCCAGTTGCGCCCAGCGGCTTTGCACCACGAGGCCGCCCGCCACGGCAAGGACCACGGCCACCACGACCGTGACGGTGCCGCCGCTGAGCCGGATACGCGCCTGCCCCTGTTCGCCGGGCGGGGCTGTAGTCACCTCTCTCTTACCTCGGCGCAGGCGTTGGAAGCCAACAGCGGCGAAGTAGACGGCGAAAACGGGCACCGCGAACAGGGCGGCCAGCTTGGTCGTTACCGCCAGCAGCACCCAGGCCCAGCCGGTGAGGGCCAGCCGCAGGTTTGGACGCTCGCGCCATCGCACCAGGGAATAGGCCGCCGACACGAGGGCCAGCGCGACCAGCGGCTCTCGAAAGAAGGTGCGCGCGTAGGGCCAGGCGAGAGTGCCCGTCGCGTAGGTAGCGGCCATGAAGGTAGCGGCTCCCGCGCCCTGGCCGAGCGCCCGCCCTAATTGGTAGAGGCGCACCACCGTGGCTGCCGTGACCACCGCCCCGAACAATGCGACCACCAGGCGCGTGACGTAGGTGTGCGACTCGAGCGGGAAGAGGGAGGCAGCGAGGCTCCCGGCGAGATAGAAGGGTATCGCCAGCAGGGGCTGCCCCGGCTCGTAGCTGGTGAACACCCCGGTGCCCTGCCAGGGGGGCTCAGGGATGGACCAGGGTATGTTGAGCAGCTTCGCGCCCCCCTGCGCCAGCCTGGCCGAAACGAAGAGCAGCGATTCTTCGTCAATGGAGCCTGTGTGGCCCCGCGAGGTGAGCACAAACAGCCCCAGGCACGCGAAAAACAGCCCCCACGGCCACGTAGTAGTCCCTGTGTCTTGCTGCTGCCCTGGTGCGGTCATTGGAGCGTCCCTGTTGCGGTACTTCTAGCGCGGCGGGAGCGGGAGGCGTGGTGCCCCCGCCCTGGTAGTTGTGGAGCCTCCATGCGTCGTTTCCTCGTGCCAGGCCATAATACAGCAAGTCGGAAAGCTATTCACTTGACACTTATAAGATGTTATACTGGGGT
>DASVQO010000371.1:0-16613 GCA_036389075.1 Chloroflexia bacterium | reverse complement strand
CCCACCAGTTCGACCTGCTCAAAGAGCAAGCCCGCACCTTCCTCAACCGTTTTGCTCATGGCTCTACACAACTACTTCGCTATGTCGGCTTGCTTCCTCTCATTACCGCATTCAATTGTTAATCTTCATAAGCCACGGGCTTACAAGGGGCAAAGTCTCCTTCGGAGACTAAGGAAGGTGAGGGCAGTCTCCGTAGGAGACTTTGCTTCTTGTAAGCCCGCCAATTCATTGGCAGGGCGTCCCCTTCCGCATCGCCCTCCCATTGTCACCCGTCACCCGTCACCCGTCACCCGTCACCCGTCACCCGTCACCCGTCACCCGTCACCCGTCGCTCATCTCGTAATTCGTAATTGCCCCGTCACGCCGACCTGCCTTCCGGTTGCGCCTGCTGCGGCGTGTCCGGCATCGCTGCCTCGCTGGGCCGTTTGGCTACCTCCACCGTGGGCACGTCCGACGGCGTAGGCATACGTCCCTTGCGCACCTCGCACATGAACGCCTTGCCCTCGTGCATGCTTACGTTCGGCTCCGTCACCATGGGTATAAGCTCGTTCGCCTGCCCGCCCGTCACCTCGCCCGTGTAGCTGAAGTGGATCGGCACCCCCACCTGGTGCACCGCCCGCCCCCCGACCCTGAGCGTGTGCAGGCGCGGCGTGACCATCGCCCTCGCCTCGATCTCCCCCCGCGGGCTGCTTATCACCACCCAGTCCCCGTGCTCTATCCCCCGCTCCCCCGCAAGCTCAGGACTCATCTCCACGAACATCGCGGGCTGCAACTCGTTCAGCCAGCTATTGAAACGGCTCATACCCCCGCTCAGGTAGTGCTCCGTCAGCCGGTATGTGGTGGCTACGATAGGGTACGCGGGGTCCACCGGCAGCGCCATAGGGTTGAGGGGCGACACCTCTACCTTGGCCGTCGGGTTGGCCTGTTGCCTGTAGAGCAGGTTGTCCACCGGCGCTTCGAGCGGCTCGTAGTGCGTGGGCAGCGGGCCGTCCTTCACACCCGAAGCCGCGAAGAGCCACCCCTTGCCGTCCGAGTGCATGATGAACGGCGAGTCCCCGCTAATCGCCTCCATGCCCACGTCCTCGGCCCCCGCCCGGTAGTCGGGACGCTTGTCGGGCGGGAAGTCGGGCGTGTCGAAGCCCGTCCACCTCCCCAGTTGTTCGTCCCACCAGACGTACTTCTTGCGCTCGCTCCACGGCCTCCCTTCCGGGTCCGCGCTGGCGCGATTGTACATCATGCGGCGGTTGCCCGGCCATGCCCATGCAAAATCTGGGTTTGGGATTGCGGAATTGGGAGCTAGCGGAGGACGCTCGGCGGCGCGGTTGCGTTCCTCTTCGGGCCAGATGCCGCAATATATCCAGCAGCCGCAGGCCGTGGTGCCATCGTCCTTTAGCTCCTCAAAGCCTCGAAGCTGTCTGCCCTCTACCACATCCCAGCCGTTGATCTCTTTCAGCACCTTCTCCGCGCTCGGTTCGTCCTCGATGCGGCTCCTTGTGCCATCGGGCAGCACCTCAGGCTCTTCCTGCTCGTAGTCCCAGGTGAGGTTGAGCAGCCCCTGGTCGCGCTGGCGGGTGCTACCCGCGTATAGCTGCTTCAGGCGGCGGCCCAGGTTCCACATGAACCACAGGTCCGACCGGCAGTCGCCCGGCGGGTCCACCGCCTTGTCGTGCCACTGCACCATGCGCTGCGTGTTCGTCAGGGTGCCCGGCTTCTCGGCCCCCGCCGCTGCCGGCAGGAAAAAGACCTCCGTGCCAATCGCCTTCGGGTCGGGGTTGTCCGGGCCTTCCTTCCAGAACGTGGCGCTCTCCAGCAGGAAGAAGTCCCGCACCACCAGCCAATCGAGCTTGCGCAGTCCCTCCCGGTTGAGCCGCGAGTTCGGCGCGCCCGCCGCCGGGTTCTGCCCCAGCAGGAACAGCCCCTTCACCTTGCCCTCGGCCATGCGCGCGAAAGTGGGTAGCTGCGAGTGGTCGCCCGAAATACGGGGCAGCCACCCAAAGCCCCACTCGTTCTCCGCCCTGGCCGCCTCCCCGTACCACGCTTTCAGCAAACTCACCACGAACTTCGGCAGGTTGGCCCAGTAGCCCTTTGGCACCGTCTCTTTCTCCAGGAACTCCGCGAGAGAGTTATGCCCCCTGGTAGACGTGGGCTGCGGGATGTAGCCTGGGAGCAGGTTGTACAGCGTGGGGATGTCCGTAGAACCCTGGATGGAGGCGTGCCCGCGCATCGCCATCACCCCGCCCCCCGGTCTGCCCGCGTTGCCCAGCAGCAGTTGCAGCAGCGCCGCCGTGCGAATTATCTGCACCCCCGTCGTGTGCTGCGTCCACCCCACCGCGTACACGATAGCCCCCGTGCGCTCTCGCCCCGAGTTCGCCATCATCGCCTCGGCTACCCGCTCGAACTGCTCCACCGTGCACCCGCACACCTCGGCTACCATCTGCGGCGTGTAGCGGGCGTAGTGCCTGCGGAGGATGTTGAGCACGCAGTTGGGGTGCTGCAAAGTGGGGTCGCGCTCCGGCTCGCCCGCTTCATGCGCCCCCGAAGTCTTGCTCCACGAGTAGGTGCCCTGCTCCTCGGGCGCGCTCGCAGGCTCCGGCTGCTCGGTGCCGGCGTAGTGCCAGTTGGCCTCCTTCGGGTCGTACTCGCCCTTTTCCGGGTCGAACCCGGAGAATATGCCCTCCGCGTCCTCCGCGTCCACGTACTCTGCGTTGATGATCGTGCTGGCATTGGTATAAGCCAGCACGTACTCCTTGAACCACCGCTCCTGCCGCAACACCTGGTTGATAATGCCCCCCAGGAACACAATATCGCTGCCCGTGCGTATCGGCACGTAATCGGTGGCGCAGGCCGAGGTGCGGCTATAGTGCGGGTCAACGTGGAAGACGCGCGCCCCCTTCTCGCGCGCCTTCACCACGAAGCGGAAGCCGACCGGGTGCGCCTCCGCCATGTTGGAACCCATGATGAGGATGCAGTCGCTGTTTTGCAGGTCTTCCTGGTAGGTTGTGGCGGCCCCTCGGCCGAACGTGGCGCTCAAACTGGGCACCGAGGCGCTGTGTCAGATGCGGGCCTGGTTCTCGATCTGCACCAGCCCCAGGTTGCTGAACAGCTTCTTGATGAGGTAGTTCTCCTCGTTGTCCAGCGTAGCCCCGCCCAGGTGCGCCATGCCGAGCGTGTGGTTGAGCAGGTTGCCCTCCTCGTCGCGCTCCACGAACGTGGCCTCTCGCGTCTCCACCACCCGCTGCGCGATACGCTCCATCGCCCACTCCAGCGGCACCGTCTCCCACCTGTTGCTATAAGGTGCGCGGTAGAGGGCCTGCTTCTGCCGGTGGGGGTTTACCGTTAGCTGGAACGTGTTGGAGCCTTTGGGGCAGAGGGTGCCCTCGTTGATGGGGCTGCGCTCGTCCCCCTCTATATCCACCACCTGCCCCGCCTTCACATATATACGTTGCGCGCACCCCACCGCGCAGTACGGGCACACCCCGTTCACCGGCACAGCGTCCCGTATGCGCGAGTGCCGGGCCACCGACATGGCGCTGTAAGGCTGAGGGCTGTTGCCGAGCCGCCAGAAGAGGTTGCGGCGTTTGGAAGTTTGCTTATCCGGCATTAATCTCACCTCCCGTTGAATAGGTGACGACTCTCCCTCACTAAATCGAGGTGCTCCTGGAGCATGGACGATAATTCCTCCCTGGAGCAGCCCGGGTGCTCAAGCTCCAACCTCTCTTTGAGCAACCGGACTTGCTCGCCCCGCCACCGGAGCATAAATTCAACCTTGCGTGCCGGTGCCATCCGGGCATACACCTCAATTTGCGCCCAGTCGGAAGGGTGCCAGCCGATACGCTCGAGGAGGGTAGCAGCCGTGGTTGTTGGTTCATCCATGACTTTGCTCCCATTTGGCCCCAAGCCTCTTCACAAGGTAAATCAGCACGTCGTCCTGCACCTGTTCCAGCCCCTCCGCGTCTACGTACGTCCAGCTTACCGCCCTCTCTCCAAAACCCAGATCGACGTAGCCCCTGCGCTCGTACAGCCTCATAGCGCGGTCGTTGTCTATCGCTACATCAAGGCCAACCTGGATCGAACCGCGCCGGGCTACCAACGCCTCCGCCTCGTCCATCAGCCTGCGGCCAATTCCTTGCGACCAGTAATCAGGCACCACGAACAGGTCGGATATATGCGCGCAGCTCCTCAAAACACTGCGCATGGGCTCCTTCGACGGCCCGGCAAACACCAGCAGCACATGCCCTATGGGTCGCTCGCCGTGCCAGGCGAACAGGTAGACCACCTCACCCCGCTGCTGCCTCACCAGCCTCTCAACGTGCAGGGCGAGGGGCCGCCCCCTGGCCCAGTCGCGATTCATCTGGTCGAGCAGCTCAATCTCGCCTTCCCTGAGCGGCCTTATTTCTATCTGTTGGATAAGCAACTGCGACACGAAACCTAAACCCCTATCCCACCCGTTCCTCCCCGGAGTAAACGTTAAGCCTACCCTGCCTCAAAAACGCCACCAACGTCAGCCCCGACCGCTCCGCCAGCTCCACCGCCAGGCTGGAAGGTGCCGAGATAGCGCACAAGAGCGAAATGCCTGCCATAACCGCCTTCTGCACGATCTCGAAGGACGCGCGGCTGCTCACCAGGAGGATGTGGCGGTCCAGGGGCAGCATGTCGTCCAGCAAGGCCCGGCCCACGATCTTGTCAACGGCGTTATGGCGGCCCACATCCTCCCGCAACAGCAGCAGGTTGCCCTCCGGGTCGAACAGCCCCGCTGCGTGTATGCCGCCTGTCTGCGCGAAGGTGTCTTGCCCGCCCCGCAGCTCGCCCGGCAATGAATAGAGGGTATCCACCGGCACCGTGAAGTTGTGCGACATGACCCGCACGCGCCCGCTGACCCGCTCCACCTGGCCCAGGCTGGTCTTACCGCAAAGCCCGCAGCTAGAGGTAGCCAGGAAGTCGCGGCCCCAGGCGCGCGGGTCCACCAGGTCGCGGTCGGTGGGTTGGACGTTGAGGATATTGGGGGAAGGGGTGCCGTCGTCCTGGGGGCAGCGGGCCACCGAGTCTACGTGCCGCCTACCTTCAATAAGCCCCTCGGTGAAGAGGAAGCCCACCGCAAGCTCCTCGTCGTGGCCGGGGGTGCGCATCGTGACCGCCACGTCCACGCCCGCCATGCGGATTTGCAGCGGCTCCTCGATTGTGAGCTCGTCGCAGGTAAGCTCGCTTTGCAGCCCTACCCAGCGCCGCACCGCCCGCCGCACGCTGAGAGGCACGGCCTCGCCTACCGGCCCCGCGTGTTCTATAGCTTCGCCATGCTCCATGAGGTATTCTACGTTGCCCCCCGGCGGCAGTCAACCTATGGGCAAGAGCGAATTTGTTAATTACGGGCGTATATGTCAGCGATTGACAGATTTAGCTTTAAAATGGCCTTTTGACAGATATAGCTTTAAGGAATTCAATTTCAGCCCCTAAATGGCTCGTTTAGGGGCCTTTTGACCCAGTCTGACAGATATAGCTTTAAGGAATTCGGTTTTTGCAGCTATTCTTAGGGCATCTACACTGTAGATCTCGTGCGTGAGAGAGCCTGCGCTCGGATTGCTAGTAAGTTGATGCTTCCTTAATACCTGCCAGATTTAGCTTTAAAGGCACACTTTAGAGGCTTCCGTGAGCGTGAAATTGAATATCTGACAGATTTAACTTACAAACATTAGGAAAAGTCCTGACACTTACTTCACCGAGATTTCTTACGGTCTCAACGGGAACGCGCGGAAGACGGTTAGCATTGATGCCAAGCGGCACAAGAAGGCTCACTACTCGGACGTGTTTGGCCGCCTGGTTGAGGTTGGCGAGTACGTGAACGAGGGGGATCCAAGCCCCTACTCCACCATGACCTATGGCTACAACCTGCTGGACCTGCTGACCTCTGTGCTCGATGCCAACGGCAAGGCTACCACCGTCAACTACGACTCGCTGGGTCGCAAGACCTCCATGAGCGACCCTTCCATGGGTACGTGGAGCTATGCGTACCACGTAAACGGTGCCCTTCAGCGGCAGAACGACGCCAAGGGGCAGTGGATAGAGTTCGACTACGACTCGCTAGACCGCCTGGTGAGGAAGCGCTACTCTGACACCACAAAAGTAGAATACTTCTACGACCAGGTGCGCACCGGCTTCTACAACGCGGGGCAGCGCACCTTCATGGCCCGGTACACTACCACCGCCGCAGGCGGCGGAGAGTTGTCCTCAAGCACCTTCAACTACGATTTGCGCGGGCGGCAGAAGCAAGTGGATTACAAGATCGCAGCCCTCTCTGCCACCGCTCGTACCTTCCAGTACAACTACGACAGTGCCGACCGGATTTCCTCTATCGTGTACCCAACTGGTGAAACGGTCTCCTACAGCTATGATGCCGCAGGGCGGCAGACGAGCGTGTGCGGCACCACCTGTTATGCTACGGGCGCTCAGTACACAGCGGCGGACCAACCGAAGAGTTTTACCTTTGGCAACAATCTTGTGCAGAATTACGAGTACGAAGCAGTGACACAGCGCCTGTGGAAGCTGAAGGTGGGCACAACCACCAACTCTACAAGCGTGAGCAGTCGCACCTACGGGTACGATGCAGTGGGCAACGTGCTGGACCTCAACAGCACCACCACCAATGAGAACCAGCACTTCGATTACGACCACCTGGACCGCCTCAAGACCTGGACGGTGAAGAACGGCACCACTGGAGCCACTACCGTGGACCAGACATACACCTACGACAAGCTGGGCAACATACTCACCAAGGGCGGCACGACGGCACCTACTACCTACAACTACAACTCGGCGGCTACCGCCAACGGCGGACCCTACGCCATACGCAGCCTCAACGGAGGAGTGGTCTTCGGCTACGACGCCAACGGCAACATGACCTCCTCTCCCGCCACACCCTTCGGAGACCCCGCACGCACCCTCTCGTGGAATGTGGAGAACCTGCCTCAGAGCATCACGTCAGGCGCTGTGACGGAGAGCTACACTTACGATGCCGATGGGGAGCGTGACAGCCGCGCTGTCACTCAGAGTAGCGTCACCGCTACCACCTTCTACTTCGGAGGCATGTACGAAGAGGACAAGCCTTCCGGTAACACTCGGTCGCTATTCACCCTCAACGGGCAGGTAGTGGCACAGAAGGAGTTTGTGCCCACCCCACCCACTCCCACCAATACACCCAGCCCTACTAACACCCCTACGAATACCCCTACTCCTACAGCCACACCCGTGTACAATGCTGCCTTCGTCTCGCAGAGCGTACCCGACGCCATGATAGCAGGTCAGTCCTACGAGGTGTCAGTCACCCTACAGAACACGGGGCTGACCGGGTGGGGATCAACCGTAGCACTCACGGCTGCGGGAGGCAAGTCCTCCCCGTGGGTACCTAACGCGGTGAATGTGCCATCGGGTGTGACAGTGGCTCCGGGACAGAGCTACACCTTCAACTTCACGGTGACGGCCCCCAGCACCACAGGAAACTACGCCTGGCTGTGGAACATGACAAGGCAGGCAGGCACCATCATGTTCGGGCAGGGTACCCCCGAGGACGTGTACGTAAGTGTCACAGCAGATGGAGGAGGCGGTGGTGGGGACCCTTGTCCCATGTGTGGGATGTCTTCTGCCTCAGGTGATGTGGCAGGAGCGGAAGCAGGAGCCTCAGTTGCCGGAGGGCTGGAGGGCACAGAGACCATCGTGTACATCCACTCTGACCACCTGGGCAGCGTGAACACGACTACCAACCAGAGCGGGGCGGTAGTGTCCAGCCAGCAGTTCGACCCGTGGGGCAAGGTACGCAACGGTGGCATCAGTGTGACCGATCTGAACTACACAGGGCAGCGTAAGGACGACACAGGGCTGCTGTACTACCATGCCAGGTACTACGATCCTGCTCTTGCAAGGTTTACGTCCCCTGACACCATCGTGCCTGAGACACCTTCGCTGACGGCGAGCTATCACTCTATGGATGCTGATTCTTAGGTCACCTATGGAGTAGGTCCACTCTATCCAGCTTCATTCAATCGCTATGCATATGTACTGAACAACCCGTTGATGTACACAGATCCTTCGGGTCACAAGGCGAAACCCAGTTATGAGGGCATGCGCGCTCTAACTTACGTCTACATGAAAACGATTGTGCACAGCGATCCCACGTTCTCGAGGATCAAATTCCTAAACTCGCGCGCTGCCAGCTATGCCGCCGGCGCCGTTAATCCATCCTTGATTGGTGCCACTGACGTAGTTACTACTACATTAGCCCTTAACACATTCAAGGATATGGTGTGTGAGGATTGTGCCTGGGACATGAAATCAGTAATCGGTGATGCTTATGGCATCGACCAGAAAGGCACGCCTGAGACTGGAACCGAGGATATCTACTTCGATATGCCTGGCACCGACCCAAATGTGGAAACCAACTTCAATATGTTTGGTAACGTCATGTATGGATACATTGGTGCGGCCGCCGGATTTACATTCGAGACAATCGTCGGAGCAGCGGCTTTGGTTGACACTTATAACCACAAGAGGCCAAATGCGCCAGACCTGGCAGCCGTCGCGTTAGGCTACAAGCTGTGGCAGTGGTATGGTGAGAACCTGACAGAAGCTGACCTCGATGCTGCATTCCGCCTGCTTGCGCAGACTGGCAATACCCACACCAGACGCAAGCGACCTGCCAATGCAGATTGAACGTGAGGCCATCTTTTTGGTACGCTTTGGGTATTCTGTGGTCCGTCTGCATGAGCCATGCGATTCTCCGGGGTTGCATGCCTCATGCAAATTGTAATACTTTATGATTGTGGGTAGTCTATCCGGTAGGTCTTCTTGCGCCTACACGTCCAGAGTTGTTGAGGGTTTCTCGGTAAACTGAATTGAGGCAACTATGTACAAGAATGTTGAACAACTGCTGGTCTTTAATTTCCGCCGGCCCGGAAGCGCCTGGGTCTTCTGGCTACTGGGGACGCTGGTAGTTGGAGTGCTTACCTGGGCAACCCTTATGGTGATTGCAGGACTTACCTGGGGTCTGGTGCTTCCAATCGCACCGGGGATTCTCGCTGGAAGCGTCGGGGGCGTTCAGTGGTTAGTCTTGAGGCCGCGCGTACACGGAGCTATGCAGCTATGGATTGAGTTGCGATGGGCGCTGTTATCCGCGCTAGGTGCGACTATTGCGTGGCTGGGGATCATTGCTCTCAGGATGTTAGCATCAACAATCGATCCGCAACTTGCAGACCACCCATTGTTTTCTGTGATCGGTTTCTTGCTGGGGGGCCTCGTCTTTGGCTTCGTTCAGTGGCAGACATGGGATAATAAAGATGTGCGTAGTACGACCTGGTGGGCAATCGTAAATGGCGTAGCCTGGAGTTTAGGGGGCTATGTTGGCCTGAATGTGGCCCGGATAGCGGTTACTTTCCTGGTACCAAACCAGGTCACTCCGACGCTGTTTGGCTTTGTTGAGGCCCTGCACTTCTTTATCGCCGGCATAATCGTGATCTCTATCTATGCAGCCACTACGAGTATTGCACTTGCGACAGGGGAGCGATTCAGGAAAGTTACCCTGTCTGTCTTGGCTGGTGGAGAACCGTCCCACGTTAAAGGCCCCTAACCGTCCTTTTCGGGGGGATTTTCCCTCAGGGGTAGGTGCTTGAGAATTCATACGCTATGAACCTGGAGGGTGCTTGGTTGGCAGAGTACCCACTCCTGGTCGGGATTAAATTGATGATAGATCATGCTTTAAATCGGACAAGCTTTCCCGTTTTCCACAGCTGGTGGTAAATGGTCTCTTCCTAGATTAAGCGAAACCAAAGCCGCGCACAGTGCTCTGAGCGCGTAACTGAATAACTGACAGATTTAGCTTTAAACCCGGCTTTCCTCCACCAACACGCCCGGCTATTTCGTGCCTGGCATCTCCGCAATCGCTGACAGATTTAGCTTACAACCCCTGGCATATGCAACTATAATTCACAAATTTTAAAGAGACTGTTAGCCAGGCCACGTCACATATTCGTAAATGAACTAATGCATCACCAGACCTTAGGTATGTCTCCACGAGGAGCTCAGGCGGCCTGGGCCACCTCTTCGATAGGCCGCGCATGGCGCACGTGGCTGTTGAAGGTGGTCGCCACCGCCAGCAGCAGGAGCCAGCCGAACAACGCGAATATTGTTGCGGCCACGCCGATGTTTTCGAGCATCACGCCTGAAAGGGACGCGCCGAGGGGCTGGAAGCCGAATGCCAGCAGCCGGAACGAGCTGTTCACCCGTCCCTGGAGGGCATCGGGGATGAGGCTCAATCGATAGCTGAACTGCACTACGTTGTAGATAGGGGTGAGCATGAATATCGCGGCGCTCACCGCCCCCAGCACGAGAACATGCGGAGCAAAGGCGTACAGGGGAAAGAGCAAGGCTTGTAGCCAGATCACGGCCGTGATAACCTGTCCGAACCGGAACCGCCTCTGTATCTTGCCCCCGACAATCGACCCGAGGATGCCGCCCAGCGCGCCTATGCTGAAGATTGTACCGATCTCCGTCGCCGTGGCTCCCATATTGCGAGCCGCGATAATCAGCACGAGGCCACTCGCTGAGTACACCAGGTTCATGCCGCCTGTCAGGACGGCCATGAAGCGGATCAGAGGCTGGTGCCAGAGCCAGCTGAGACCCTCTACGATCTCACCTCGCAGGTTGCGTTCAGTTGCGGGCCGCTCGCCCTGGAACTCTGTTTTGATGAAGAAGAGCGAGACGAGGGAGACAGCATATGATATAGCATCGAAGATGAAGGGCACCATGCGGCCTAGCGCCTGGTACATGAAGCCGCCGAGCGGTGGCCCCGCCAGCCCCGCGACCCCGAATGCTACTTCATTCTGCGCGGATGCGGCGGGCAACTGAGCCTTGTTCACCACTCTCGGTAAAGTGGCGACTTCAGCGATGTTGAAGAAGACGAAGAGGGTGCCTTCGATGAAGAAGACGATGTACAGCTGCCACACCGTGAGTATGTCGAATGCCAGCGCGACCGGTATGCTGGCTACGTTCAGAGCGCGGCCCATCTCGCACAGGATCATCACGCGCTTGCGGTCCCAGCGGTCGATCAGCGCGCCCACGGGCAGGCTGAAGAGGAGGTAAGGGAGGGAGTAGAGCGCCCCCGCGATTCCCGCCGCGGCCGGTGAGTTGGTGAGGGCCAGGATCAGCAGGGGCAAGGCGATGCCCGAAATGCCACTGCCAAGTGCGGAGACTGTTTGCCCGCTCCACAGCAGCATGTAATCGCGATTACGCCATAGCGGCGGCAGGCGGGTGGGGGTGAGTTGCGGCGCGGCAGCAGGTATGTTCTCGGGTGGGGCGGCTTCAGGGGTGGCTGCACCGTTTGCTGATGTGGGGTTCTCAGCCGGATTATTCACCCCTCACCTCGTATATCTTTATCACGCGCAGGTTGTCCAGTGCCGCGACCACATCGAGGCGGGCGTGGCTCTTTACACTCTCGAAGCTGACTGCCAGCGCGGGACTGCCGGCCATTTCGATCTCGCGTACCGGCAGAGTCCTCATGCGCGGGTGTTCGCGCCAGAAGCGCTGCACTTCGGGTAAGCTGCGCATCAGGCTGGCGCAGGTTGCCCAGCCGCTGGAGCCACAGCCCTCGCAAAATGTGTGGAAGCCGGTCAGTTGCTGCATCTCAGCGCCGGCCTGGTCCGGCATCGTCCTGTGCATCCTGATCTTGCGCCCACAGTATTCGCAGGTCAGGTGCCCGGTGTCCAGGCCCGGCTGGTAGGTTTGCCTGTACCAGTTGAAGAACCTGTTGAGGACTGATTTGTAGCTCGTGATCCCCTCCAGCACGTAGTTCCGTGGGTCCTCACCGCACGCCCAATTGTACTGGCCCGTCCGGTCGTAGCATGCCGGGCACCACATCACGAACTCGTGCGTTTCGGGCAGACGCTGGGCTATCAGGCGCCGCTCGGAGCAGATGGGGCACCACATGTTCGTTTCCCGGCGGTTCGCATCCGCCAGGTCGACCAGCCCAAACGACGCGGCTTCGTGGTTGAGTTCTGTTGAGAGGATGCGTTTGAGGGCAAGCTTGCCCCTTTGTACGCGCATCGCCACCGCGCCTTCGCTCAGCCCCATGCGCTCGGCCACCTCGGAAAGGGGAGAGTCCATGACGTAGCGCTCTACCAACACAGCGCGCACGTGCGGCGGCAAAAAGGCCATGGCACGGTCGAGCAGATCGGCTAGCTCGCGCTGCTCCAGCTCCAGCTCCAGGTCGAACTCCTCGTCGGCCACGTCCAGGTTGCTGTCCCCCTGGGCTTCCGAGTGCCGGTACAGCTCTACAGCCGGCACAGGCTCTCTGCCCAGGCGCCTCCTCCAGCGCAAACAAACGTTCCGCGCGATCCCGAGCAGCCACGATATATACGCCCCTTGTTCGCGCAGCTCGTCTTTGTGCCGCCATACCTCCAGGAGCGTCTCCTGGGCCAGGTCTTCGGCGGCCTCGGGATTGCCGGTGAAGGCGGCGCAGAAACGCACCACACGGGTACGTTCGGAAAATATCAGGGCTTCTACTTCACCCGGCATCGTCGTTGGCTTATTCGGTAACACCCGTATCTCTCCTCCAATTTACACACCATTTTACTGGCTTTATGTCATACGTAATACATGTCGCCGGAAGAGGGGCAAACTTCACGCGATTTTCCGGGGAAGTGGACATTTTGAAGCCAGCTTGCCCGGTTTGCGCCAGGTCTTGCCCCGCAGCCTGTGGTTACAGGCTCCTTGCAGGCGAACGACCGGGGCAACTGTGAGGCTAAGGCGTGCCGAGGTCGTGGGGCCCTGTTGCAACAACTTAGGCTAATCCGCCGCCCGGCGTGTTGATAGCGGACAGGGAGTTGTCACGGCGTGGGAGACGGCAATGGAGCGAGGGCTGGGACCTGCCAGATATTGACGGTACCGTCCTCTGAGCTGGAGGCCAGTGTCTTGCCGTCAGGCGAGAAAGCGAGGCCCGTTACATGTTGTGTATGCTTCTGCAAGCCGGCAATAATGTCGTAGCTATCCAGGCGGAAGAGCCAGATGAGGTTGTCGTCGTTAGCCGCCAGGATATTGCTGCCGGGCGAGAAGGCGAGCGCATCCATAATGTGGAGGCTGGTGCGCTCCACTAAGCCCTGCCCGCTCAAGGTGGTGTTGTTCGGTACATTACCCGCGCCGGAGGGGTGACTATCCGGGTGCACTCCAGGTCCCGGCATTTGCCACAGCATTGCGCCGCCACCCGCAAGGTAGTACGACACGTGGGCCAGCAATCTACCGTCCGGGGAGTACTCGACTGCCTCTATCGGCCTGCCCAGCCGGGTAGTGCCCATTGGAGTGGGTCGTGCTTGTGCCTGGCTCCTCGTAGACGCCGCTCCCTTGGTCCGCTGGTAGGGGTGAAGGTGGGACGTGATATGCCAGCCAGGTCGTATGCAAAGTAGATGCCTTTACTGGCGGCTTCCGGGTCCTGTTCGTCAATCTTGTTCATCAACCACTGGCGTAGGGCGTAGTGCTCGCCCGCCGCCGCCAACCGTGTCTCATCGGGTGAAAGCCTGGCTGAGTTGATCCAGCCCATCTCCCCGTCTATCCAGGTCTTGAGAGTGCCATTTGCCAGGTCCCAGATCCGTATCGTGCCGTCGCGAGAACCTGATATAAGCCACTTCCCGGAACTGGAGATTTGCACGCTCCATACAGGTCCGGTGTGCCCCACCAGGGTGCGTAGGAGCCTTCCGCCAGGCACGCTCCAGATATAAATAGAGCCATCGGCGGACCCGGCGGCCAGCGTCTTTCCGTCCGGTGAGAAAACAGCGCTGTACAAAGGAGGCAATGGGTTGGTAGCGGCGGGAGGAGCCAGTGTGCTTACACCCCTCTTCTCAGCGACATTCCACAGGTGGACCTTGCCCGCGAAAGTGCTGTAAGCCAACAGGGAGCCATCCGGTGAATAACTTACCCCGGTAACCGGCCCAGGCGCGTCCGAGATTGTAAGAATTGGCTTGTCATCTATGACACGTCCGGGTGGCCTGTTGAGAAAGTCCACAAAGGAGCGCAGAAGCAACGCCAGGGTCAAGAATATCACGATAGATGCGAGAAAGCGCACTATCATGCTCCCTGGTGTGCGTTTGCTTGTTTCACTCATGAGCTTGTCCGGGGAGTAAGCAGCGCCGGTAATGTGACTTTCACCAACCAGTTAGAGTGCCCGCAGCCGCAACATACGCTTGCGAAATTTGCGACCGCGCTCCGCGCGCGTTTCAACAGCGCTACCTGAAGCACATAACTACAGGTGCTTCAGGAACTGCTCGGGGTTGTTGAGGAAGTCCCTTGTCACGGTGACGTGCTCCAACTCATCGTAGGCCACCCGCTCGATAGCGCCCCCGTTGAAGCTGTAAATAGCGGCCCCCGGGTAGGCCATGAGGATGGGCGAGTGCGTAGCCACGATGAACTGCGCCTGCTTCTGCTCGACCATCTCCTTCATCATCGAGATGAACGATAGCTGCCTCACCGGCGACAGCGGGGCCTCCGGCTCGTCCAGCATGTACAGCCCGCCCGGCACGAACCGCGACTGGAACACCGTGAAATAGCTCTCCCCGTGCGAGCGCGCCGAGAGGTCCTTCCCGTAGCGGCTCTCCATCGCATGTAGCTCTCTGAGGTAGGGCACGCGGGCCAGGTTGCGCGCGGTGATAGAGCGTCCTTCAGTCTCGCGGTCCACGCGCTGTAGGTCGGCCTCGTACTCGGCGCGGGTCGCCGTGAGCCGCTTCGAGAAACCGAAGAAGTCCTCCGTGCGCATGAAGAAGCCCCTGTGAGTGCGCCGCTGCCACGACAGCCGCAAATAACTCGCCAGGGGCCGTATCGCCTCCAACGTCGCATCCGTTTCCAGCCTGTCGCTGCCCACCGCCGGCAGCCGGGTCGCCATCGCAATCGCTTCCAGCAGCGTCGATTTGCCCGACCCGTTCTCTCCCACCAGGAAAGTCACCTCGGAAGGGAACTCCAGCGACTCCAGCGAGCGCACAATGGGCACGTCAAACGGAAAGCCCTGCTTATCTTCCAGGTCGTCCTGGTCGAGCCGCAAACCGGCGAGGTGTATCATGCTTGTATTATAACCCCCACTCCCGCCGGCGTCAGAGCCGGTCCCTCAGCCCCTCCCATTCCCCCGGCGTGTTGGCGTTGCGGAAGCTCTCAAGCCCGGGGTCGTGGCGGCGCAACTCGGCCTCATCCAGGTACCGCACGCTCACCTCCTCGAGCAACCCCCGCACCTTCAACCTGCCCCCCTCAATCCGCCTGCGCACCGGCTCCAGGCAGCGGTGGGAATACACCGCGTGTAGCGTCTCCACGTGCAAGTGGCCTTCCTCGTCCCTCCAGCGGGGCACCAGCGCGTCGACTTCGTCCTCCAACTCGGCCATGTACCGCAACAGGCCGGGGCTGAGCAGCGGCATGTCGCATCCCACCACCAGGGTACGCTCACAAGGTAGGTGCTCCAGCGCCGTGTAGATGCCGCCCAGCGGCCCCGCGCCTGGGATCTCGTCGGGCAGCATGGGGAGGCCGAGAAAGACGAAGGCATCAGGGGTGTTGGTCACCAACAGATCTGGGGCCATGCCCGCTTCCCTCAGGCGCGCAACCACCGTCTCGATCATCGTCGGACCACCCACCCGCGCCCTTAGCAGGGCCTTGTTCGTCCCCATGCGCGCGCTGGCCCCTCCCGCCAGGACCACCACACCCAGGTCGCTATTCCCGGTCTTGCTGCTCATCTACCCTTCCACCGATACGTAATATCCCTCTGATATAATCAATATATTACTCTCACCGGCCAACCGCCTGCGCCCTTCCGCCTAACCGTCCCTTGCCCGGCAACCTATGCACGACACCTCCACCACAACCGACCTGCAAACGTGCCTCGACAGGGCCGCCGCCCTGCACCACCACCTCTGCCCCAGGCAGGTGCTGGGCGTCCGCACCGGCCTGCACGCCGCCGAGCTATTCGACCTGCCCCTCCCCCAGACCGGTAAGCGCCTGTTCGCCTTCATCGAGACCGATGGCTGCTTCGCCGACGGCGTGTCGGTGGCTACCGGCTGCTGGCTGGGCCGCCGCACCATGCGCCTGGTGGACTACGGCAAGGTGGCTGTCACCTTCGTAGACACCGAGACCGGCAAGTCGCTGCGCGTGTCTCCCCAGCCCCTCGCCCGGGACCGCGCCCTGGACTACGCGCCCGCCGAGCCTGACGCCTGGCACGCCCAGCTCGCCGCCTACCGGGTGATGCCCGCCCCCGAGCTACTGCGCGTCGAGGAGGTGCGCCTCACCGTCTCCCTGCCCGACATAATCAGCCGCCCCGGCCTCCGCGTGCCCTGCCAGGCCTGCGGCGAGGAGATAATGAACGCCCGAGAGGTACTGTCGGACGGCCTTACCCTGTGCCGCAGGTGCGCCGGGCGCGATAGCTACTACGACACCTGCTCCTTCTAGCTGCCTTTCTCCCGCCACCAGCCAGGGTGCTTGCCAGCGAGTAATCGCGAAGTACGTGAAACAAGCAAACAAAGGTGGCCCCTGTCATTCTGAGCGCAGCGAAGAATCTAAAGAAGCTGGTAGAGGGAGGCTGTTGAACATCACCTACTATGGTGCTGACATTCAAC
>DASVQO010000370.1:0-9582 GCA_036389075.1 Chloroflexia bacterium | reverse complement strand
GAGGTGCATGCCGCCCGCTACGTACAAAAGACGCACACCACCAGCACAGCCGCCTTCCGTTCGCCCCTGACCGGCCCCCTGGGGGGGATCGTAGAGGGCCGCGTGCGCCTGAACAACCGGCCACTCCCCCACCCTCGTATCGAGTGGGAGCCTGGCGGCGAGTTTGCCTCAGTAGTGCCTGTGGCGCTCCTGACGGTGAGCCTGGGCGACGACGGACGCCTAGTAGACCAGGTGCGGCAGGCGGGTTACGGCGGGCTTGTGATCGAGGCGTTCGGGGCGGGGCACGTCCACGTGCCGGTGGCATACAGGCTGAAGGAGTTGGCGGCCCTGATGCCCGTGGTGCTGGCCTCCCGCACGCGCTCCGGCGACATGTTGCGCCACACCTACGATTTCAGAGGCTCGGAGTCAGACCTGCTCTCCAGCGGGCTGATAAGCGCCGGGCCCCTCGACGGCCCAAAAGCGCGCGTCCTACTCTCCCTGCTCCTCACTACAGGGGCGAACAGGGAGCAAATCGCCGGTACGTTCGCTGCCTGGGCCGGAGATTAGTGGCCGCGCAGCGAACGGCCTTCGTGCCGTTCTATCAACTCAACTATTTCGGGGGGCAGGGGCTTGCTCTCCTGGGCCGCATGCTCGAAGTGCACAACCACGGTGGAACCCCTGGCGACGAGCTCCCCCGTCCGCGAGTCGCGCATCTCGTGCTCGAGCGTCCAACTCTTGTTGCCGATGCGGCCGGCGCGGGTGTAAACGTGCAAGGTCTGGCCGTAAAAGGCGGGCTTGAGGAAGTCCACCTCGGCGCGGGCCACCGTCATGTCGAACTCGCGGGGGTCTTTGAGGCCGGTCAGGTGAGCGTAATATGCCACGCGGGCCGACTCGATGTAGGTGAGGTACGCTGCGTTGTTGACGTGGCCGAACATGTCTACATCGCGGAAGCGTACCTCGATAGGCAGGCAGAAGTTCCAGCCAGGCTGCTGCGGCGAAGTGTCTGTACCTGTGCTCATGATGGGCAATATATCGGTACGAGAAGAGCGTGTCAAGGTGGAGGGGAGAGGAAGCTTACACGCACGGTGCGTTCCCCTTGCCCGCTACCTCGCGGTGCCGGGAACACCGGCAACGGAGCTATACACGATGTCGCCCTCCGCCACGGTCATGTAGACCCCAAAGTCATCATCTAGCAGCACGAGGTCCGCGTGCTTGCCCACCTCCAGGCTGCCCTTCACGTCCGAAACGCCTATGGCCCGCGCGGCATTCAAGCTGCTCATGGGCCACAGTTCCGCGAGGTCCCTGCCCGTGGCCCTGGTTATGTTCTGAAGCGCCCTGTTCATCGTGAGCATGCTGCCGGCGAGCGCGCCACTTGCCAGGCGCACGGCACCGTCCTTCACAACCACGTCCCGGTGGTCCATTTGGTAGATGCCGTCTTCGCTCCCGGCCCACCGCACCGCGTCAGTAATGAGGATGACGCGGCCCGGACCTTTGGCAGCCACCAGTATCTTCATAACAACCGGGTGGACGTGGATATTGTCCGCGATCAACTCGCAGGATATCCCTGCCAGTCCCAGGGCCGCCCCCAGCGTCCCCGGCTGCCTGTGGTTGAGGTACCCCATAGCATTGAAGCTATGGGTCACGTGCCGAAGCCCGCGAACGGCCGCCTCTGCCATCAGATCATAGTCGCAGGAGGTGTGGCCCGCGGAGGCTACGATACCTCTGCGGCAACATTCCGTAACCAGCCACAGGTGCTCGTCATGCTCAGGGGCCAAGGTGACTACTCTTATGACGCCCGTGTCCAGGAACTCCAGGGCCTCGTCTCGCTCGGCCACCCTGATGAACTCAGGGTCTTGAGCGCCGGCGTTGCCTCGATTGAGGTAGGGGCCTTCCAGGTGCGCTCCCACGATTGTCGCGCCGCCACTGACTCTTCCCTTAGTTTCGCGGATCGCGTGCAAGGCCGTTCGGATTGCGTCTCTTGAAGCCGTCCAGGTGGTAGGCAGGTACGCAGTGACCCCGTGCCGGGCGTAGTAACGGGCAACCTCCCGCAGACCCTCCGGGGAAGCGTCCATAGTGTCAACGCCCACAGCCCCATGAGCGTGAATGTCAATAAAGCCGGGCAACAGACTGAGGTGGGTCGCATCGATGATCTGCGTTACATACCCAGGGCCAAACTCCGGCGCGTGGCCGGGTGCCATTAGCTTGATCCTGGGGCCTTCCGTCATCAGCCAGCCCACCTCCCAAGCGCCGGTGGGACTGAAGATACGTGCGTTCGTGAAAAGTAGCCTTTGCTCGCGTTCAGAATTCATAGCACCCTCAGGAGGTAGGTGTTTCGTAAGCATGCCGTCATTGTGGCTGCTCATGGCAGGCAATATAGCCACAGATGTAGAGCATGTCAAGAGAAAATTAAAAGTATCAGGGGGTAGCCAGGCTCCGAATGGACGCCTTGTGGGGACGCCCTGTGGCTGAAGCCACGGGCTGGGAAGTAGCGAAGTCCCCGTAGGGGACTAGGAGATTGCCCTCTCCAAGAGAGTCCCCGTAGGGAGCTTTGCTTCTTCTCAGCCCGTGGCTTCAACCACAGGGCGTCCCACTGCCTACCTAGTTACAATGTTTGCACCCTGACGGTAAGCTATGTCGAGCGCGCCGGGGGACCTCGCCATGGCCCCTGAGGCCCGGCACGTGCCACACTGCCACAGCCGGGAAGCCCGCGTCTGCCCTCAGTCGCGGTGTCTACCCGGCCTGGTCGGGCCACCAGCCCGGCGCGAAGGGTATGTCTTGCCCTCGAAGCGCCTGCCGGGCCTGCCGTCCCTGCCCTCCCTGTCCGCCCTGGTACCCTCCGGCCCACCGCGAGGCGTGCGAAACTGCCTTGTGGCGGAGGGAGGAGCAGACTTGCCGCTGCTGCCATCCGCCACCTCGACCTGCAACTTGCGGCCCTTGATCGTGGTGTTGCGCAAGGCCTCCACCACCCTGTCGCGGTCGTCGGCGGGCACTTCCACGAAGGCCACCCGGTCGTAGATGTCGATAGCGCCGATAGCGCGGCCCGGTAAGCCCGCTTCATTGGCAATCGCGCCCACGATGTCGCCGGGACGCACCCCCGCCTCGCGGCCCAGGTTCATCACCAGCCGCACCATGCCCCGCTCCACCCCGTCACTGATAGTGCGCGCCTGTGCCGGTTCCACCATTTCGGTGAGGGGGCGCTCGCCATCGGAGGCCATCTTCGCGGCGGCGGCGGCTATTTCGGCCAGGTCGAACTCTTCGGCAAGCTCGGTGACCATCTGCATAAACGGCAGCAGATTGCCCGCCGCTATCTTGTCTCGGATGCAGGCCTTCATGGCCTCGCGCCGCCGGGTCTCTATATCCACCAGCGTGGGCAGGCGCATCGGGGTGATCTTCTGCCCGATAATGCGCTCAATCACCCGCAGCCACCTTATCTCATTGGGCTGCACGAGCGTAATGGCTTTCCCGGCCCGCCCCGCGCGCCCGGTGCGCCCGATGCGGTGCACGTACGACTCGGCGTCCTCCGGGATGGCGTAGTTGAACACGTGAGTGACGCCCGTAATATCGAGGCCGCGCGCCGCTACCTGCGTGGCGACCAGCAGATCGATCTGGCCGCTCCTAAAGCGTTGCAGCACCCGGTCGCGCTGGGTCTGGTTCAGGTCGCCGTGCAGGGTTTCAGCGTCGAACCCACGCGACTGTAGGGCCTCGCCAAGCTCGTCCACGTCACGCCTGGTGCGGGCGAATATCATGGCCGACTCCGGCTCCTCGTGGTCGAGCACGCGGGTGAGGGCGTCGAGCTTGTTGCGGGGCGTGACCTCCACGTAGAACTGCTCTATCGTAGGCACCGACATCTGGGCGGTCTGCACGGTCACCTGGACGGGGTCGTGCAGGTAGCGTTGCGCCAGGGCGGCAATGCGGGGCGGTATGGTGGCCGAAAAGAGGGCCATCTGCCGCCCGGGAGGCGCGCTGTCCAGGATGCTCTCTATATCCTCCAGGAAGCCCATGTCGAGCATTTCATCCGCCTCGTCCAGCACCACGTACTTAATATCGCCCAGTTGGAGCGTGCCGCGCCGCAGGTGGTCCAGCACGCGGCCCGGCGTGCCGATTACGACCTGCACCCCGCGACTGAGGGCGTGCAACTGCCTCTCTATCGGCTGGCCGCCATACACGGGCAGCACGCTCAGCCGCTTGGAGTGCCCCAGCCGGTGCACCGCCTCCGCCACCTGTACCGCAAGCTCTCGGGTCGGGGCCAGCACGAGCGCCTGGGTGAGCTTGCTCTCCTGGTCCACGCACTCCACAATCGGAATGGCGAAGGCCGCCGTCTTGCCGGTGCCCGTCTGCGCCTGGGCTATCACGTCCCGCCCCTCGATGAGCAGGCGTATCGTCTGCTCCTGGATCGGGGTCGGGGCCTCATATCCGAGGTCTGCTACCGTGGCAAGCATACCCTCGCTTAATTGTAAATCTGCAAACGTGGTTTCTGACATTCGGTACTGCTCCTAGATGCGTTTCGACACGGGGAAGCCCCGCCCTTTGTAGCTATTCATGCAACCTAAAGCAAGTTCTGTGCACCCAGGTGGCATGCATGCTTGCGATGCGACCTGACGAGGGCTGCACACTTGCTGTAAGATGGTCCTGTGACGTGCCCAGGGATGCCGTCTGGCAGTGAATGGGCAGCACAGCATACCTGCACCTGTATCTTAGTAGTTGATGGTCATGCCATGTCGATTGATACCACACCCGGCAAATTAGAAGAGAACAGCCCCGTGCCCGTAGCAGGCCAGCAGGTGCAGGGACATATAGTGCTGTGCGGCCTCGATGGCCTGGGGTTGCGCACGCTTGAGGAGCTCCACCGGCTGGGTGAGGACGTGATTGTAATAGCCCACGAACCCTCCGAGACGTTCACGCTACAGGCCCGCCAACTAGGTGCCACTATCGTCACCGGCAACCAGTGGGAGGAGCCGGTGCTGCGCCAGGCAGGGGTGACCGCTGCCAGGGCTATCATCCTGACCGACAAGGACGACGTGGCGAACCTGCACGCCGGGCTGGTGGCGCAGGACCTCAACCCCGGCATTCCGGTCATCCTGCACATGTTCAACATGGAGTTAGGACAACAGGTGAAGGCGCTGTTCCGTAATTGCGCGGTCCTTAGCTCCTCGGAAATCGCCGCCCCCGCCTTCATAGCCGCCGCCCTGCACCCCTACTGGGAGCAACGGCTGGACGTGCAGGGGCATACGCTCGTCGTGAGGGCGGCTAAAGCCCGGGCGCGGCTCCTCGATGGGTACCGTGCCTCGGTTCCCGTCGCGAGCGACCCTCGCGTGCTGTTTCCCCTGGCCTGTATCAAGGGAGACGGCACCGCTACGCTCTTCCCCGATTCTGAGCCTTCGCCGGATGCTAAGCTGCCTTCCATAGGGGAGGTGTGCGAGGACGTGGTGTTCCTGGTGGACGAGGGTCCCACCGTCCAGGGAGCCCCGCATGTGGAGCACGAGCGGCGACAGAGGTTCGATTTCGCGGGGATGCTGCGGACGACCCGCAGGCTATTTCTCACCGCGGACCTGCGATTGCGCTGGCTATCGGGCATTATCCTCGGGCTGGTGGTTGTGAGCGCTCTTATCTTCTCCCAGTTCCAGGGCCTCAACGCCCTCGACGCTATCTACTTCACCATCAGCACCATCACGACTACCGGCTTCGGAGACATCTCGCTTGTCAACGCCCACCCCGCGCTGAAACTCTACGGCACCTTGCTCATGGTGCTTGGGACCGCGGCGCTGGCGATCTTCTATGCCCTCATAACCGACGTGCTGGTGAGCGCTCGTTTGGCGCAGGTCACGGGCGAGGACCTCACCCGCAGGCGCGACCACGTGGTGGTGGCCGGGCTGGGGACGATTGGCTTCATTGTGGCGCAGAAGCTCTCCCAGATTGGCGTGCCCGTGGTGGCTATTGAGCTGAACCCCAACGGCCGTTTCGTGCCGGGCTTGCGCGCCCTCGGCGTGCCCGTGGTCCTGGCGGATGGGAGGCTGCCCGAGACGTTGGACGCGGTGGGTATCAGGAACGCCCGCTGCCTGGTAACAGCCATAGACGGCGACATCGCGAACCTCCAGACCGCCCTCACCGCCCGCTCGCTCAACCCCAACCTGCGCGTGGTGCTGCGCCTGTTCGACCCCGATCTATCGACGCGCATGGAGCGCACCTTCCAGATCCACGTGTCGCGCAGCCCGGCGGCCCTGGCAGCCCCCGCGATGCTGGCGGCAGCGGTTGGCGGGCAGGTAATCGCCCCCGTGCAGGTAGCCGACCAGGTGGTATTTATCTTGCGCACTACGGTCGAGCCAGGGTCCAGGGCGGACGGCAACACGATTGACTGCCTGGAGGAGAGCGCGGAGGACGAAGCGGGGGGCATGGAGGGGCGCGTGCTCCTGCTCGTGGAAGAGGGCAACCACAGCTGGCGGCCCCCCAAAGGCACCGTCTTACGCGCCGGGCACGAACTGGTCCTGGCCGTGTCGCAAAGGGGCCTGGGCCATATACTGTCGCTGACCAACCCCGGGCCGCTGAGCGACGGCCGGCAGTCCACGGCCACAGGTACTACCGGTGGGCGCTACTTGCCTCAAGAGGGTACGTAAGTTGCAATAGGTGATGCTCCCAACACTGAGCTTCACAACATCAGGAGAGTACACCATGACGCTACCGCAACGACCTCTCGGCAAGACCGGCGTACAGGTGCCCATCATCGGCTACGGCACGGCCCCCCTCGGCAAGATCGAAGGGCCTGACGAGCCTTCAAAGGCCAGGGCCGCCAGGCTGCTCAACCTGGCTATCGACCTGGGTATAACCTACCTCGATACCAGCCCCGACTACGGCAGCCAGCCCAAGCTGGGCGAGGTGATGAAGACCCGCCGCGACGAGGTGTTCCTGGCTACCAAGATCAACAAGCGCAAGCACAAGGAGGTGCTGAGCGAGTTGCGCCAGAACCTCAAAGAGCTACAGACCGATCACGTTGACCTCGTGCAGGTACACGCAGTCAACGTCATGGCGGACCTGGAAGCGGCGCTCGCGCCCGATGGAGCCATTGCCGCGCTGGAAGAGGCCCGCCGCAGTGGGATGACCCGCTTCGTGGGCATTACGGGCCACGCCCGCCCCTCCGTGCTGGCCCATGCCCTGGAGAGGTACGACTTCGATACTGTGCTGGTGGCGCTGGGCGCTGTGGACCGGCTGGTGAGCGGCCCCGAGGAGGCGCTACTGCCAATCGCCAGGCGCAAGGACGCGGGCGTGATAGCCATGAAGGTGTACGGTCACGGCGAGCTAAAGAAGCGGGAGCTTGCCTTGCGCTACTCGCTGGGGTTGCCCGGCGTGAGCACCGCCATCCTGGGCATGAAGGAAGAGGCCGAGATAGAGGAAAACGTGCGCATCGCCCAGGCCTTCAAACCGCTGGAAGAAGATGAGTTGCAGACCCTGCTGGAGGAGGCGCGCAAGCTCGTGGAGAACGATAAGCCCGCCGAGGACAGTCCCCTCTTCTGGATTTACGACAGCAAGTCGATGGCCTGGCAGGAGGATAGCGTACCGGCGATGGTGGCGTACTAGGCGGCCCACTTCAGAGTGCATGCATCAGCTAGAAGCCGCTTTGAAGAACGGGTAGTGTTTTAGAAGGGGCAATTAGGGAAGTTGATACGTGCAAGCAGCTATCTCAACCGCGACAGTGGGGAGCTTGAGTGCTCATGTTCCAGATTGTCGCGGTTGAGATAGCTGCTAGTGATTTGTGGCAAGTAAGTGAGCCATTGTTACCTCCGGAACCTGCTAACCCACAGGGCGGACGCGCCATGTTAGCCGGCGAAGCGACGCTTGCTGTCATCGCAGTTGTACCAGGGACCGGCTTGCCTCGGAATATCTCCCGCCAGAGTTGAACCACGGGACTGGTATCGCTTTATGGACAGAGACAGCTTAGTTGCTCTAATAATCGCGACACTGGCGGCGGCTATCATTGGCGCTCACCTGGTCGTCTCTATTGTGGTCTGGAAGCGCTTCCCAGGGGCAAAGGCCGTTCTCTTGTTGCTCGGGCTATCCATAGTAACTGCTGTTGTTTGGTTCCTGATAGCAAGCACGGTCTCTCTGTTCTTCCTATGGAGCTCAGACTCTCGTGGCGTGCCAAACGACGTCTACTTTGCGACCTTCGACATCTTGATACACCCTTGTAGTGGTCTTGACACCATACTGGGTGACCTCAGCCCAGGCTGGTGCGGAGTCATGCCTTACCTTGTGGGGCCAACTGCTTTCTTCTCGCTCTCCGTGCTTGCCAGTCCAGCCTACTATGTGAAGCATTCGAATTCCCGTGTGAGCTAACGATATAGCCCGCCTCTCCTTCAGTGCTTGGTATACGTGTGTATAACTCCGGGTTGGTCCTCCCGACTAGCTACAATAACTGCGCTGGAATCCAGAGTCCTTTTCCGGCTACGGATGGCAGAGAAGGTGGGCCTCGCCCAGCGAGGGCTTACCGGCGTCAGGAGGTCAGATGGCCCAGGTAGACATCAACGATATTGTCGAGTACCAGGTGTTCCGGCGCAACCCCGGCCCCCTGCTGGCCCGCGCCGCCGAGGGCAGGCCCCTCCTGCTCCTGAAAGGCCGCACCCGCTTCGTGATAGTCGATGCCGAGTCGTACAACCGCTTGGTGCGGCGGGCCGCCGACGGCGAGCACCCGGCCGGGCCGGAAGCAGAAGGCACCGGCATTGAGGAGGGTGCGGCATGATTATCGCCGTCAGCCAACACAAGGGCGGCACCGGCAAGACCTCCACCGTGCTCAACCTCGGAGCGGCCATCGCCGAGAAGGGTCACCGCGTGCTGCTCGTGGATCTCGACCCGCAGGCCGACTTATCCGCGGGGCTGGGGATAGAGGTAGACCTGGACGAGAAAAGCCCCCGCCCCACCCTCTACACAGTGCTCGCCGAAGAGCAGGGCACGCTGGCCGGGCTGGTAGCGCCCGCCGGGCTGGAACGGTTGAGCCTGGTGCCAGGCACCCTCGACATGGCCGACCTCGAACTGCACCTGGCACCCCAAATCGGCAGGGAGAGGGTGCTGGAAGGCGCGCTGGCCGAAGTCGTGAAGCGCTACGACTATATCCTGCTGGATTGTCCCCCGTCGCTCGGGCTGATTACGGTGAACGCGCTCGTGGCCGCCGACTGGGTGCTGATACCCGTACAGGCCGAGCCGCGCAGCATCCGCGCCACCAGGAGGATGCTGGCCGCCGTGGGCCTGGTGCAGCGCAAACTGAAGCGGCCCGACCTGCGGGTGCTCGGCTTCGTGCTCACCATGACCGGCACCAACAACATTACCAGGGAAGCCGAAGAGCTACTGCGGGCCACGTACGGCGAGCGCGTCCTCAACGCCACCATACGCCGCCGGGTGCGCGTGACCGAGGACACCTTGTACCGCGCCCCCGTGCTTGCATTCGCCCCCAGGAGCCAGTCCGCAGATGATTTTCGCGCCCTAGCCGACGAGGTGCTCGCCAGGACCGCCGCGATGAGAGACAAGGAGATAGCCCATGCCAGCTAACAAGAAAAGACCTACCATGTCCGAGGTGCTGGGCACCGACACCAAAGGCGGGCTGCTCTCCTTCTTCGAGCG
>DASVQO010000369.1:0-3437 GCA_036389075.1 Chloroflexia bacterium | reverse complement strand
CAGACAGCGCGACAAGCTAGCCACGTTTGGTAGAACCCCTCCAAGCGGTTGGATTCAGGCATGGAGAAGGGGCAGCATCTTCCCACATGATGTTGCCCCTTGGACGTACCACCCCTATAGCCTTCTCTGCGTACCTCAGCGTCCCTTAGGCTGTGCTAAGGGCAGGCTCTTTTCGTCTCCGCGCTGAACCGTACTACATGCCCTGGGCGCACTCCCGGCAGCGTGGCGGTTTCGTCTGCTTGTCAGACCAGTTTCAGGAATTCCTCGACTACCAGGGGATCGAAGTGAGTGCCGGAGAGGGAGGCGATGTGCTCGCGGACCTTCTCCTGGGGCCAGGCTGCGCGGTACGGGCGGTCGGAGGAGAGAGCATCGTAGACGTCCACGACAGCGAACACGCGAGCCGCGAAAGGTATCTGCTCTCCCTTGAGCCCACGCGGGTAGCCGGTGCCATCCCACTTTTCATGGTGGCAATAGGGTATATCTAGGGCGGGCCGCAGGAAGTCAATAGGCGCTAGCAGTTCGTGCGCATAGGCCGGGTGACGCCTCATAATGACCCATTCCTCATCAGTGAGAGGTCCGGGCTTGAGGAGGATGGAGTCGGGGATACCCATCTTGCCGATGTCGTGCAAGAGCGCGCCACGTCGCAGGTGCACGAGAGCGTGGTCGCTCACACCCAGCGCGCGGGCCAGGCGCACCGTCATGGCTGTCACGCGCCGGGTGTGGCCCTCGGTCTCCTTGTCGCGCAGGTCCAGCGCGCCGGACCAACCTTCAAGCGTACGGTCGTAGGCGAGGCCAAGCTCTACGTTGGAGCGTTGCAGGTCGTCGAACAGCCTGGCGTTGTCGATAGCAATCGCCGCCTGGCCCGCCAGCCCCTCTAAATAGTTCACCCACTCTTTGTCCGGGTCCAGCAGGGCGCGTTGGAACACCCTCAACACGCCCAGCACCCGGCCTTTGGCAACCAGGGGCACGCACATGAGGCTGATGAAAGCTTCCGTCTTCACGAGAGGGGCGCACGCCGAATCGGCTTCTACGCGCAAATCAGGGACGTATACGTTACGCCGCTCCAACGCTGCCACGCCGGCGAACGGTTCGCCAACGCGCAGACGGGTCCGTTTGGCGCTGTCGGTGCGATAGCCACAACTGGCGGCGTACTCGAGCATGTGAGAATGGGGGTCGAGCAATAGCAGGTCGGCCGCGTCCACCTGCAACTGGTCGAGCACTTTGTCGAGAATGATCTCAAGTGTAACGCGGGAGTCGTGGCTGGAGCTAATAGCCAGGTCGATCGAATGCAGGGCCTGCACGAAATCGAGGCGGCGTTGCGCGTCGGTAAACAGGCGAGCGTTGACGATAGCCTGTGTCGCCTGGTCCGCGATGCCCTGCATGAGGAAAAGCGCGTGCTCGGTCAGCTTTTGGGGTTCGCCAACACTAAAGACGCCGAGGACCCCGATCAATTGGCCGTCACGCATCATACTTGCCACCGCGAAGGTACGCAGCCCCAGGCCTATGATACCGTCGTACGAGCCAACGCCCTTGAGGGCATTCACGTCCTCGATCAACGCTGAGGTGCTATGCGGCCCGGTGAACTGCTTGTAGGCAGCGAGGGGGAACTCCAGGGTCCTGGCCTTGAAGTCGTCGGGAAGCCCTATTTCGCACTGCACTACCAGCAGCTGGCGCTTTTCGTCTACCAGGGCCACGGCGGCACCGTGCATGTTGAGCGCACCGGCAAGCTCCTCACACAGGGCCTGAAGCAGGGAGTCAAGGTCCAGTTGAGCGTTCAGGCGCGAAGCCACCCGAGAGAGGGCCACCACGCGGTCGGCCTCGCGCTTGACCTTGCCCTCGTGTTCGACCCGCTCGGTGAAGTCCCGGTTGATGCTCAGGATGGCGCGGTGCCCCATGTAATCGACCACGGACGCGCTTATATCGACGTGCATGATCGAGCCATCTTTGCGGCGTTGCCTGGTTTCGAAGTGGTAGTCGAAGCCCTGCTCCATTACCTGGCGCACTCGCTGCTTGCCCGCGTCCACATCGACGGCTATCTTCTCAAGCGACTGGCCCAGCAGTTCTTCGCGTGCGAACCCGTACATCTCGCAGGCCCGGGCGTTAGCATCAAATACGATCTCCCCGTCCGGGTCAAAGATCAGGATGGCATCGTGAGCGTTCTCGAACAGGCTGCGGTAATAACGCTCGGAGCGTTGCAGGGCCTGTTCGGTCAGCATGCGCTCGGTTATGTCGCGGAAGGTGACCACGCTACCCACCGGCAGGTCGCGCTTGCGGGTGGGCGCGCTGAGGTACTCGACCGGGAAAGTGGTGCCGTCCTTGCGGCGGAAGTACGTGGCAGGTGGCGCGCCAGGGTGCGCGTCCGGGACCGTCTCGCCCGCACCCGCGGCTTCCGTATCCAGGTTGAAGTTATGCCCACCTGCGAGCAACGCCGAGTAAGGCAGGCCAACGAGGTCTTTCTCGGCGTAGCCTAGCATGCGCAACGCGGAGGGGTTTGCGAAAGTGATCCTGTTGGAGGTATCGAGGCCGTAGATACCCTCTCCCGCCGCATCGAGGATGGACTGGGTGCTCTGGCGTTCCGTCTCGTTGATGTGCCAGTTGACCACGCACACTATGCTCAGGCCGGTCACGAAAACGGCGTGGATTGCGGCCCAGGTCCACGGTTCGGCCCAGGCCGCCGGGTGGCTGTAAACCGAGTGGGGGGTGATTACGCCTACCAGGGCGTGCTCGAAAAAGACGTAGCCAATCGCCAGGAGAAAAGGCAGCCAGTCCTGGTAAAGGGCGATGAGGCTCACCATGACGAAGAAGTGGAAGTGCATCTCCGTAAGGCCGTTAGAGAAGTTGACCAGCAAGGACGACGAGGTGAGCATCGCCAGGCTGGCAGCGCCGGAGCGCAATCCCCGCTTCCACATCGGCTCCCGCGCGATCATGCCGAGGAAACCCATGAGGAAGGTGCCGAAGAGCACTTGCTTGATATCAGCGCCCATCACGAGGCCGAAGCCGAGCACGAAAACGAGATGCAGCCAAAGCAGCACCATAATGGCACGATGCCGCCGCTGCCAGGAGTGCTCGGCCAGATTGCCGCCTTCGGGGAGCACACGCCGCGCCCGTGCCAAGGCCTGCGATAAGAAAGTGCCGGTGGAGAGGTCCGACGCCGCAGCGCGTTCGTTGGTTAAGCCCTGGGTTATGGCTGATCGGTTCATTTACCGCCTGTGAGGAGTGGAGGTACGCACAGAAACATCAAGCGACACATAGCAGATAGGCTATGCGCCCGTTGCAACCAGCGTGGTGAAATGTATGCCCGTAGCTCGCTGCTCTGCACCTCTTACAATATACGCGAACGTGGCGGCAAGGCAGCAGACACAAATGGGCTAATTTGCGGGATACCTTAGTCCTATAGTTAAAGGAGACGAAACCGCCAAGACGCCAAGAACGCCAAG
>DASVQO010000368.1:0-13370 GCA_036389075.1 Chloroflexia bacterium | reverse complement strand
GCTACATGCAGGATTGTCATATACTTTGGAACTACTTTACGTCCCTTTTAGTGACTGAACTGGAGAAGGTGATGGACTTAGTTGACCAACTACGAACCTTGTCTAGCAGAATCCCCAAGCTGGCAGGAATTCTCCAAACTGAAGAGTCGACAAAGAACGCTTTGGTAATGCCCTTCATAGCTATGCTAGGCTATGACGTATTCGATCCAACAGAGGTAATACCTGAGTTTACTGCTGATGTTGGCATTAAGAAGGGTGAGAAGGTAGATTACGCTATTACAAAAGACGGCAAGATAATAATGCTTGTTGAGTGTAAGCATTGTGGTGCGGACCTCAATATTCGTCATGCCTCCCAGCTATTTCGCTATTTCTCTGTCACTACTGCTAGGATCGCAGTACTCACTAACGGCATCATTTACCGCTTCTTCACAGATCTTGAGGCAACCAACAAGATGGACGAGAAGCCGTTCCTTGAAGTAAATATGCTCGAACTGAACGATGGAATGGTAGCAGAGCTAAAGAAATTGTCTAAGCCGTCCTTCAACATTGACGAATTGATGACAACTGCTGGTGAGCTAAAATATACACGCGAGATCAAACGGCTGCTAATGGAACAAATGGAGCGACCTGCGGATGAGTTCGTAAGGTTCTTTGCATCGAAGGTATTCGACGGGCCGCTCACACCCAGTAGACGGGAGTACTTCTCAGGAATTACCAAGCGCAGCTTCAGTCAGTTGATCAATGAGCAGATAAATGAGCGTCTCAAGTCAGCGATGTCGAGTACGCCGCCAAGCGAAAACAGACCGGTGCCCTCTGGAGCTACAGTTCCTGAACCGCAGATAAGTACCGCTGAGTCACCACACCAAGAGAAGCCAATTCAGACTACTTCAGAAGAGCTAGAAGGATTTTACATTATAAAATCGTTGCTCCGAGACCTGGTTGACCCTACGAGGATTGTCCATCGAGATACTCACAGCTACATGGGCATTCTACTAGATGACAACAACCGCAAGCCCTTAGCAAGATTGCACTTCAACCGTGCACAGAAGTATCTAGGTATCTTCAATGAGCGGCGTGAAGAGGAGAGGGTGGCAATCCAAAACCTGAATGACATTTATGAGCACGCTGACAGGTTGCGTCGGGTCTTTGCTTTTTATGAGCGCGAGAAAGCAGAAGCTGCCGGAAACAAGAAGACCACGAAGGAAAGCTCAGCAGACGATGGTAATGCTGAATAAGTGTGAAGTCTTGCTAGACGATAGCCTCTTGCTCTCCTGGTGGCGCGCCACTCGCCAGAAGTACTAAATAGGCGAGGAACGAATTTCAAATTACCTACCCGAGTTCTTGCCTACCTGATGAGAGCCGCCGTCAGCCGCCATTAAAGGCGTGTAAGGGTGTATTTGTGCACCCAATCCTGCCCAGGGACGCAATCTTCTAGGTGGAACCGCGGGTTGTAGGAATAGTCATGAAGCTCAGCTGTCTGGAGCTACAAACAACCGACGTGCGGTTGCAGCACCGATTCTACCAGGATGTTCTACAGCTACCAACGAGTGCAACAGATGGAACGCTATCGGTGCAAGTAGGCAGCTCCCAGCTAGTTTTCAGTCAAGGCCAACTTGCACCTGGGCAAGCGTACCACTTTGCCCTCAACATCCCGGAAAACCGCTTTGAGGAAGCCAGGTCCTGGATAGCTGGGCGCGCACGTCTCCTCAGGAGCAACGCGGGAGAAGACAGTTTCAGTTTCGCCAACTGGAATGCTCACGCCACCTATTTCCGCGACCCGGCGGGCAACATCCTGGAGTTCATCGCACGCCACGATCTCACTAACGCTTCAGATCTGCCTTTCGACGAGCAGGGCATCCTTAGCATCAGCGAAATCGGCCTGGCAACCGACGATGTCAAAAGCACCGTTGAGACGCTGCGTGCTCGGGGTCTCCCCGTCTACGACGGCGAGGGCAGTGACACCTTTACCGCCGTAGGCGACGAGCACGGTCTGTTCATCGTTGTCAAGCGCGGACGCACATGGTTCCCCGATTCCGGCACCCCCGCCGACTTCCTTCCACTGAGGGTGTCGTTTTCCATACGCCCCGGCGCAGCAGCTACACTCTCCGGCCCTCCCTATCAGTTTAGCAACGCGCAATTAACTTGAGCCAGTAACCACTGACCACTGACCACTCCATATTTCCCTTTCCCGTACCCCTGGGCACCCCCGTAGTAGGACTCCTTTCCTATGCCGGGCCGTTGACACGCCTAATGGGTCCACCTATAATGTGGACATGTACGAGTTCCTTCCGATCGGCTACATGCTGCGCGGGCGCTATCGCGTGTTGCGGGTCATCGGCGGTGGCGGCATGGGTGCCGTTTACAAGGCTGAGGACATCAAGTACAACAGCGCCCACGTCGCTATCAAGGAGATGCGCACCGACCTGGAGTCCCAGCCGTCGGTCAACACCGGCCCCGGAGGTGAGGAGGACCGCGCGCGCGAGCGTGAGGAGCGCCGCCAGCTCCTGGAGGCCTTCAGGCGCGAGGCCCAGATACTGAGCGACCTCGAACACCGCAACCTCCCCCGCGTGACCGACTTCTTCACCGAGGGCGGCCGCCCCTACCTCGTGATGGAACTCATCCCCGGCGAGTCGCTCGAGAAGCGCCTGGACCGCCTGCACGGGCAGCCCATGGATGAGGCGGAGGCCCTCAAGTACGGCATCCAGGTGTGCGAGGTGCTCACTTTCCTGCACACCCAGGACCCGCCTATCATTTTCCGCGACGTGAAGCCCGCCAACATCATGATCATGCCCAACGCGCAGATCAAGCTGATTGACTTCGGCATCGCTCGCACGTACAAGGAAGGCAAGCGCCGCGATACCATGTCGATGGGCACGGCGGCCTACGCCCCGTTCGAGCAGTTCGGCAAGGGCCAGACCGATGCCCGCTCCGATATCTACTCGCTCGCGGCCACCATGTACCACCTGCTCACGGGCCGCCCGCCCACGCCCGCCACCACGCCCACCAGCCTGCGCGACTTCAACCCCAAGGTGAGCCTGCCAACAGAGCAGCTTATCATCAAGGCGATGTCACGCGACATGAACGCCCGCCCGCAGACTTCCCCCATCCTGGAAGCCGAGCTGAGGCGCTGTCTCGGCGTGCCGTATACCGCACCCGGCCTCGATGAGCCTATCCCGCCACAGCTTATCCCGCCGATGTCCTCCTCCTGGCAGCAACAGCAACAGCAGCCCGTTGCGGCGGCAGGGGCCGTGCCTGGCGGGCAGATGCAGCCGGGGCACGCGGGCGACCGCACGGCTGGCTCGATGCCAGGACACAGCGTAGGTACGCCGCAGCCCGCTGAAAGCGACACGCGGGCGTGCATGGTGTGCGGGGCCACCAACCAGACCAAGGCCCACTTCTGCGGCCGTTGTGGGGCTTCCCTGGCGGGGCGGCCGCCGGGCAGGTTGCAGGTGCTCGGCCCCAACGGCGTGCTCTGGGAGCGCCGCATACTTGAGAACCCGTTCAATATTGGCCGCCGCAGCCTGTCGCGCCAGATCTTCCCGCACCTCGACCTTACGTACAACGACCCGGCCGCATACGTATCGCGCCAGCACGCACGCATCATTTCGGACGCCGGGGGCTATTTCGTCGAAGACCTGGGCAGCGCCAACGGCACATTCCTGAACGACCGCCGCCTCCCGGCGGGTGTGCCCACCCGCCTGCGCAACGGAGACAAGGTCCGCATAGGCAAGGTCCTGTTGAACTTCATACTCGGAAACTGACACGATTTTAGATTTTGGCAGTTTAGATTATGGACTCTCTGGGAAGAGGAAGCCAATCCAAAATCTAAAATCCAAAATCTAAAATGCCAAAGTGGTATAATATCCTCCGGGCTTGCGAGGCCTGCCTAATATAGCAACTGGGGGAGTTACCTCTTTTGGAGTACTTTACTAACGGCACGGAACGCGAAATTCGGCACGGTGAGCAGCGCCGCGCCAACCTGACAGGTCCGCTGGCCTTGTGTCTCGTGCTTTGTCTTATTGTTGTAGCTGCGGCGTTCGTAGTCTTCGCGGGTAGCGCATCGGCCACAAGGAGTGGTGCGGCCGAGCAGGTCGGTAGCGTGCAGGGCATCCCGGCGGCCCAGGAAACGGCCCCGGCTGCGGTGGAAACGGGCGCGGCGCCGCCGGTACAGACCGGTGGAACGGGGCCTGTCGAGGGGGCGCTGCCGTCGGTGGGACCGACCGCCAGCAACCAGGGTGCGACCGCGGGAACGCAGGGCGGGGGCTTTCCCTGGTGGATATTGATACCGCTCCTGCTAGCGCTCGCGGCAGTGGCGTTCCTGGTGGCGCGAAGGCGTCGGACGGTGGAAGTTACCACGGCGCCGGGTCCGCCCGGCCAGCGGCCTTACACGGGCACGACGACCACTACAACGTACACAACGGCGTCGGCAGCCGGGCTGGGTGCCGCTGGGGCAGCCACGCCTACCGAGATTGTTTGCCCCAACTGCGGGGCGACTAATGGCCTGAACGAGAACTTCTGCCACGATTGCGGGCAGGACCTGAGGCAGGCACGGGCGCAGTTGCTCGCCCCTGCGCTTGACATAGTAGACGAGTACACGCCGTACCTGGAAACCCAGAGCCGCGTGGACGAGCAACTGGAGTATGTGCTATCGCGGGCGCGGGTGACGATAGGCAGCGCACCCGGCAACGACATTGTGATTGATGCCGCCTTCAACGGCTCAGGGACCGTTGGTGCCACTCACGCCGAACTGCGGCGCGAGGGTGATGGGTTTCTGATCGTGGACCTCGGTTCCGGGACAGGGGTGTACGTGAACGGTGATAAAGTCGCTGAAAGTGCTTTGAAGGACAACGACGAGGTACGCGTTGGCGATGTGCAGTTTGTGTATCACGCCCCGCCGCGACCGTAAGGCCATGCGCAAGTAGGGTCACTGGGAGAGTATATGAATCGACTTCGCCGCGCCGGGCAGACCAACAACAACGCCGAAGTTACTGGAGACGAGTCGCGGGATGAAAACGTTTCCGTGCAGCCGGAAGCCGCGGGAACAAATGGCACCCCCAACGAGCTTGTGACGGACGCAGGGGAGGCCAGCTTCTTCCGCGAATCGTCGTCAGAGGCGGCAGAAAGTGCCCCTGGCGCAGCACCCGTGCTCGATACCGAGTCGGGCGGTCTGCACTCGCACCTGGACTTAGCGGAAACGGCACCGCCGGAACCTGCGTACCCCGACGCATCTCTCGATGATGCCGAGTCTGAGCCTCAGTTGGCGGGAGGCGGGGCGGCGGCCAATACGCGCCCGGAAGAGGCCCCTACCCAGCCTAACCCGGTCATAAGTGATGGCACGGCACCCCTGAGCAGCATGGTTGAGCCTGAGACGCTGGAGCCGGTGCCCGTGAGCGGCCTCATCGCGAGCAGGTATATGGTGCAGAACATCCTGCACCACGGGACCGACCGCAACCTCTACCGCGTGGGCGCGCACAACCAGCAGCGCTGCCTCACCTGCGGCCGCCTCTCCCCCGTGGACCAGGAGGTGTGCGACACCTGTAAGTCCCCGCTCGCCAACCAGGCGCCGGCCGACTTCTACCTGATGGCCGAGAGCTACCGGCCCGAGTCGCTGTTGCAAGACCCCGACCTGATGCAGCTCAGCCTGTATCACCCCAACCTGGTGCCGGTAATCGACTTTTTCAGCGACACGCCACACGGCCGCGAACGGTTCTACGCTGTGGCCGAGCCTCGCCAGGGCGTGCGCCTGAGCCAACTGAGCCTGCCCCGCTCGGGTTTGCAGGTGCTCAATTGGGCCATGCAGCTTGCCGACGCGCTCGACTACCTGCACAGCCGTGGCGTCGTGGGCGCGGGGGCCGAGGCGGACGACATCCTGGTGCAGGGCGACCGGGCCTCTCTCGCCAGCCTGCAAAACGCCCGCGCTTCGGACCCTAACACCGACCCCGCCGACATGCAGGCGATGGACCTGGCGCGCCTCGCCAGCACGATCTACGAGGCGTACACGGGCAACCAGGTGTCGATGGGGCCAGATGGCACGCTAGCCATGCCCTCGGGCACGCCTGAGCCAGTGGGGGCGGCCTTCCGCGCGGCGATAGAGCCGGTGCAGGGTGGCGGCCGCATCATCAGCGCAGCCCAGTGGCGCAACCTGCTCGCTTCAGCGATGGAAACCATAGACGAGCTGGAGCGCCCGGGTAGGCCCGTAGACTTTGTGTCTGCCGGGCTGACGGACGTGGGGCGGCTGCGCGAGCAGAACCAGGACTCGTTCGGTATGGCCGAGTTCGTGCAGGCCAGCGCGGAGCGGCCCATGCGCGTAGGCTTCTACATGGTGGCCGACGGCCTGGGCGGGCACAAGGGCGGCGAAATCGCATCCGCCCTCGCGGTGCAGGCGTTCTCGGGCGAGGTGGTGTCGCGCATTATAGCCCCCATTGCCCTGTCCAACGGCGACCGCTCGACCCCGACCAATGAGGCTATCCTGCAAGCCATGACCAGGGCCGTACAGCTTGCGAACGAGCGTATCTACAAGGCCCGCGACAGCCGCCGCAACGACATGGGCACCACCCTGGTGGCGGCGGTGATTGCCGGGGGCAAGGCGTACGTGGTGAACGTGGGCGACAGCCGTATCTACCTGTACGCCCGCAGCCGAGGCCAGATGGACGCCCAGATGAAGGACGCCACTCGCCCGCTCATCAAGGGTACCTCTCCGCTCTCCGGAACGGCGCCCCTGCGGTCGAAAGAGGCCGCTATGGACGCGTTGGAGGAGGCACTGGAGAGCCGGGGCGTCAGCGCCAGCGAAAGCGGCTCGTTCGCACTCAACCAGGTGTCTATCGACCATTCGCTCGTGCACAGGCTGGTGGAGTTGGGCCAGTTGGAGCCGGAGGAGGCCAAGGTCCACCCGCACCGCAATTTCATCTACCGCTCGCTGGGCGGGCCTCCCCCCATCGAGGTCGATACGTTCGTGCGCACGCTGCACCCGGGCGACCGCCTGATGCTCTGCTCGGACGGCCTCAATAGCATGGTGGAGGACGAGGACATAGAGCACATACTTGCGGTCGAGCCTGACCCCCACAACGCCTGCCGCCGCCTGATAGACCTCGCCAACCAGAACGGCGGGCACGACAACATCACGGTCATCATAGTGGACGTCACCGAGTACCTCCCCGCCCCCGAACATCCCCACGCGCTGCTAGGTCAGTAACGTTAGGAGACGGAAAGGCCAAGAATATAAGGGTTATTCACCGCAGAGACGCAGAGGACGCAGAGGTTACGCAGAGATTAGGAAGGTTTAGAAAATACAAAAAGGACCAGAGTACGTAGTGTCGTACCCTGGTCCTTTTGCTTAGAACACCTTCCTTAATCTTGGCGTGGTTCTTGGCGTCCTTGGCGTTTTGGCGTTTCCGTCTCCTAACGCCTGTCGTCCTGTTAGCTTCTCCGGAAGATGGTCGCGACCCGGCCGAAGTCTATCCTCGCGCCGTCCTCGAGGCGTTCCCTGACGTGGGCGGGCAGACGCTGGCCGTCTAGCTTGGTGAAGTTGGTTGACTGCAAGTCCTCGACAAAGTAGTCGTCGTTGATGTGCAACAGCCTCGCGTGCCTCCTCGATACGCCGCCCTCCTCGCCGCCGTATGGCGTGAGGTCAACATCGGGGAAGATGCCGCTCGACGGGTCTTCCCTGCCGACCATGATCTCTTCCTGGTCGGGTATGGGCAACTCCGCGCCGGTGGAGATAATCACCAGTCGAGCCATCATGTTATCCGACGCTCCGTTAGTGGAGGTGGCGATGCCGCCCACGGCCGCCTGGGAGGCCCCCTGGCTCATCATGCCCACGCCCGCGCCCGCGGTGGGGCCTGTCGTGACATCACCCGCTGCCATGCCAGCGTTCGCGTCGGCTTCTCCGGTGCCGCCATACGTTGCGTCGTAGCCTGACCCCTCGCCAGGGCTTGCCTGGGCGTCCAGCGTGCCAGCTTCGGCCTGCGGTTCAACGGGAGGCACGCCGGCGCTGTCAGCCTGCGAGCCGCCCCCCGAGTACGCGGGTTCGTTGTAACCGCCATAGGTCGCACCCTGGTCCGCACCGGTACTGCTAGCATATCCGCCGCCATACTGGCCCGCTGTGCCTGCTGTGCCTGCTGTGCCTGCTGTGCCTGCTGTGCCCTGGGTGGCCCCGGCCGTGGGATCGGGAGCGGGTGCCCCATAGGAGCCTGAGGAGCTTGCCGTCCATGCGGGGCTGCCGGCGGTAGCAGTTGTGGCCCCTATGTTCGTGAGGTAGGCGCGCAGTTCAGACATGCCGCTACCGAAAGCCGCCCAGTCGCCTCGGCCCATTGCCGCCTGCGCCCGGTCGAGGAGGGTAAGGGCCTCGGAAGCCCAGGCACCCTGCCCGCCTTCTTGCGCTGCCGCCCCGCCGCTCGCCCCGCCACTTACGCCACCGCTTGCCCCAGCGCCCGCTACCGCCCCCGCGCTCGCGCCAGCGTCCGAATATGTTTCACCGGAGGGCACGGGAGGTAGACCGGCGACGCCCTGGCCGTCCTGCGCATCGTCCATTTCCACGACGCCCGGCATAGACGCCCCCTGGTCGCTCGCCTCTGAAGCGGGAGCGTAGACGACTACATCGTCCGCGCCGGGCTGCCACCCCTGTCCCTGGCCCGCGGCTCCACCCGCCTGCATGGTATCTTCCGTCACGGGCGTACCAGCCCCGGCATCCTCGTCTCCAGCGTAGCCGCTCGCGACCCCAGCCGCAGACGTGGCGCTCGGCCCCGCGCCGAAGCCCTTGTCTTCGCCGTAGGTAGCCTGGGTGGCTTGCTGGTCCAGGCCGGTGCTACCGGCACCCGCCCCGTCTACACCGCCTGCCGTACCCGCACCCGCGCCACCCTGGACATCCAGGGGACTTTGTCCTCCGAACGTACCGGCATCGCTCATGGGGCCGCTGCCGCCCGTTCCCGCTCCGTATTGACCACCCGATGTCTGGCCGCCCTCGTACTCGCCGCCTTGCGGAGGTGCGTATGCGGCCTCAGCGCCGTAGCCCTGCTGTCCTTGTGGTGCCTGGCCGCCGTAGCCGCCAACGGCACCCACGCTCGCACCGGCACCGGCGGCCTGTCCCTGGCCGGCGCCCGTGTCCACCGTGGAGGCGGGCTGGGCGGCTACCCCCGTATCATCTCCCCCTTGCAGGCGCGCCCCGCACTCGTCGCAAAATACGTAATCGGGAGGATTTTCATTACCACAATTGGGGCATCTCATACTTGGTCTCCTCGTTTGTTGGTATTAGAAGGGCGCGATGGAGGCGTTAAATGGTACGCCTGCCACAGTCATTACAATCCAGGCTATTACCGCTATCTCAAGAGTCAGCAACACCAATGCCATCGTCCAACCGAGCGCCCTGCGCAGCCACGATGGGCGGGCCATTACCTTTACTTCGATTTGCTGTTGGTCGCCGGCACTCTTCACCAGCAAGCGCCCCGTATGGAGCCGCTCGGCGGGCACCAGCATTTTCACATGCCAGGACCAAAGCAAGAGCAGGGCCTCGGCAACCACGAGGAGCGTTACGGCCCCCGCCATCGCCCACAGCAGGGTGCGTCCCAACGAACTGGCAACCAGGAGCAGGAGCCAGAACCAGAAGCCGAAGAACGGCAGCCACCTACGCGTGCGCGTCCATATCATAGCGAAAAGATTGGGTACCTGCAACTGCACCCGGCCAAAACGCAGTTGCCCCCGCTTCACTTTGACCTCAATCGTGGCCGCGTTGCCCTTGAAATGGTCCGGGCTGTAGGCTATCCAGGGCTGGCTGGCGATGACGGTGCCTTCCAGGCGTTGCCCTCCCACGCTGCTTAGCTGGATGCGCTTCACCGGCCCCCGGTTCCAGCGGGTCTCCCCCAGGTCGATCAGCCTGTCCGAAATAACCAGGCCGGACGCGCCCGTGCTGCCGTTGCTCCCCGGTACCCTCACCTCGGAGGGCTGCGGCTTTGGTGGGGCGGGTGTGGGCACCGGGGTTGTAGCGTCCTCGACCTCGATGCGCGCGGCCGGCTCCCACCCTGTAGTTGCCGTTGTCGTGGTAGGCGTTACAATGTCCGGGGCGGGGGGTAGGGCGGTGGCAGTCGTGGCATCGGCCTGTGCTAACTTGCCGAACGCCCCAGCGTTGTTCGTTGGGGTCGCTGCTGTCGCGGGTGCGGCGGGTGCCGGCGCAAACGGTATGGCAGCCGCGATGCTGGCGGCCACGGGCATCGCAGCCACGGCAGGCTCGGCGCGCGGCGGCAGCATCGACTGAGGCAGAGCGCCGACGGGTAAGGCATCGGCTACCGCCGTGCTTTGCGCTTTCTTTTTCGTCTGCCCGTTGGCTTTGCTCCTGGTGGGCACAGGCGAGGCAGGGGCGGGGGCCGTTGGCTCCTGTAGGGGCCTGGACCTGGGGGCGAACGCACCCTCCAGCCCCAGCGCCTGCGCGAATGCCTCTACCGACTGGAAGCGCTTTTGCGGGTCCAGGTTGAGCGCCTGCATGAGCGCGGTATCGACGCGCACCGACACACCCGGATTGTACCGCCGGATAGAGAGCCAGTTAAACGGGTTGAGACTGGGGTCGCGGTTGGTAAGTAGGTGGTGCAGCGTGGCGGCGAACGCGTAAATGTCGGACCTCTGGTCCGTCTGCCCTTTGCCGTACTGTTCGGGTGGGGCGTAACCCGCCGTGCCGAATGCCTCCGTATCGGAGGTCTTACCCGCCTTGTGCAGGCGCGCGATCCCGAAGTCTATCAGCTTGATAAGCTCGGTGCCCTCGACCAGCATGATGTTGGCGGGCTTGAGGTCGCGGTAGATGATGGGCGGGTCCTGGCTGTGCAAGTACTGGATCACGTCGATCATCTGCCTGGCCCAGACCATTACCCTCTCTTCAGCAAGCGGCCCACCCGCCAGGTCCAGCACGTTCAGCAGGGTGCGACCGGGCACGAACTCCATGACCAGGAAGTGCTTACCCAGCTCCTCGAACGTCTCGACTACCTTCACGAGGTTGCTGTGTTGCAGGCGGGCGAGCATCTGCGCCTCGCGGCGGAAGTCGGCCACGGCCTGAGTGCGCTCTCCGGGGGGCAGTGCTGCGGGGCTTATCTCCTTGATGGCGCGGCGGTTGCCCGTCGGCCCCTGCAACTCGGTGCTCTCGTAAACGGCCCCCATACCGCCCTGGGCCACTTTTCGAAGGATGCGGTACTGGCGCTTCAACACGGTACCCGTCGGTAGGTTGCCCGTCACATCGGCGGCCACTGAAACGACGGGCGCCGGGGGTAGCCCGCTAGCGACCGAAGGAGGAGCCGCCACGTGGGGCATGGCGTATACCGGGTCGGCGGCGCTGTTCGAGCGCAGGCGGTGTCCGCAGTGGGCGCAGAAAGCCGACGTAGCGCGGTTGGGTCGGCGGCACACGGGGCACATCGGCCCGCTGAACGCCCCCTCCAAGCTTGACGAGCCGTTGACGGCCACGGGCACAGCAGGAACAGGGGCCGCGACCCGCTCGGCCTGCCCCAGGAACGCCCCGCACGCCTCGCAGTTGCGCTTATCGTCGGAGTTGTATTTGCCACACAGCGGACAGATTAGCATTACAAAAACCTATACGTTGGGGCGGCGGCCAATGTTACGCCTGGCGGAATTACGAATTACGAATTACGAATTACGGCTCCAAGGTCTTGCCGCTACCATAATATCATGTTTCAAATACCGCCGTTATCGGACGGGCGCTCGTAACTCGTAATTCGTAATTCGTAATTACTTGCTCAGGCTTCCAGCCGCTGCGTCAGCTTGCGCGTGGCATAGCGTATCTCTTTGGCACCCTCCGGGGAGACCTGGCCGCTGCTTTCGAGGCGGGCCGCTTCGGCCTCGACTGCCTCTGCAAGGTCCGTCTCGCCCACTGTAAGCAGACGGGTGGCGGCGGCACGCAGGCGCTGGGTGGCGGCGGAGATGTTACCGGCGGCCATGTCGTTGAGGGCGCGGGTCTGCAACACATAAGCTGTGACTTTCTCCACCGTGTTCATGACGGTGGGGTTAGGCTCCTCCCGCTCCTTCGACATAGAGTAACGAACTACTACGTCGCTGGTAGCGGCCACCTGGCTGCCGGTGGGCGTCTGGTGGTTCACCGAGATGCCCGCGATGCGGAAGGTGCCGCGCGGCTGGGTGGGCACGATCAACTCCAGGAGGAGCGCGGGGGGGTTGGCGGGGTCCAGGTCGCCCATAGAGACGGCAACGGTGCGGCCCTGCTTCCTCGCGTCCACTACCGCCGCAATGGCCGGGCGCACCCTGTAGGCCCGCCTCAACTCCACCCCCGCGCTGAGCCGCACCTGTATATCCACGTTGCGCAGAGTGACCGACTGCACGGCCGCAAGCTCCTGCTGGAAGGCCGGAGGTATATCTTTCGGCACGCGGGCGAAGTAGGCGTTGCCCAGGCTGGCGTCCGCCATCTCTACGAGCAGGCGCTCGTTGAAATCGCTGCCAATGCCGAGCGTACTCACCGCGATCCTCGACTTGCGGGCCTGGGTCGCCAGTTCGAGCACGCGCTCCGGGTCGCGGGTGAAGCCGTCGGTGAGCACCAGCACGCGGTTCACCATCTCGGGCGAGGTCGCCCTTAGCACCTCGGCAAGCCCCGCCCGGAGCCCCTCGGCTATCTCCGTATTGTCCCCGAGTTGCTGGGTGCTCAACTGCGACACCGCGTCCAAAAGCTGCGAAGTCTCGTTCCCGCCCAGGCCGCGAAGCAACACCTCCGCGCGGTCCGCGAACGCCACCAGCGAGATGCGGTCGCCCGCCTCGAAGTGGGTAGCGGCCTGGGACACGGCCGACTGCACCGCTTCCAGGTTGGAGGGTGCCTGCTCGCGTATGTGCGCCGGAATGGTCCTGAAGGTCCAAACGGGTACGCCGTCCGACACCGTCTGCTGCACGTGGCCTAGGGCGCTAAGCTCCTTGAACTGGGCTTGCGTGAGCACAGGCAGACGCATCGACTCGCTCACGTCGAGCACCACGGCCATGTTCACCGGGGCCTGCGCCGTTACGCCACCCTCGCCCGGCCTCACGTCCACGAGCAAATATACGAGACGCGGCTGCTCTCCCGCCTGCACCGTCTCGATGTTAAGGGTCGTGTTAAGGGCAATCTCGTTTGCCATGCTCCTCCAAACTGAGGGGTGAGAAGTTGTTAGTTGTTAGTTGTTAGTGGTGCATGCTGTGCGCGGGAGGGCCCTGCATGGTCGCCCTGCCAATGAATTGGCGGGCTGACAAGAAGCAAAGTCTCCTTCGGAGACTGAGAAACCTGAATGTAGTCTCCGAAGGAGACTTTGCTTCTTGTCAGTCCGTGGCTTCAGCCACAGGGCATACGTCTCTTCACTAACAACCAACAACTAACACCCAACAACTCGTCACCCCCCACGTTTCAT
>DASVQO010000367.1:0-12302 GCA_036389075.1 Chloroflexia bacterium | reverse complement strand
TGGCGATGGGTGTGGACCAGGCCGTAACTTACGCGCTGGAGGAGAGCTAATGATGCCGTGGCGTTCCGGCCCACCCGGCTACTCAGCCCTCGGTCATTGATAACCAGTAACGCGCAGACCATGAATAGCAAGCGAGGTGCTACATTCGCCCCGCCTGCATGGTATTGAACGACTGCGCCAAAGACCAAGCAACGACTTTTCCTCGACTTCGTGCCTCCTGCAAGTTTGACCTTCTGCTAGTACCGGTAGCACAACTACTCGTTTTACTCACCACGTGCGCATCCGGTGCCAAAAACGCGCTGAGACGCCCCGATTTTATGCAATTTTGGGCATTGACAATTGCCGCAATCGGTGCTACTATTGCAGCAGTTATGGACTCTAAGACAGCCAGGCTATTGTGCCTGCCTATTTTGCGTCCTGATATTCTAGTGTCTCACTAAATGGAGAAAAGCATGAAAGGTAAACAGAGCGGGCATACGGATGCCGGCGGCTATAACCGCCGCGATTTCCTGGTGAACGCCGGCAAACTGGCGGGGGCTGCGCTTGCATTGCCCATACTGGCCAAAGCGCCCGGGGCTGCCGCGCAATCGACCGGGGCGGCATCGATCTTATCGTCGGTTTCTTCCAGGGCCACAGAGCGCCGCACCGTCGGAGTGCTCCTGCCCCAGTCCAGCGCCTATCCCAAGCTTGGCGCGAACTTCCTGGCGGGTCTCGATCTCTATCTCAACCAGGCGGGCCGCAAGGGGATCAGCGTGGTCTCCGCCGCGGTCGGCACTTGCTGCGGGCAAGCCAAGCAAGAGGCCAGGGCGATGCTCAAGTCGCAGAAGATCGACCTGATGGTCGGCCTGGTGAACCCCAGTGTGGCAGACACCCTCGTTCCCATCCTCGAAGCCTCAAAGACGGCCTTCATCGCGAGCAGCCTCGGCGAGAACGTGGCCCGGGCCGACGAGCACAGCTCCTACATCTTCCATCACACGATGGGCATGTGGCAGGCCAACTGGGCGCTCGGGAAGTGGGCGGCTACGGCCCTGGGCCGCACGGCGGTCATGGCCTCGTCGTACTACGACAGCGGCTACGATACCCTCTATGCCTTCCGCATGGGCTTCGAGGCCGGTGGGGGCCAGGTGCACTCCACCCATGTGACTCACCGCCCCAACAGCGACTTGGGCCTCTCGTCCCTCATGTCCGTGATCAAGCAGGCCAAGCCGAGCGTGGTGTTCGCCAGCTACTACGGGCAGGCCGCGGTCGATCTGCTGAATGCCTACGCTCGCGCCGGGCTGTCGCGGTCGGTGCCGCTGGTCGGTACGGCGTTCCTGGTGGACCAGGCGGTCGTCAATTCGGTCGGCTCGGCTGCCGCCGGTGTCACGACCTCTCTGCCCTGGGCCGCCAGCCTCAACACCGCCGAGAACCAGGCCTTCATCACCGCCTACCAGCACAAGACCGGCAAGTCGCCCGACGCGTTCGCGGTGCTCGGTTACGAGACGGGCGGCCTGATTGCCTCGGCCATCGACCGCGCGGCCGGGGGCAGCTTGCGAGATGCCCTGACCGGTGCCAGTGTCGTAGGCCCTCGCGGGGCAATCGCCATGAACGCCACGACGCAGAGCACGTCAGCCCCGCACTACCTCCAGCAGGCGCAGCGCCAGGGCATCAACGTGCGCAACGTGGTGCTGGCCGATCTCGCGGCGGCTGCCGAACTCGACGGGCAAGTGGCCGCTCTACGGCAGACCACTCGGACCGGCTGGGTCAGCACCTACCTCTGCGGGTAAGCAGTAGCTAAAACCAGATAGTGAGACGTCAAGGGGAGGGTTACTATGTAGCCCTCCTACTTCGCGTTCCCGGCACGGGTACGGAAATTGCTAGTGAGTAAAGTTAGCTGTTCGCTCCGCCTCTCAGCGTTGCGAGGTACGTTTTCAACGGCTGCAGAGTCGCGGCCGCACATTGAAGGAGGTAAGCAGTGGAACCTGATGGCCTGGATTGTGGCGGTACCTTTGTGGAGTTCTCGTGGCATAGCTTCGAGACCGACGGCGAGTGGGACGCGATTGCTCCTAACGTGGAAGGTGCCGAATTGGTCGGCGTAGCGGGCGACCGCGCGCAGACCGACGACGGGGTAGCCGAACCGGCGAAAGAGCGGTAACACCGCCCTCTTGCCCGGGCGGTGCCCACCGGTAAAATAGTGAGACAGGGTGCGATGCCGTTATGGTGTCGCACTCGCTTTTTGGCCCCGGATGTACATCTTTCGGTGGTGTACACCGGACCGCCCGCCCTATATCCTAATCTTCGACGGCAGGTCAAGTAGGGATGCAAAGTATGCTGTAGGGGGTAGTCATGCAAGGACATGGGGCGGCACACGGCGCGGCGGGAGGGCACGTGGCACCATCCCCCGCGAGGTTGGCGTTGAGCGCGACGGTGCATTGTTTGACGGGCTGCGGCATCGGCGAAGTGCTCGGGTTGGTGATCTCTAGCGCGCTGGGCTGGCACGATCTGCCCTCCATTGCGCTGGCGGTGGTGCTGGCGTTCATCTTCGGCTATGGTCTGACGTTGCGGCCGCTGCTGGCGGGTGGGGTAGGGCTGTCAGAGGCCCTGCGCCTGGCGTTCGCGGCTGATACCCTGTCAATCGTCGTCATGGAGGTCGTGGACAACGCCATCATCCTGCTGATACCTGGCGCTATGGACGCCGGGCTTACAAGCCTGCTGTTCTGGGGCAGCCTGGCCGTCGCGCTGGCGATTGCTTTCGCGGTGGCCTTCCCGGTCAACCTGTGGCTGATCCGCCAGGGTCGCGGGCACGCGGTCGTACACGGCAAGCACGGCGGGCATGGCGGACACGGCGATCCGGTAGGTCACACAGGACACGACGGACAGACTCACGGCCATTGAGCAGTGCCGCCGCACTAAAGTAGCAGAGTAGAGAAGGCGCGGTCCCTGCGTGGTCGCGCCTTTTGTTTTGCCTCGTACGCGGTAGCACCCTCTGTAACCACCTCCGTACAGGTATGTGCCTCCCCCCATCTTGCGGCCCGCCTCCCTCTTTCCTTCACACCCCGCCTGCCCGCATAACAACTGGTTCCCCCATTTCGGTCCTCCCAACCTGTCCTCCCAGCAAGTCCCCACGACCAAAGGCAGTTCGGAGGTTTAGTTATGCTTGGCCCTTTAAGAGCTTTCTCCAGGGTGAGCAAGCTCGCTCTCGTCGTCTGTTCATTCCTCATGTTGGCCGCCTCCCTCCACGTTTCATCATCCTACTCTGCCGCCCCCACCCTCGCCCAGGATGTACAGGTACGTATAGCCGATTACAGCTACACTCCCACCGCGCTGAACGTCGAGGCGGGCACGACCGTCACCTGGACGAATACGGGCAAGGACACCCACAATATCGCCATCGACCGAGGCCCCGAGGCGTTCGTATCGGTAGTGCTCACTCCCGGCAAGACCGCGCAGTTTGTCTTTACCACCCCGGGCAAGTACCACTACTTCTGCGAGTGGCACGCCAATATGCAGGGTGACGTTGACGTGCGCGGCCCCGACGGCTCCGACACCGCCCCCTCCGTGCCGGCTGCCCGCACCTTCGCGGAGACGGGCAAGACGTTGCGGGGCAAGTTCCTGCAATACTGGGAGGCTCACGGAGGGCTACCACAACAAGGCTTCCCCATCTCGGAGGAGATGGCCGAGAAAAGCGACACCGACGGTAAGGTCTACACGGTGCAGTACTTCGAGCGGGCCGTGTTCGAGATGCACCCCGAAAACCAGCCGCCGAACGACGTGCTCCTGTCGCTGCTGGGCAACTTCCTGTACAAGCAGAAGTACCCGGCAGGCGCGCCCGGTCAGCAGCCCAACACAAGCCCAGGCTCGGCGCTGTTCAAGGAGACAGGCAAGCGGGTAGGCGGGCGTTTCCTACAATACTGGCAGGAGAGCGGTGGGCTGGCGCAGCAAGGCTTCCCCATATCGGACGAGTTCATGGAGAAGTCGCCGTTAGACGGCAAGACGTACAGGGTGCAGTACTTCGAGAGGGCGGTGTTCGAGTTGCACCCTGAGAACAAGCCTCCTTACGACGTGCTCCTGTCGCAGTTGGGTACCTTCCGCTACAAGAGCGAGGTAGCCGGGGAGCAGGCGGCATCGCAGGGCGTACGGCAGGTGGGTATATCGGCGGGTCCGCAGCACTATCCGCTCCTGGCAGGGCCGCACGCCGCCGCGGGCCTGAACGTCTGGATTTACGAGAACGACCCCAAGCCCGTAGTAGACATGGTGCAGGACCTGAAGGCCAAATGGGTGCTGCACCAGCTATCCTGGTACCAGGTAGAGCCTCAGAAGGGCGTCTACAAGTGGGAGAAGTTGGACAGGGCGGTGGAGGCCATGAGCAAGGCGGGGCTGTACGTGGTGCTGCACCCGGTGCACGCCCCGGAATGGGCCTGGGCCACCGACAGGGTGGGCTACCCCAAAGACCCGGAGGACTTCGGGCGGTTCATGACGGTGGTGGCCCAACGCTACAAGGGCAAGGTAGCCGGGTACCAGGTGTGGAACGAACCGAACTTCGCCCACGAGACCGGCCTGTACGCCTCTACCTCCCACTACGGCGCGCTCCTGAAGATCGGCTACAACGCCGTCAAAGCGGTCGATCCCAGGGCCGTGGTCGTATTGGGCGCGCTCACGCCAACCGGCCTCAATGACCCCTACAAGGCCGTGGACGACGTGGAGTTCCTGCGCAGGCTGTACGCTTACAACAGCGGTGAGCTAAAGGGCTACTTCGACGTGCTGGGGGCGCACCCGGGCTCGAACGCCAACCCGCCTGAGGCGCTCTACCCCGAGCAGCCCGGCCCCGGTCCCGGCTGGACCGACCACGCCAGCTTCTACTTCAGGCGCGTGGAGCAGTTGCGGCAGGTCATGCTCGACAACGGCGACGGGCAGAAGCAAATCTGGCTGACCGAGTTCGGCTGGACTAGCGTGGAGAAGCCCGCGGAGGGCTTTGAGTACGCGGCTCAGAACAGCGAGCAGGAGCAGGCCGACTACATAGCCCGCGCCTTTCGCATGGGCCGCGACCGCTACCCCTGGATGGGCCCAATGCTCCTGTTCAACCTGAACTTCGCCCTCCCAAACGTCTCCACCGACGACACCGACGAGCGCATAGGCTGGAGCCTCCTCCGCCGCGACGGCACCAAACGCCCCGCCTACCTTGCCGTCAAAGACTATGCTTCAGGGAAATAAGCAGGAGACGAAAACGCCAAGACGCCAAGACGCCAAGGACCACGCCAAGTAAGTAAAGGGTTTGGAGAGTTCAAAGAGGACCAGGGTACAAATGCGGTACCCTGGTCCTCTCCGTGCCTTACCCACAATCCTTATCTTGGCGTGGTTCTTGGCGTCTTGGCGTCTTGGCGTATTCGTCTCTCAACGCTAAGGAATCTGGCAGTTGGGGAAGAAGGTGTTGGAGACAATCTTGGCGAGCTGGCCCCGTGTGGCGTTGGAGCCAGGGCGGAAGTAGGGCTTGTTGTCGGTGCACGGCTCGCCGGGGCCGCCGCAGGGGTAGCCGCTCATTACCTGGCGCGAAGTGAGGTTCTCGATCCAGGTGTGGAAGGTGCTGCCCGGCGGCACGTCCGCGAACGACTGTGCGGAAGTGGGGTCCTGGTAGCCTGCGGCGATAGCCACAATCTTGGAGATCTGGCCGCGTGTGGCGTTGCTGTTGGGGCGGAAGTAGGGGGGATTACCGGCATGGCAAGGTTCGCCCGCGCCACCGCACCTGTAGCCGTCAATCACGCCCCTGTGATAGAGCCTCTGCACGTAGTCGTAGAAGGGGCTGCCCGGCGCGACATCCTCGAACACCTGCTCGCCCGGGGCCTCGGTGAAACCCGCCGCGTTGGCTATGATCTTGGAAAGCTGGCCCCTGGTCACCCGCTCGTTGGGCCTGAAGGTGCCGTCCGAGAAGCCGCCGATGATGCCCCGGCAGGCGAGGCAGCGCACGTAGTCGTAGAAGGTGGAGCCTTGTGGCACGTCGGGGAAGCTGACGGTGCAGGGGCCGGTGGTCGTTGTCTCGGTCGCCGTGGCTGTGGGCGTGCTCGACGGGTTGCCCGCGCCGGGGGTCGCGCTGCTGTTGCCCTGGCTGGTAGCCGTGGCGGATGCACCGGGGGTGTTGGTCGCGCCGCCCACCGGGGTATTAGTAGCGGTGCTGCCCGCAGGTGTGTTCGTGGCGGTGCTGCCCGCCTGAGTGGTGGCCGTGCTGGTGGCGGTAGCGACTGCCGTGCCGGTCGCCTGCTTGCAGACGGAGAACTCGGACGTGTTGCCCGCATCGTCGGTGGCCGTGGCGCTGACGAACGAACCCTGGGCGGCCTGCGGGAGCGTCAGGTTGAAGCTGGCGTTACCCGCCCCGTCCGTAGTGACCGCGGCGGTACCAAGCAGGGTCTTGCCCTCGCCGCTGCCGGAAGAGTCGCAGGCAGGGTTGTAGAAGAACTGCAACGTGTAGGTAATGGAGGGCCTGCTGTTGAGCGTGCCCGATACGAGCGTGTTGCCGCCGGATAGCGTGACGGTGTTGAGCACCGGGTAGTTTTGCAGGCCGTTGGGGCCGTTGTCGCCGTCGCCGCTGTCGTTGGGTGTGACGCCCGCCGGTAGCAGGTCGATACCGAGAGTGCCGTTCGAGTGGATCGAGTTGCTGAGCAGTCTGTTGCCTGTGCCGAAGCGTACCTGCACGCCGTTGGTGCCGTTGAAGGCTATCAGGTTGGCCTTGCCCGCTTCCGTGCCGCCCAGGCTGGTATTCGTGCCGCTGACGACCACGCCCGCGCCCACGTTACCCAGCGCGGTGGTGCCGTCGGGGGCCGCGCCTATGTAGTTGCCCGTGATGTCGTTGTTGTGGGCGTTCTCCTCCACGATGATGCCCGCGCCCGCGTTGCCCGACATGACGTTACGCGTGGCTGAGGAAGTGCCGCCTACGACGTTGATCTGGGAGCCACTAGCTAGCCTCAGCCCCGACAGGCCGTTGGGTACAGCAGCCGTGCCCGCCGCGTTGGTGCCGAGCAGGTTGCCTTGCACCGTGTCGAACGATGTGCCCAGGCCGCCGATGCGCACCCCGTCCTGTGTGTTGCCGGAGATGACGTTGCCGGAGCCTGGTGTGCTGCCACCCACCGTCACGCCCGCCGCGTCTAAGAGGTTCACACCCGACAGGGAGTTGGCGATGGCGGCGGTCCCTGCGGCGTTGGTGCCGATGTAGTTGCCTTCGATGCGGGTGTAAATGTTCGCCGCTACCACGTCGCCGTCAATCAAGATGCCATTCTGGTTGTTGCCCGAGATGACGTTGCGCGCGCCCGAAGCTGTGCCGCCGATAAGGTTGTGGTCGGGGTGCACGGGGGCGATGTAGATGCCGTTCTCGGTGTTGCCCACGTCGGTGGTGCCCGCCGCGCCGGTGCCGATGTAGTTGCCCTGGATAGTGTTGCCGTCCGCCTGGCCTAGCAGCGACAGGCCGTTGCCGGTGTTGCCGGAGATGACGTTGCCCGAGCCGCTCGCCGTGCCGCCCACGACCACAGCCGCGGAGTCGTTGATGAGCAATCCGCCCTCGCCGTTAGGAATAGCCCCGGTGCCTGCCGCGTTGGTGCCGATGTAGTTGCCCGACACCTGGCCGCCGCCCGGCACGCGGGCGAACTGTACGCCCGGCCCCCCGTTGCCGGAGATGACGTTCCGCGCCCCCGCGTTGGTGCCGCCGATGGTGTTGCCGGTCGCGCCGAAGCCCAGGCCATCGACTAATACGCCCCGCTGCCCGTTGCCCACGGCGGCGGTGCCTGCCGCGTTGGTGCCGATGTAGTTGCCTGCCACGACGTTGCTGTTAGACGATACAGCGTCCTCAAATATCGCTACGCCGTCGAGGTTGTTGCCGGAGATGACGTTGCCCGCGCCCGGGGCGGTGCCCCCTATGAAATTGCCGGAGGCGATGATTTGCACTCCGTAGGTGGTGTTGCCCAGGTCGCTGTTGCCGTCCCGGCTCGTGCCGATGAGGTTGCCTTCGACGTGGTTCGCGGAGGAGGGGATGATGTAAATGCCCTGCGTGTTGCCTGAGATGAGATTGCGCGCGGCGGGAGTGGTGCCGCCAATAGTGTTGCCGCCGGCCTGTAGCTGGACGCCGGTAATATTGCCGTCCGCCGCGTTACCGGCCGCGTTGGTGCCGATGTAGTTACCCTCTATCTTGACGTTGGTGGCGTTTACATAAATGGCGCTCTGGTACGAGCCCTGGTTTCTGAAGCCGTTCAACACCAGGCCGCGAATCACGGTGTTGGAGGCGCCGACCACCAGCCCCGACTCCCCGATGTTCGCGCCGTCTAGCTCGATCAGCAGTGTGGAGTTGAGGCCCTGGCCGAAAGGGTTAGTGTTGGCGCTCGCGCCCGGCTGGGTGTAGCCGTCGATGGTCACGGCTTCGCTGATGCCGGGGAGCGCGGTGACGGGGGTGATGCGGTGCACGCCGTCGCCGGGGATGTTGAAGTTGATCGTGTCGGCCCCTGGATTGGCGTTGGCGTTGAGGATGGCCTGGCGGAGGGAGCCTGTGCTGCTGTCGTTGGTATTGGTAACCGTGAAGGTGGTGGCGGTGGTGGGAGCGCCCAGGGCGTGTTGCGTGCCAAGTGCGGCCCCAAGCGCCATGACCGAGAAAGCGGCGGCCGCGAGAGCCATGCGGGCGCGCCTGTGCTGTGTACCCTTTGAATGCATTCTCTTCTTCCTTTACTTTCTTTTTATATCGGTTTTTGATAATGCGTCTTACGTAACCCGTTTCCGGAGCCGATCTTCGGAACTTGACCCTCGTCTCCCGGGTAGGGCCGCTACATAATCTACTTCCGCCTTTATGGTCACTTGCTGATGTGTTCTTATTGCTGTTGCTTTTATGGGACTGCTTTGCTTTTGCTGATATCTTAGTAAACCATAAAACCTGCACCTGTGGGTCATACAAAAGATGGACAAAAAGCGATACAAAGGGATACAACTTTCGGCCTATAAGTAGGCCCAGGCGCAGAAATAGCAAGCGCTCGAAGCGTAAAAGTGCCGAAGACGAGCACCCAAAGCCCCTCCCTGTCATTCTGAACGCAGTGAAGAATCCAGGATGCTGCTCCTGCCTGTATGTTGAATGCCTGCAACATTGCGAGTGGTGCCGCAGCGTCCGTGTACCGGCTTCTTTAGATTCTTCACTGCGTTCTGAATGACAGAAGGGGCTTTGGGTGCTCCTCTCCTCCCTCCGCATTCCTGCATTCTCCTCCAAATTCTCCCATCAGACGTGATCTTTCTTCCAGGGTGCGACCACTGCGTCATTGGCCCGTTTAAGGATGGCGTCGGGTCACAGATGCGCGACGGGAGTCCTCGGCCAGTCGTGTTTGCCGCCTGGCCGCGCTGCCGGGAATCTGCCCGGCATATTGGATGCGAATTTGGAGGGTGTGCGCCACGAAAGTGTCATAGAATGGTGGCGAGCCAATCAGGTTTGCTTTGTTTGCATTTACATCGTGGGAGCAGGAGGAAAGGAGACACTACAATGAAAAACAACAATAAGACACGGGCCGCCATAAGCAAGCGGCGGTACTCTTCACGGCTGGTGGCCGTCGCCCTAGCCCTGGTGCTGGCCGCGTTCGTGGCGGCGAGCGGCACCTGGAGCACGGCTTCGGCCCAGTCGCCCCAGCCGAAGCCCGAGCGTATGTCGCCCCAGGCAGCCTGCCCGCCCGACGGCCGGTGTTTCGCGGACGTTATGCCGTCCAACCCCTTCTACAATTACGCTAATACTCTCTACCGGGAGGACATCGTTACCGGCTACACATGTGGAGGCGCAGGTGAGCCGTGCGACGCATCCAGCAGGCCCTACTTCCGCCCTAACAGCGCCGTTACGCGCCAGCAGATGACCAAGTTCATAGACGCGGCCCGCACCCAGCCGGGCATCTTCATCAACACGTCTACCTCGGCCCTGCCGCTCTACTCGCGCACCACCGTGCTCGACGGCATCGCGCTGTACGGCGAAAGCAGCAGCGGCGACGCCATATCGGCCCTCGCGGCGGCCTCCAACCGCAGCGCCGTGCTCGCACGCAACACCGGGGGCGGCTTCGGCGTCTACGCAGACGTGACGGGTAACGGCTACGGCGTGTGGGCGCGGTCGGGCGGCCAGGCGCTGCACGGCGAGACCACCGGCAACGCCGACGCCATCGTGGGCCGCAACGGCACCTCCGGGCGCAGCGGCGTGTACGGCCTCCACACGGGCGACGGCCTCGGCGTCACGGGGCGCAGCACGAACGGCATCGGCGTGCTTGGCGACAGCGGCGGGGACAACGGCGTCATGGGCCAGTCCAGCTCCAGCACGGACAGCGGCGTGTACGGCCTCAATACGAACGGGGGCTTCGGCGTGGCCGGGCGCACCAACGCCAATACAGGCATCTTCGCGGCGGTGTTCGGCGAGAACACGAACGGCGGCTATGCGGCCTACTTCTCGGGGTCCACCAACACGCGGGGCACCGGCACCGCCTCGCTGGGCACCTACACGATCGACCACCCGCAGGACCCGGCTAACAAGTACCTCAATATGTCAGCCGTGTCAGGCCCCGAGGCGATGAACGTCTACAACGGCAACGTCACCACCAACGCCACCGGCGATGCCACCGTGACGCTGCCCTCCTACGTGGAGTCGCTGAACAAAGACTTCCGCTACCAGCTGACCGTGATAGGCACCTTCGCGCAGGCTATAGTGTCCACCGAGATCCAGAAGAACAGCTTCACGATCAAGACCGACAAGCCGAACGTGAAAGTCTCCTGGCAGGTGACGGGCGTGCGCAAGGACCCCTACGCCGAAAAGAACCAGCCCGCCGTCGAGCAGGACAAGCCCGACATCGAACGCGGCTACTACCGCCACCCCGAGCTGTATGGGCAGCCCGACAGCAAGAGCGTAGAGGACGCGTACCAGCCCTAAGCAAGACCGGAACGCCAAGAGACGAAAACGCAAAGACGCAAAGGACGCAAAGGACGCGCAAAGTTTAGGGGTGGTTTAGAGAGTACAAAGAGGACCAGGGTACGACATAATGTACCCTGGTTCTTGCCTTGACATCGCTCGAAGGAAGGGTTATACTTTGCCATAAGACCCCCTCCGGGGGGGTAGGGTATTACACAGGGGATACATGCTATGAACACAAACAAACAGGAAGTACTGAAGCGCCTGGCCTACATCGAGGGCCACCTTAAGGGCATCCGCAAGATGGTCGAGGAAGACCAATATTGCGTGGATGTCCTCAAGCAGACTTACGCGGTGCAGCGCGCTATCGACAAGTTCGAGAGCCTGCTGCTGCACGGCCACCTGAAGTCCTGCGTGATAGAGGGCATACACGAGGGGCGCGACGAAGAGGTATTGAGCGAGCTTGGCGAGTTGTTCGACCTGGCGCAACGCTAACGGAAAGCACACGACAATGGCTATAGAACAAGTAGAAAAGCAAGAAGCAGAAGGTCAAGTCCCTTCTACTAATGTCGCGCCCACCGGTGCGAACGAATTGGAGGTCACGCTGCCCATAGGCGGTATGACCTGCGCTAGCTGCGTGCGCCGAGTGGAGAAGTCCCTCGCGAAGGTCGAGGGAGTGCGCAGCGCGGGCGTGAACCTGGCGACGGAGCGGGCCACGGTAAAATACGACCCCTCCACCGCCGATGTGGCTGCCCTCATCTCCGCTGTGGAGAGGGCGGGCTATTCGGTGCCGCTCCAGGAAGAAATACTGCCGATTGAGGGCATGACCTGCGCCAGTTGCGTGCGCCGAGTGGAGAAGTCCCTCGTGAAGCTGCCCGGAGTAGAGAGCGTGGCGGTGAACCTGGCGACCGAGCGGGCCACGGTGAAGTACAACCCGGCCATGCTGGGGCATGCCGAGATGAGCAAGGCGGTCGAGAGGGCGGGGTACGCCATCCGCGCCGAGCAGAAGGCCATCGCAGCCTCCACGTCTGAGGGTGCCGACAGTGCCCCCGTCGATATGGAGGCCGAGCGCAGGCGGCGGGAGCTGAACACGGTCCGCGCAAAGTTCGCCGTGAGCCTGGGGGCCGGTCTGCTCATCATGGCGATAATGTTCCTGCCTCTGCCCATGTCGATGGAGGCGCGCAACCTCGTGATGTTCGCGCTCGCGACCCCGGTGCAGTTCTGGGCGGGCTGGCAGTTCTACAAGGGCGCGATTATGGCCGCCCGCCACCTGTCCACCAATATGAACACCCTCATCGCGGTGGGCACCTCGGCGGCTTACCTGTACAGCGCCTTCCTGACGTTCTTCCCCGGCGCGGTGCGGGGCGCGGGCCTGGTGCCCGAAGCCTACTACGACACCTCCACCCTGATTATCGCCCTCATCCTGATGGGCCGC
>DASVQO010000366.1:0-13496 GCA_036389075.1 Chloroflexia bacterium | reverse complement strand
CTCCTACAACCTGATTTCGGGGAACGGCAGCGACGGCATCGAGTTCACCGATTTTGTCAACGACGACCGCGCTGACGGCCCGCAAGCCCCCGACGGCCTGGGATCCTACGGTAACTTCATCACCGGCAACTATATCGGCACCAACATCAGCGGTACGGCGGCCATATCCAACACCGAGAACGGCATTTACCTGAACGGTGCCGGGCAGGTACCCGTGGTCGTCGGCGGTACGTTTTTCAACCTCATCTCCGGCAACGGCGAGAACGGTATCTACCTGAACACCGATGATTCGCTCGTGCTCTACAACGGCATCGGCACCGATGTTACCTTCAGCGAGGCCATACCCAACGGCGCTAACGGCGTGTTCGTCAACGAGGCGGACAACGCCATCGGCGCTTACGAGGAGCTTCCCGGCAGGGCCGGAGCCGCCTACAACGGGCGCAAGTCCAGCGCGTCGCCTGACGGTAAGGGCGGTGGCGGTGGTGATGAACCCGCGAACATAATCTCCGGCAATACGGAAGACGGCATCCTGATCGGCGGGACCACGGGTACCCAGGTGTACGGCAACGTCATCGGCGCGGACTTCGACGGCATGGCGGCCCTGCCTAACGGCGGGCACGGAGTGGAGCTGGTAAATGCCGCGGGCACCCAGATAGGCAGCGCAGGGCTGCTGGTAGGCAACGTCATATCGGGCAACGAAGGGGACGGCATCAACATCAACCCTGGCCCTCCGATGGCGGGGCCGGGCGCTCCAATGGCCCCGGAGGGCTGCTCCAATTGCCGCAATTCGATACAGGGCAACCGCATCGGCACGGACGCCTCCACGTTGGGGCCGCTCGGTAACGGCGGTGCGGGTATACGGGTCACCGAGGCCACTGATACCCTCATCGGCGCGTTCATCGGCAAGGGGCTTGCGCCTGCCGAAAGCCCTCTCGGTGGGGGAGGTGGCACCTATCCGCCCCCGCCCCCGCCCGGCTCGAACGTGATCGCCTATAACGGCGAGGACGGCGTGGCGGTCACCGGCAACCTTGCCCGCGGGGCCAGCATCTTCGGCAACGAGATATACCTGAACGGGGAAAACACCGCCAATGACGACCTGGGCATAGACCTGGAGGACGACGGCGTTACGCAGAACGACGCTTGCGACCCCGACACCGGGGCCAATACGCTGCTCAACTTCCCCGTGATCCAGGGCGTTACCGTGTCAGGTACGCAGACCATCATCACCGGCACGGTCAACACAATGACGAGCACTGACACCCTGGTGCATGTCTACTCCAACGTCCAGTGCGACCCGTCCGGCTACGGCGAGGGGCAGACGCCGTTGGGTTCGACTGTCGTGAGCACCACGGCTGCCAGTTGCACCGTTCCGTTCACCGTCACCCTGAACTATGCGCTGCCGGGGAACCTTTACCTCACGGCCCTGCTGACCGACGAGCAGTACAATACCTCGGAGTTCTCCGAGTGCTTCCCGTTCGGCATAGTGCAGGCGACAGCTACCACCACAGCCAGCGCGACGGCACAGCCCAGTGCTACAGCACAGCCCAGTGCTACAGCACAGCCCAGCGAGACGGCGCAACCCAGCGCCACGACCGTCTCGGCCACACCTTGCACCGTGGACTTCCCCGACAACAACCCCGGCGATACCTTCTACGAGTTCATCCAGTGCCTGGCATGCCGTGGTGTCATTACGGGCTTCCCTGACGGCATGTTCCACGCCGAGCGCAATATCACACGCGGGCAGATCTCGAAGATGGTGTCGAACGCCGCAGGCTTCAACGAAGACCCAGGCGATCAGATCTACGAGGACGTACCTCCCGGCTCCACGTACTATGCTTACATCAACCGCCTCACCAACAGGGGCATCATGAGTGGCTACCCCTGCCCTGAGAGGCCGAGTGGGGATTGCGACCCTGACAACCCTGTGATATTCCTGCCCAACGCCAACGCTACCAGGGGGCAGCTAGCCAAGATCGTGTCCAATGCCATCGGCTTCAATGAGGCGGTGAGCGGGCAGTTCTACGCTGACGTACCAGAGGAAGGGCAGGGCAGCCAGTTCTACGAGTGGATCATGCGCCTGACCAACAGGGGTGTCATGTCAGGCTACCCGTGCGGCGGACCTGGCGAGCCTTGTGACGAAGAGAACCGCCCCTGCTTCAGGTGGAACGAGCAGGTAACCAGAGGACAGGCTGCCAAGATAGTAGGCAATACCTTCTTCCCCAACTGCGAGGGCCGTGTCTCGGAGGAGTAGCGGTTAAGCTAATGGTGAAAGGCAAGAGAGGAGGCAATGGAGCCTCCTCTCTTCTTTATGGGCACCATGCAGGTCGGCCCCATACGGGAGGTGCCCGCCCCTAAATTGATAGCTATACACACTTGCTTTTTATTGACAGCCGCCTCATCCTCTGCTACAATCCTGACAGCTAGGCTATTGTGCACAACACCGCTACGTAACACAGCTTCCCTACATCAAACCTATATAAACTCCCCTCCCGAACTGCACATACCCTGGCTCGTCCGTAAGGCCGATATTTACCTCGTCCCGCGCTAGCACTGCTGTCCTCACTCCCGATAAGCACCGTGACAAAAACGCCTTGCTCTCATGTATGGGCCGGGCACGCGCGGTTTGGGCGCCGCATATCGCGGTGAGCTGGAGACGTGTGGGACGAGATGTAACACATGTTGGATTGAGAAGGAGAGGACACCGTGAAAGAATCGAATCTGCAAGGGAGAAACGTGAAGCCGCTGTTCGTCATGCTCATGCTGGCGTTCGTGGCGGCTTTGACCGCGGGCGCGGCCTTCGCCGCGATGCCGGCCAAGAAGACCGCGCAGAGCCTGCCTGGCGCACCCAGCGCTCCCGACGCCATCGTGTACGACCAGTACGACAACGCGAATGAAGCGGTCTATTCGTATTGCGCCAGCGGCCCCTGCACTGACACCCGCCACAGCCAGGCGGCCGACGATTTTGTCGTGCCCGGCGGGCAGACGTGGACCATTGACGAAGTTGACGTAGGCGGCAACCTTATCGGTGGCGCTACTGAGCCAACTTCCTTCAACGTGACCTTCTACAACAATACCGGTACCGCTCCCAACGGCCTTCCCTCTACCGTGGTAATCAGTTATACCAACCTGGCCACTTTCATTGGGACCCAGCCGGCCTATACCATTACGATCCCCTCCACCGTCCTGACCGCTGGCACCTACTGGGTGTCGGTGCAGGCAGTGGGAGGTAATTCCTGGCAGTGGACCAGCCGCTCGGTACAGACGGGCAGCGGCGCGGCATGGCGCGGCACCGTTATTGGCACCTGCCCGAACTGGGGCCGCAAGTCCGGCACCTGCTTCACGGGAGGCACTTACGGCGGTTCGCCGGACCAGTTGTTCCGGCTCCAGGGCAGCGTGCAGATAGACCAGACGGCCACCCCCACGGCCACAAATACCGCCACCGCCACACCCACCGCGACACACATCGCGCAGCCCAGCCTGTATTGTCAGATGCAAGCCCCGCAGGACACGATCCTGTCCACTACGAATAACAGTACTCAGGCCGCCGATGACTTCGTCGTGCCTGGCGGTACTAACTGGAGTATTAACCAGATAGACGTACACGGCGGTCCTGTAGGGGGCACCACCGAGCCACCCTTGTTCAACGTGTATATCTACAATGACAACGGTACCTTACCCGGCACAGTCGTCGTCAGCTACACCGGCATACCGAACCCGGGTAGCGTGACGAAGGACGTCAGCACCAACATCTATACGCTCAATTTCACCCCGACGTTGCTTGGTCCAGGCTCCTACTGGCTGTCGGTACAGGCCCAGGGTGGCAGTAACTGGTACTGGTCCGGAAACACACCGCAAACGGGCGACAGGGCAGCGTATCGCGGCGGAAGCTGTAGCGATTGGGGCGTCAGGACTACCTGCTTGCCCGCATACAGCAGCCCGGACCAGGCGTTCTGCGTACGTGGTGATGTCGTAGCCGACACCGCTACGCCCACGGCGACCAACACCGCAACCAATACCGCGACATCGACCAATACCGCTACTAGTACCGGTACAGCGACCAACACCGCTACCAGCACCGGTACAGCGACCAATACCCCTCCACCGAGCGCCACCCCAACAGGTACGGTGCCTACGAGCACAAACACCAGCGTACCGGCAAGCTCCACCGCTACGGTGGCTGCGAGCAGCACGGTGGCGGGTGCGACGAGCACGCCTCAAGCCACGGCTACCGTGTGCACGGTCAACTTCCCCGACAACCAGCCTGGTGATACCTTCTACGAGTTCATCCAGTGCCTCGCCTGCCGTGGCATCGTCACTGGCTTCCCTGACGGCATGTTCCACGCCGAGAGGAATATCACACGCGGGCAAATCTCCAAGATGGTGTCCAACGCTGCCGGCTTCTTCGAGGACCCGGGCGAGCAGGTCTACAACGACGTGCCTCCTGGCTCTCCTTACTACGCTTACATCAACCGCCTCACCAACAGGGGCATCATGAGTGGCTACCCGTGCCCTGAGCGTCCTAGTGGGGACGACTGCAACCCTGACAACCCTGTGATATTCCTACCGAACGCAAACGCTACCAGGGGGCAGCTAGCCAAGATCGTGTCCAACGCCGCAGGGTTCTCGGAAGCGGTGAGCGGGCAGTACTACGCTGATGTACCCGAGGAGGGGCAGGGCAGCCAGTTCTACGAGTGGATCATGCGCCTGACCAACAGAGGCGTCATGTCCGGCTACCCCTGTGGTGGACCTGTCGAGCCTTGTGATGACCAGGACCGCCCCTACTTCCGGTGGAACGCGCAGGTGACGAGAGGGCAGGCTGCCAAGATAGTGGGCAACACCTTCTTCCCCAACTGCGAAGAACGTGTCGAAGCCGACTAACGGGTAGGCTGCCATAAATAAGGCAAAGTAGAAGAGGGGAGGCTATCCGGCCTCCCCTCTTCTTTGTCCAATCCAATAGGTATGAAGCTGTGCCCTCGCGTGGCAAGGTGTGGAAGGGGCTAGTTGCTAGAAGCCCTCTCAAAAACCAGATAGTTGAACTTAAGCACCCAAAGCCCCCCTATGTCATTTCGAGCGCAGCGAGAAATCTCGTCCTATACCGGGATGTGACGCTATTCTTACGGGACTCGGTGTTGTAAGAAAGGTGATACCTGGGTGCTGTAGGACGAGATTTCTCGCTACCCTCGAAATGACATGGGTGGGGCTTTGGGTACTCCAATCCACCATTGTCGTTTTCCAGATGACTTCTAGCTCCCTTGCAGCACGCTCACGTAGGTATCCGGGTCCACGTTGCCGCCGCTTACGACCAGGCACACCCGCTTGCCCCTGAACAGGTCGGGTTCGGTGAGGGCGGCCCCCACCGACAGCGCCCCCGTTGGCTCGACCTTGAGGTTGGCGTAGGCGTAGAGTGCGCGCAGGCCCTCGGCTATCCTCTCCTCCGGCACCTCGACTATGCGCTTCAGCCCATCCCGTATGATCTCCCAGTTGAGGTTGCCCACGCTCGTCGTGCGCGTGCCGTCGGCTATCGTCATAGGTTCTGCGTCCAGGTTCACCAGCCGGCCCTCGCGCAACGATTGAGCCGCGTCGTTGCCCAGCAGCGGCTCCGCGCCTATCACTTCCAGGCCGGGTGCCAGTATGTCGCGGGCCACGATTATGCCTGATATGAGGCCCCCGCCCCCTATGGGGCATACTATGTAGTCCAGCGGTGCCTCGGGCGTGTGCAGGCGCTCTATGACCTCCCTGCCGAGCGTGGAGTTGCCCGCTACCACCCGGTAGTGGTCGTAGGGAGGGGCGAAGAAGGCTTCGGGGTGCTCGGCCCTGACCTCGGCTATGCGCTCCTGTCGGCTCTTGGTGGATACGTCAAGCAGCTCTATCTCGCCCCCGTAGGCCCTTATTGCCGCCTGCTTGGACTTCGAGGAGGTGCTGGGCATGATTACCGTGCATCGCTTGCCCAGGAGCATGCAGGCGTAGGCTACCCCCTGCCCGAAGTTGCCGGACGAGGCGGTGATTACGTCCTTTTCCTCGATCTCGGCCAGCAGGTTGTAGGCCGCACGGAACTTGAAGCTACCAGTGATTTGCAACGTCTCGCTCGCGACCGTCACGTCCGCCCCGAGCGCCTGGTTGAGCAGGTGGGTCGCCTGGAACGTGGTCGGCCTGACGAATTGCGGCAGCCTGTCCCACACCTGCCGGATGTACTCTTCGGTCAACTTCTCGCGCATGTCGCCTCCGTGGAGATTGGGTTTGCTCCTGATATAATAACACTCTGGGCCACCAAGTGCCGAGTGCCGAGTGCCGAGTGCCGAGTAGGGAGACGAAAACGCAAAGAACGCGCAAAGATTAGGATTGTTTGGAGTGGTGCCACTGACCACTGACCACTGACCACCGGTGAGGAAGGTTATTGATGACGACCATGTCTACCACGGACTACCGCCACCTGTTCCCGGTGACGGAACACTACACGTACCTGAACCACGCGGCCTGCTCGCCTATGTCGAGGCCGGGGCTGGAGGCGCTCGCTCGGTACTGGGCCGAACAGAGCGCGCAGGGGGTGCTCAGCGAGCCGAAGTACTTCCCCGTGATCGACCAGGCGCGCGAGAAGATGGCCCGGCTCATTGGGGCGGAGCCGTCGGAGGTAGGTTGGCTGCAAAATACCTCCACCGCGCTCAACATGGTGGCTAACGGGCTTGATTGGCAACCGGGCGAGAACGTGGTGACGGTGCAGGGGGAGTTCCCCGCTAACATCTACCCCTGGCTGGGGCTGGCGCGGCTGGGTGTAGAGACCCGCCTGGTGCCTCAACGCGACAACCGGGTGCTGGTGGACGACATTGCCGCCGCCATGGACGCCAGCACGCGCATGTTGAGCATCAGCTTTGTGGAGTTCGCCACCGGCTTTCGCAACGACCTGTGCGCCCTGGGCCAGCTTTGCCGCGAGCGCGGCGTGCTCTTCACGGTGGACGCCATACAGGGCCTGGGGGCGTTGCAACTCGACGTACACGCGGCGGGCATACACTTCATGGGGGCGGGCGCGCACAAGTGGCTCATGGGACCGCAGGGGGTGGGCGTGTTCTACGTCCACCGCGATGCGATGTCGCTGCTCCGGCCCCTCACCGCCAACTGGTACAGCGTCGTCAACCGCGACGACTACCTCACCTACGGCCAGCCCTGGGTGAACGCCAACTCGCGCATCGAGGGCAGCACCCACAACGTAAGCGGCCTGGTGGCCTTCGACGCCATCCTTGCCATGCTCCTCGAAGTCGGCCCCTCCCACATCGAAGCGCAAGTGCTACATCTCGCCGCCCGCCTCATGGAGGGCCTGCGCAGCAAGGGCTACGAACTCGTAAGCTCGGACAGGGAAGGCGAGCGTTCCGGCGTCGTCTGCTTCCGCGCCCACCGCGACCCGCTGGAGATACTTGCCCGCGCCCAGGCCGAGAACATCATCGTTGCGGTGCGCGTGGGAGTGGTGCGGGTGTCGCCCCACTTCTACAACACCGAGGAAGAGATAGACCACTTTCTATCCGTGCTCTGATGCTTGCTCACTCAAAACTCTGCATACGTAATTCGTAATTCGTAATTCGTAATTCCTCCAGAGGAGGTCCCATGCACCCTCGTGAGATGTTCCTTACACTGCATGCCCACGTGCATGCCGCGGCTACTACCGGCGAACACGGGCCGTCGCTGGAAGACGGGCTTTGCGATGGGCTGACGGACGAGCAGATGCGCGAGGGGCCGGACGGCTTCAACTCGATAGTGTGGCTGCTGTGGCACATCACCCGGTTCGAGGACGTGGTGGTCAACACAGTCTTGCGGGGCGTGCCGGAGGTGCTCGACCGCGACGGCTGGCAGCAGAGGCTGGGCGTGGACACCCGCCTGATAGGCACCGGCAGCAGCGACGAGGAAGTCGAGGAGTTCAGCACGCAGGTGGACCCCTCCGCCGTGAGAGCTTACAGGGCGGCGGTGGGCCGGGAGACGCGGCAGTGGGCCGAGACCGCCGATTTCGAGGCCCTGGCCGCCGTGCCCGACGTGCTGGGCCGCCTCTCCCAGGCCCCAACCGCCCTTGACGGGCGGGCCGAATGGGTGCGGAGCCTGTGGGCGAACAGGACTGGCCTGGGCCTGCTATCCCTGCCGGTGATAGGCCACAGCTACATCCACATCGGGGAGGCCCGCGTCACCCGCTCCCGCCTGGGCGGCCGCGTGCCTTAGCTTAGCAGGAGACGAAACCGCCAAGACGCCAAGGACGCCAAGAACCACGCCAAGATTAAGTAGGTGTTCTAGGCAAGAGAAGCAGGGTACGACATCACGTACCCTGCTTCTCTTTGCACCACCTAAACCTCAATTCTTCTCTGCGTAACCTCTGCGCTCTCTGCGTCTCTGCGGTGAACCGTTCTTAATCTTGGCGCGCTCTTGGCGTCCTTGGCGTCTTGGCGGTTCCGTCTCCAGATCAATCGCCGGATGGGCGCACGCTGTTGGCCTCGGCAAGCTGGCGGGTCTTGAGCATCGACCTGGAGAACTGCACCGTGCAGTTGCGCCCCTTGCGCTTGGCCTCGTACAGGGCGCGGTCGGCGGCCACGAGCAGAGCCTCTTCTGTGTTGAACTCCTCCGTGAAGCTCGCCAGGCCCACGCTTATGCTCACGCTCAACTTCAGCGGCTCTACACTGTCAGCCTCCTCTCCGCCGCTGACCTCGAACTCGTGCTCCGCTACCTTGCATCGCAGGTGCTCGGCCACGACCAGGGCTTGCTTCCCCGTGGTTTCCGGCAGGACGACCACCATCTCCTCGCCGCCGTAGCGCGCTACGTGGTCGGTGGCGCGGGTGTTCTCCGAGAGCAAGCGCGCTATGCCTTGCAGTATCTCGTCGCCCGCCTGGTGGCCCCAGGTGTCGTTCACCCGCTTGAACCAGTCGATGTCGATCATCAGCAAGGACATATCCCGGTTGTAGCGCCTGCACCGCTCCATCTCTTCCGAGACGATGCGGCTCATTTCGCGGCGGTTGTACAGCCGGGTAAGCTCGTCCCGTATCGAAAGCTCGCGCAGGGCGGCTTCCAGGCGCTTGAACTCGGTGATGTCGCGGTTGCTGCTCAGGATGGCCCGCCTACCCTGGTAGCTGACCACCGCCGCGCTGATGTCGAGGTGTAGCAGGGTGCCGTCGCTGCGGTAGTGCATCGCCTGGAACCGCCGGTTCGTGCCCGCCGCCAGCGTCTCGTCCACCTGGGCCTTACCGTGCTGCACGTCGTGCGTCAGGTCCTCCACCGACATGCCAATCAGCTCGCTGCGGCTCAGCCCGTAGAGGTCGCAGGCACGCTCGTTTACGTCCAGGATGACCTCGCCCTCCGGCTCGAAGATGAGGATGGCGTCCTGGGCGTGCTCGAACAGGCCCCTGTACTCGCGCTCGGCCCTCTCCAGCACCTGTTCCTTCTGCTTGCGGTTGGTGATGTCGTGCGCGATGCCCGAAACGCCCACCAGGCGGCCCACCGCATCGTGCACGGGCGAGAAGGCGAGCGACAGGTGCATGCCCTGCCCGTCGCTCCTGAGATACTGCATCTCCAACGTGCGCGCGTACTTGCCCTGTACGATCTTTTTGAAAGCCGCCTGCATCTCCCCGTGCAACTCGGGGGGCACCACCTCGTGGATGTGCCTGCCCTTCATCTCGGACGCGGTGAGGCCATACAATTGCTCGGCCCCAGAGTTCCAGGTGAGTATCACCCCGTCGAGGGTCATGGCGATAATGGCGTCGTTGGAGGACTCGAGCACGGGGGCGAGCTGGAACACCGGGTCGGCGCTGTCCGTGGTGGCCGCGACTTCGTGGAAGGTGATGCACACCTGCTCCGTGCCATCGGCGGCGCGGTAGGCGGTGCAGTAAGCCTCCACCGAGATAGCCTTGCCGTCGCTTCGGGTGAGCGGCAGCCTGCCACGGAACCTGCCTCCCCTCTTCACCGCCTCGAGGGCCTGGTTGAGGGTCTGCCAGTTCGACTCGGAGACAGCGCCTAGGTTACCGGGAAGCTCGTCCCTGGGGATTTGCAACAGGTTGCAGGCCGCTACGTTGGCATCGAGCACCGCACCGCCCGTGGTAGCAAGCAGGATGCCGTCCACGTTCATCTCGAACAGCAGCCTGTACCTGAGGGCTGCGTGCTCCGGCCCGATTGGCAGCACGGCCGCCACGGGGTCCAACGAGCCGGACACCGCCGCTCTGACTGCCCGCATGTTCTCTAGCATGTGCGCCCCTTAGAGAAGTAAGCCTGCGTCAAGTATGCCCAGGGCAGCGCCGTGCCATAAAACCGCGCGGCGCGAAATATTGAACTGGTCAGGCATCAAATGGTTGGTAGGACTGCTGGTACGACCTTCTGCTATGGGATTGTGGCTCTCGGTTGGACGTGTGTTCCGCGTGTGGGAAATGTATCGTCTTAGAAGCAATAGCGCCGGAATATGCACAGGAGAGGTAGTGTATGTGGGTGGTGAAGTAATATTGTGACCCTAGGGGTGTGCGCAGGTAGCAACGCCCGCGTGCCGCAGCTTGTAAACAAATATTAACAGAGGACCTGCTACCGGGGCAACAGGACTGTCTAGGATAATACTCCTAGCAAGCCTACACATTAGTCCCCCAAACGGTACTAGAGGTACGCATCGTGCGGTAACGTAGAAAGCGTAGGGAAGAGAAAAGCGGGTGGCTCACAAAGCGTGAGCCACCCGCTTTTCTTTACTCAAGCCCCCGGCTAAGGCGTGAGGGGTTCCGGCGGTGCCGTGATGGGCACGTCGCTGCCCACCACCTCCACTGTGAACGCATCCAGCCACACCTCGCCCTCGCCGGTGATAGACAGGCCGTAGCTGATGGCGTAGCTGTCGCCCGGCACGTCCATGACTACGTCGTACTTGCGCCAGTCACTCGCGCCCGTCACCGTCATGCCTTGCACTCTGGACAGGTCAACCACGCTCTGCCTACCCCCGGCCCCATACGTGCGCAAGAATAAACCCGCGACCCCGCTTACCTCAACCCCCTTGACATAACCGGTAACTCGCACCCGCTTCTCTACGAACTGCCCGGCATCGACGTACTGCTCAAGCAGCGTGTACTTCTCGCCTCCCTCAAAGGGGCTTTTCGACTTGACGCGAGCGCCCACCTTGCCTTCGTACGCGGCCAACGCTTCGGCGGTGTAGTCGTAAGCGTCCGGCGACCAGCCCGTGCGGCCCCAACCGGCCAGACCTTCCTCGAAGCCGAGGTTGGAAGGGCCGGTGAGCATACCGGTCCCGGTAGCGGGCACGTCGATGCTGACTTCTTCGATCTCGAAGTCGTCCAGCCATACAACCCCACTCCCACTCATGATGGCCCCAACGTCGAAGTTTGTTGCCCCGCTCGGAATATCGAGGACGAGGTTGTACTGCTGCCAGTCCGTGGTGCCACGCACCGGACGGTCCGCCATATTGTCTATCGAGAGCGTAAAGTGCGACCCGGAATCGTCACTCCTGATTGCATTGAGCCAGAGCACCACGCTATTGGAGAGGTCCTGGGTCTTGAGGAAAGCGGACATCCGCACCCTCTTGCCGGCGTAATTCCCTACCCGAATCGTCTGCACGAGTAGCACCTGGTCGTCAGGCGCAGTTGTGTCGGACTTCATACGGAGACTCGCATCGCCGCTGTGCGCCTCGCCCTTGTCAATCGTCGCTTCGGAGCTTGTACTGCCGTGCGTGAACGTCCAGCGCCAGCCAAACATGCGCTGCTCGAACCCGGGGTTGTAGATAGTTGTGGCACTGTCTCGTGCTATGAGCACGGGCGCATTCTGGCTCAACATTTCGATCCTGGCATCGGCTATCCAGACCTCTCCTTCGCCATACAGCAACAGGCCGAAGGCTATGTGTGTGGCGTCCAGTGGCACCTCCGCCGTCAGTGAGTACTTCTGCCAGTCGCTCGTGCGCTCTATTGGCCTGTTTTGCACCCCGTCAAAGAAGGGCACCCTTTCCGATATGTTGTCCAGTTGCAACCACAGACCGGCGAAATTCTGCACATCCCGCGACCTGACGTATGCCGAGAAGCGCACGCGCTTACCAGCATAGCCCTCGACGCTCCACAGCTTGCTTAGCTGGGCATCGGTGGTCACTCCCGGCGAAGTCGATTTCAGATAGGCCGAAGGCTTGCCGTTGTAAGTGACAGCGGCATCGACGCCCTTTTCATGGTTGCCGCTGATGTTACCCGCCAGGTTCCAGTCGTAAGGGTCGATCTCAACTATCAGCTGCCCCGCCGGTTCGGGCACCTGGGCCGTGGCCTGCACGCTGGGCGCGGGCAGACCCACGCTCGTAGCTGTGGGTTCGCCCGCCCGGGGTTGGGGGCCGCGCGTATCCAGCATGTAAGCCAGGCTAAAGGCCCCTGCGACCAGCACCCCAAGCGCAAGCACCAACGATGCAGCCATCGCAAGCGTGCGCCACACAGGGCGTCGCGCCTGCCCGGACCGCCGCCAGGGCTTTGCCTCCCCGGGCAGAGGCAGCCAGGTGTCGCCATGCGTGTGAGTCGTCTCACTTGCGCCGTTTAGCGTAGTCCCGACAGCGGGCAGCCCCCGCGGGCCAAGCCGCTCGGATATCGCACTCCATACCTCGTCTGCGTCCGGCGGCGCGCCATAACGCTCCGTAAAGTGGGCGTGCACGCGCTCTTCAAGCTCGTCATCCAAAAAGCTCTTGCTCATAGTAGTTACCTCTTCCCGTTCTCGATGCGCTGCTCGCGCTCGAGGCTGGCCCGCAGAGACTGGAGGGTGCGCCGCAGCCTGGTCTTCACTGTGTTCAGCGGCATGTCCATTAGTTCCGCGATTTCTTGCAATTGAAGGTCGGCGTAGAAGCGCAGGGCCAGTATGCGAGCGTTCTCCGCGTCCAGCCCCTCAAGCGCCGCCTGCAAGTCCTCGAATGCCTCTCCACCCGGCCCGAACATAGCGGCTTCCAGGGAAGGCACGGACTCGCTAGGGTCGTAACCGGCCTCGTCATAGGGCACGGAAGGTGCCTTGAGGCCGCGAGCCAGCATGCGGCAGCGGTTCTTCACCACCGCCAGCAGCCACGGACGAAACGGCCTCCCCACCGCGAAAGCAGGCAGCCCGCGCCACACATCAAGCCAGGCCTCCTGCACGGCATCCTCGGCGTCGCCGGGGTTGTCCAGCAGCACCCTCGCCGTGAGCGCACTCACCTTCGTGTAAGCCTGCACCAACTCGCGGAAAGCGGTCGTGTCCCCCGATTGGGCGCGTCGTATCAGGTCGTCTTCATTCATGGCAGCTCAGCTTCACTAACGAGACTAATTTCGGAAGGTACCTTTCCATTCGCGGTAGGATATGCAGATTGTTGTACGGGAAGTTTCAGGGAATGCTTAATTCGTGTAGGGAGGAAAAGGGAATAGTGCGGGGAGGGGTGAGGTTTCTTACGCAGCTTGGCTGGAGAGTAGCCACACGCTCGAAAGGGCGGGAATGGGGGTTGGTTGCTCAGTTGTATGGTGGTGGCTGTGGGGGCGCGCGTTAGGGAGGAGGGGCGGGGGTGGTGA
>DASVQO010000365.1:0-19550 GCA_036389075.1 Chloroflexia bacterium | reverse complement strand
TCTCGTAATTACTTTACCACCAGGCCTAGATTCTCCATTGCCCAGTAGACGTTGGGGCAGTAGTAGTCCACTGCTTCCGCCACGCTTGGCTTCAATGCCACTGCCTGTTCGATGAGATAGGGCTGCACGGCATCCGCCAGGAAAACGCTCGGGTCGGCAGCTAACTTTCGGTAGAGGTTGCCGGGTACCTCAGCATGCGCGTAGACCACACCCAGAAACTCCGCACTCTTAGTCGTAGCTTCTATGCTCGTTAGCTGCCTTTGTACCGCCTCGCGATCTATTACGCCCTTTTCGGCAAGACCGCTAATTGTCCATCGCTCATTACCGGCCATGACGCGAATACCAAAGTCCTGAGGATCCAGGCCATATTTCCCGCTGAAACTCTCGAATTCCTCCAGTGAGATCGGGTGGTTGAAGGTCAAGTCTACCCTCACTGGCTGATTCAGGTGGGAAGCAGCGTACAGGTTAGAAACGGCTGATGCTCCCCTCTTGTAGCCGTTGATGCCATCAGCGGTCGTCAAATCGAATTGCACCTGAACGTACGCCGAGTCGTCGTTGGCCGTAAAGATAGTGTATCGGAAGCCGTCGAGTTGCGTGTCTGCCAAAGTTGTCGCCTGTGCAGCCAGTCTGGTGCCACCCAACCAGTAGATAGCTACGGCCGCAATGAGGATGAGTACCTTGCTCAAAGTCCTGGCAGAGTTGTTCATCTGTTTTGTCCTTTCTTGAAATGCTCTCGAGCAGATGCTTCTTGAGTAGTGCTGTTGTCTTATGGGCACTGAGAACTAGAAGCACCTGGATAGGCGGCGTTATATCGATTGATAAAAGAGCAGAAGAAGCCGTACTTCTGTATCTCTTTCGTTTCACCAGCCCATTTCACAGTGTATTGGTCGAAGCCCAGTTTGCCGTTATCCCCGTTACCAGTACCCTGGCTGTTCCAGTTGCTGTTATTCCAGACAACGTCGCGATACTCGATGGTAACTGCGTAACTCGTGTTGGCTTGCACCTGGTTACGGTCAAACCAGACTCTTACCTCATTGTAGGGCGACCCGGATCCGTCACAACTGGCCTGCTTGCGTTGATCAAAGTGGGCTCCAGGGAGCGTGCTGCTGGTGTAAGTAGTCCCCTCCATCCATGATCCGCGATCTTGTCCGGCGCTACAGGGATTGTTGTGGAAGGCGTGAGTCACCCAGTACACGTTGGATACAAACGTATCGCGCATGTTCTGCACCTGCTGGGAATTGTAGGCGAAATTGTATGCGCGTGCTTTAATGTACCTTGCCAGCGTGCTGTCGTTCACTGCCGAGTCCAATGCCATCTGCCCGGAGTTCGGTGCGTAGGTATAGCTGCCACTCCACGAGCCGATATTTACAGTCGTTTGCCAAGCAAGTGCCGAGCCCATGCTCATTGTAAAAGCTGCTACCAGGGCGAGAAGCGCCATCAGCCTCAATCGGCGTCTACTGCGCATTTGTAAGTTCCTCCTGCTTTAACGTGTGATGGGGTGAGCGGTTGTTTGTCACTTTAGTCTGACCCAGGCTGGCCGCCGAATGTCACGAATAGGTCCCCGGCTATAGCCGAGGACTTGCTGGTTGCCAGGGATTTTCCTTGTAGACTAAGGCGAAAGAGCGTATTTGTCTGTACGTACATCAGCAGGATGTTACCAATTTACCCACGCTGATGTGAATACTAGGATTATTCAATAATCTATGTATTTCCTGTCTATGTGCTTCGGGGTTAGAAACCCTGTTGCAAGCTACACTCCTGTGGCACAACCGTCCCACATGTGCTGTATATCTCCGTCATGTAGGCGAGAACAGGGTTAGCGTCAATCTGCCTGGTGGTTTGTTGCAAGAAGCGCGCAGGTCTGCTAGAGTAGTGCCGCCGGTGCCTTCTATGCGCCAGTTAGCTGCTGACAAGTCCCACATTCACCTTCACGGAGAGCTTACGACCATGAACCGTGTATCCTTCATGATAGCCAACTACGTCGCCCGGCAGGTAGGCTACAACCTGACCGAGGGCTGGGGGCAGGGCGAAAAAGCCGCCTCCGATTACTTCCAGCCAATCGATACGTTTGCCGCCCGGTTTGACGAGTGGCTGCTGGACGTGCGCGGCATGGGCTTCGACGCTATCGACATGTGGATCGGGGTGATACACCCGGACTGGGCGACCCAGGAGCACGTGGCGCAGGCGCAGGCGCTGTTTCGCAAGCACGGCATGGCGGCCTACAGCTACGCGGGCTGGATAGGCTCCACTCCTGAGTACCTCACGCGCATCTGCGAGCTGGCCGTGGCCCTCGGCATACCCGTGCTGGGAGGGATGACCTCCATGCTGGCGAAGGACCGCAACTTCGTGGTGGACACCCTGAAGCGGTACGGGCTGCGGCTCGGTATCGAGAACCACCCCGAGAAGTCGGTCGAGGAGCTACTGGCGAAGGTGGGGGATGGCGGCGACGGCACGGTAGGCGTGACCGTGGACACCGGCTGGTGGGGTACGCAGGGTGTGGACGCGGCGGAGGCCCTGGAGCGACTCGCCCCGCACCTGTTCCTGGTCCACCTCAAGGACGTGCGCGAGGTGGGGGCGCACAACACTTGCCGCTATGGAGACGGCGTGGTGCCAATCGAGCGGTGCGTGCGCGTGTTGCAGGAGATCGGCTATGCGGGCACCATCTCGGTCGAGCACGAGCCTGACCATTACGACCCGAGTGAGGAATGCGTGCAGAACCTGCAAATGCTGAAGGGCTGGCTGCGGGAGTACGGCCATGAATAGCGACACCACCGGCAACCACGCAAACACGGACCGGGCCGCAAACGTGGCTATCATCGGCTGCGGCAACATCGCGGGGCCTTACGCGCAGGACCTGCCCGGCTACGACGAGCTCAACCTGCTGGGCGTGGCGGACATCGACGCCGGGCGGGCTGCGAGCTTCGCCGAGAAGCACGGCACGCGGGCCTACCCCAGCGTGGACGCGCTCCTGGCCGACCCTGACGTGGAACTCGCGATCAACCTCACAACGCAGCACGCCCACAAGGCTATCACAACGCAGTGTCTCGAAGCGGGCAAGCACGTATGGAGCGAGAAGCCCCTGGCGATGTCCTACGAAGACGCGGCCGGGCTGGTGGAGCTGGCGCGGGCGCGGGGGCTGAGGCTCGGCTGCTCGCCCTTCACGCTCATGGGAGAGGCCCAGCAGACGGCCTGGAAGTGGCTGCGCGAGGGACAGCTTGGCTCGGTGCGGCTCATATATGCCGAAGTCAACTGGGGCCGCATCGAGGCGTGGCACCCGGAGCCGCATTCTTTCTACAGGGCCGGCCCTCTCTTCGACGTGGGGGTCTACCCGTTGGCTATCATCACCGCCATCTACGGCCCAGCGCGGCGTGTCACAGCCTACGGGAGGGTGTTGCACCCCGATAGGGCCACCCTGGCAGGAGAGCCTTTCCAGGTGGAGGAGCTGGACTACATTGTGGCCTCGATAGAGTTGGAGAGCGGGCAGGTCGTGCGCCTGACCTCCGACTTCTACGTGAGCAACATGTCCACCAGGCAAACGGGCATCGAGTTCCACGGCGATGCCGGTTCGCTGCACCTGGCGGGCTGGCACATTTTCAACTCGAAGCTGCTGTTCGCGCCGTTCGACAAGCCGCTGGAGGAGGTGCCGTTGTTGCGGCCGCCCCACAAGGGGGTGCCCTGGGGCAGGGGCGTGTGGGAGATGGTGCGCGCCATGCGGGAGGGCCGCCCCCATCGCTTCAGCGGCGAGCACGCGGCGCACGTCACGGAGATACTGTGCGCCACGGCGGAGGCTGCAAAGACGGGGCGGCCCGTCGATATCAACTCGGAGTTCCCGCCACCCGCACCTATGGAGTGGGCAACTTAGGCCCGCGACCGCTCGCGGTCCGGCCTACTCCTGCACCACTACGAGGTCGCGCGTGATGTAAGCGTCTGCTGTGGCGGACGGAACGGAGATTTTGTACCAGCCACTGTTCGAGGCGAGTTGGGTGCCCCTGGAGCCTGGCGAGCCGCCCGAGCTTCCCGAGCTGCTGGAAGGGCGCACGTTGGAGCGTTCGAGCAGGGGGAAGCTCTCACCGAAGTTGGCGCTGGCGAGCTTGCGGGCTCCGGTGCTCGCCCCATCGCGGATGTTCACTCCGTCGGAGAGCACCACCGCGCTACGGCCGAATGGGCTGGCCGCGGCCTTGCGCTCGACTTCGGCTTGCAGGCGCAGGCCCTCGGCGCGCCGGGCGTAGAAGTTGTCTATGCCCGCCACCACCCCACGGGCCAGCAAATCGGGCTTGTTGAACATCATGGCGCGGTCGGCCGCGTTGCTCATGAAGCCCATCTCAAGGATCGCGGCGGGCGTCTCACCGCCCAGGCGGTAGTCCTCGCCCCTGTACGTGCTGTAGGCGTAGTAGCCGCGCATCGCACGCGTGATGCTGCCGTTCTGAGGCATGCCCGTCACCCTGTCGTAACCCGCCTCTACGGACTGCACCAGCAGGGCGTCCAGCGCCGCCACCTCGGACCGCCAGCGCGTCGATACCTTGTAGCCGCGCGCGCTGCTGCTGGCGCTGCCGTCGGCGTGGAGCGAGATGAACAGGTCGGCCTGGTACCCGGTGGGCACGGTAGCGGGCAGCACCTCCACCGTGAGGCCCTTGCCCCGCAACAGGGTAGCGACGCGCTGGGCGATGTCGAGGGTCACCTGGGACTCGGTGCGCCCGCCCCCGTTCGCGCCGGTCGAAGTGCGCAGGCGGGCAAGCGGCTCCGGTAGCTCGGCGGCCTTCCAGTGCCCCGCCTGTATCGCCACGTTCACCTTCTTCGCGGCGGCAGGCGAGGTGGTGGAGGCAGTGGAGGCAAGCAGCTCCCTGTCGGCGCTGGCATGGGCCGTCAGGCTCGCGGGCAAGGATAGCGTAAGTAGGGCCAGTAACAGAATGATCGTAGAGGCTCGGCTGAACATGGGTATTAGATTGCTCCTTGGAGGTCGGCGGCCAGCCGTGTGGATGTGTAACGCACCATTGACGTACTACCATTCTACCAGCCGCACATTAAAAGCCAGGGGGTGAAAAATTAAGGTTGGGTTAAGAGTTGTTGGAGAATCATGTACGAATTCGGCTACCAAAGCCCCCCTATGTCATTTCGAACGCAGTCAGAAATCTCGTCCCCCAGCACCCAAGGCTCCGCCTTTCTCAACTCTAGAGGCAGGCCCCCCAATGAGCGTACAAAGGGGAAACATCCCGGTGTAGGACGAGATTTCTCACTGCGTTCGAAATGACATAGGGGGGCTTTGGGTGCTGCTGTCCCTCTGCCATATTTTTAGCGTGGCTTCAAGGGCGACGCCGTGCCTGGGACTGGTACGGATAATGCAAACTTGTTGAGGCTACTTCGGCGGGTATGGGAGGCAGAGCGTGGGCGTAGCATCACCGGCGGTAGAGGATGTGGGGCAGGATAGCGAAAGCGGCGAAAGCAGCCAGAGTCCCTCCCTGCCCCGGCGCGTATGGCGGGTGTTGAACGGACCGCCCGCGAAGCACGAGCACACCCTCACGCGGTGGCTCTTCCTGCGCGGGCTGGGCGTTGTATACCTATGCGCCTTCGCTTCGTTGTGGGAACAGGTGCTGGGACTCATCGGCAGCCGGGGCATACTGCCCGCCGGTGAGTTCCTGCAATCGGTGGATGCCTCCGGCAACCCCGCCCGCTTCTGGATCGTGCCCACGCTGGCCTGGTTCAACAGCAGCGATGATTTCCTGCTATTCCTGTGCTGGGGTGGGGTGGCGCTTTCGGTGCTGTTGGTCCTGGGGGTGCTGCCCGGCCCGACGCTGGCCCTGCTGTGGGCCTTCTACCTGTCGCTCGTGAACGTGGGGCAGGACTTCCTCTCGTTCCAGTGGGACGCGCTCCTGCTCGAAACCGGGTTCCTGGCTATCTTCTTCGCGCCGCTACAGCTATGGTGGGGCATGCCGAGGGAGGCGCCGCCTTCCAGGGTGGCGCTGTGGATGTTGCGGCTGCTCCTGTTCAGGCTGATGTTCTTCTCTGGGGTGGTCAAACTCGTGAGCGGCGACCCCACCTGGCACGGGCTGACCGCGCTGAACTTCCACTACTGGACCCAGCCGCTGCCCACCCCCGTCGCCTGGTTCATGCACCAGCTACCCTCGCAGTTTCACCAGTTGTCTACCGCGTTCACGCTGGCGATAGAGCTTGGCGCGCCCTTCCTGGTCTTCGGACCGCGCCGGGTGAGGTTTGTGGGGGCCGCGTTACTCGCCTTGCTCCAGGTCTTCATCATGCTGACGGGCAACTTCGCTTTCTTCAACATCCTCTCCATCGTGCTGTGCATCCCGCTCCTGGACGACAGCCTTGTGGGGAGGTTCTTGCCCGGCTTCGTGAGAGAGAGGGTAGGCGAGCCGGTTCGCGGGAAGCCCATCCGGTTGCTGCCGAGGCGGCTGGTGGTGGTGCCGGTGGCGGCGTTGCTGCTCGCTATTACCTGGACGCAGATACGGACGATATATTTCCAGCGCAGCCTCGTGCCCGAACCGCTCTACAACCTTACGGTGACGATGCTGCCCTTCGAGGTGGTGAACAGCTACGGGCTGTTCGCGATCATGACCACGCGGCGGCCCGAAATCGTGATCGAGGGGAGCGAGGACGGGCAGACGTGGCGGGAGTACGAGTTCAAGTACAAGCCGGGCGACCTCGGGCGCATGCCGCCGTGGGTGGCACCCCACCAGCCCAGGCTGGACTGGCAGATGTGGTTCGCGGCGTTGAGCGGCCCGCAGAACGACCCTCTGTCGAGCGGGTGGTTCACCCTGTTCCTGCGGAGGGTGCTGCAAGGCTCGCCCGAAGTGCTGGGGCTGCTGGCCAAAAACCCCTTCCCCGCCCACCCTCCCCGCTACATTCGCGCGCAGCTTTATAGCTACACCTTCACCGGCTTCGGTAGCGGGGGCGGCTGGTGGCAGCGCGAGCTGAGGGGGACCTACTTCCCTGCCAGCACGCTAAACGGACTGCGGCCGCCCGAGGTAGTCCCTTAGTAGGCTCCAAGGTTAGTCCCCAGACGAGTAACGGCCCAGCGGCCGGGTGCGGTCTACTCGATTGGGAAACCTGGGATGGCAGCATCGATCTCGGCCATGAGCCGCATGGTCTCCGCGAGGGCCGCGACCACGTTGCGGTAGTGGCTCAGGTCGTCGTAGCTTAGCTGGCGACCCTTGCGGTCTTTAAGCCACTTCTCGGCCACCTGGTAGCCCCCGATGTGGAACTCCCATACTTCGGGGGGCACTCCCTCGAAGTACTGCGTCTTGTTGATCCAGACGCGCCCCTTCTCCGCGCCTTCGCCCGGGGCGGTGTAGCGTACGGCCTGCACGACGCTGTCGCCGCGCACGGGGTAGGAGGCGATGTTGGGTGCCTGTCGCTCCATCAGGTGCAAGCCGACCAACTGCTCGCCCAGGCCCGCGAGCGAGCGGAACAGGCCGGGGTCGGAGGTAAGCGGCAGGCGCGGGAAGTCGATCTTGAGAAACTCGGCGTAGCGGCTGCGGTAGGTGGGCGAGTGGAAGACGGCGTACATGTAGTTGAACACGTCTTCGGGGCCGAAGGTGGCTTGCAAGTCGCCCTTGCCGTCGGGGATGAAGGTCATGTTTAGCCGCCGCTCTACGTCAGCGATGAAGGCGGGGTTGAGGTTGGGGCGGCGACCTCCCTTACCACTAGCTTCGCCAGTGTCGAAGGTGGCTTGTTTGGTATCTGGATAAAAGTAGAGAGGGGCAACGTTTGCGTTGTCTGCTGAAGAGAGTATCGTCTTATCTATTACACTTCTAGCTACGAGGAAAGCTGAGGCTAACTGCTCTCTGCTGCGTCGAATGAAGCACAAGGCAAGATTATCAAGTAGCATGTGCCGCATCACTTCAGGGCGCGGCCGACAATGGAATCCTCTTGACCTACCAGTAAAGTAAGAATAACGCACATCGAATGGTCGGTAGTAGACAGATACAATATTTTCTCTCGATGGTCCTGATTGCCTCAGGTCGTTTTGAGCCAGTGCGACTTTCCAATCTAGTGCATCATCGCCAACCCGGTATTTGGCTCTAGCATCTTCAGATGGTAGCACTACGAAGTCCGAAACTGTGCCCCACACCGATTCGGCATCCCACGATATAGTCAACTCGTCCCGTGCCGTTGCAATGCCCATGCTGTTAGTCGGCAATATATCTGTAACTTTCCACCCTAACTCGTACTCGGTGACCATATTAGTGTTCTGTGGCACAAAAAAGTAGGAGGGTGAGTGGATTTCCAGTTGTGTCCATTTGGTATTCGATACCTCATGTGCGAATAACCACGGGTACTTACCATACTCTTTGGTCTTGCTCTCGCGAACACCCCACAGGTCGGCGTGGTGTACTCTCGCCAGCCCCTGCTTTCCTGGTTCTTTCACGAATATGCCAATAGCTACCCCTTGCTGGATGTCGAACACATTCTCGTCAGCAGAACCGTCAGGGCTGCGCTCACCTTTCTTGCTGTTCCCATGAAGGTCCAGGATGTATATGTCGGTGAAGGCTTCCATGAGGGACTGACGCATGCCCCGAAATGTAGGATTATCCAGGTAGCCATTGTTGCTGATGAAGGCCAGAATACCTGCCCCCGTCCGCTCTATACGCCACTGTGCAAAGCGGATAAACTTTACATAGTCGTCGTTGAGCCACTTCGGGTTCTTCTCACCAAGGGGCTGTCCGTCCACCTGGAAGTAGTTAGCCGCAGCTGTGCCAGTGGGGGCTTCCTTGCCCCTTAGGAGGTCGCTTATCCACTGCCCTGTGTTCGCGGAATGTCCCGAATAGGGCGGATTGCCAATCACCACCATGACGGGCAGGTTGCGCTTTACAAGGTTGGCCGCGTTCGCTTCATCTGCTACTTGCTGTACAAATAGCGGCAACCCCGTATGTTCGTGGGCCTCCTCAAGCGTGTTGGTGAGGTACACCCCCAGCCGCTCGTCGCTTGCGAAGTCGTAGGCCCACGCCTCCCGCTGGTCTTCGGGCAGGTCGCGCCCCGCCAGTTGCAGGCCCAGCTTGAAGTGCGCCACCGCGTAAGGGGCCATGAGCAACTCGAACCCGAACAGGCGTGGCAGGAGGTGCCGCTTCACGTAGTCGGACCACATACCGGCGTCGTTGCGGGCCATGAACTGCGAGCGAATATGGTCTATAATCGCGTACAGGAACGTGCCCGTGCCCGTCGCGGGGTCGAGCACCAGCACGCGGTGGCTCTGCGTGGTCTTGCGCGTCTGGCTCGTGCCCTTCACCTTCAGCGTGGGGTCCGTGTTGGCGACAGTGACCATCGAGGTGTCCGCCAGCCCGTCACGGCAGCCGAAGCGGGTGCGCAGCAGGTGGTCCACCGACCGCACGAGGTAGGAGACTACAGGCTCAGGGGTGTAATACACGCCCCGGCTCTCGCGCAGCTTTGGGTCGTACGCGGCCAGGAACGTCTCGTAGAAGTGGACGACGGGGTCTTCCTGCCGGGTGCGCCTGCCGAAGTCGGCCAGCACCGCGCCCATATCGGTGTGGGCCAGCAGCGCCGCGAGGTCGTCCACGAACCCGGCATACGGCTCGTCGTCCATCTGGATGCCGGAGATTTGGGCGAAGAAGTCGCGCAGGAAGGGGTTGGTGCGGGGGATGAGGCGTTGTGCTTCCTGCCTGCTGAAGTTGGCCGGTGTGGTGTCCATGATGCGGGCTGAGAACAGGCCGTAAGCGAGCGTTTGCGCGAACATGTCCGCGAACTCGGCCGTCTTCTCCGGCTGGTCGAGGTCGGCAATCAGCACCTGGGAGAACGCCGTGCGCCAGCCCTTCAGCAGGTTGGAAGCCTGGTCCTGCTCGAAGGCTTCAATGATGATGTCGCGGATGATATGGGTGAGCCTCGCCATGCGCAGGGCAAGGTCCTGGGGCTTGTTGATCGGCTCGGGCTGGTGGTTGAGGTAGTTCTCCAGCAGTTGGCCGGCTGCCTGCCTGCCATTCTTGTCGCGTGTCAGCGCCCGGTTGGGGGTAATGCTCGCCAGCCTGGCCGTTTGCCGGAGCGCGCCGTCCGTGTACCACCGGAAGTCCAGGTAATCGGTAAATAGGAGGTTTGGCAGGGCGGCACGGTAACGCTTGAGTTGCTTACCCTCGCGGGTGTTAGGCTGCGCGCGGTTCGAGTCGCGCTCGATTTCGTCCAACGAGGCCCCCAGGTCTTTCGCCTCGACGTAGCCTACGGTGATGGGGCCGTAGTTGGTGGGGCGGGTGATTACGTAGTCGGGTGCGCCCACCTTTACCCGCTTCGGCTCGTTGGTGGCGGTCGTCCCGGGAGCGAGGGCTTCCAGCAGGGTCTTCAGTGCGGGGCGGTGGGTGTGCTCCGTATCGTTCCCAAGCTGGTGAGCGCGTTCGAGAGTGGCGATGTAATGGGCGAAGGGATCGTCAGGCATGGTGCGCTCCGGTGCTGAATACAGGCAGGTACAAAGGAAGTGGACCCCGTCCATAGTACCCTCCCGGGCATCCAACGTCAAGGCCGCTTGTAGCAGTGCAGGGCTTTGATAGCGTCGAATGCAACGGCAATAGTTGGCTCCTGTCATTCTGAGCCCTTCGGCTGCGCTCAGGGTAAACTCCGCGAAGAATGTCGTCCCTCAGCACCCAAGTAGCCCTTTTCTTACTGCGGCTATGTCCCACTGCATCCATAAGAATGGGGTAACATCCCGGTGGAGGACGAGATTCTTCACTGCGTTCAGAATGACAAAGTCCAACCCACTGCTGCTATCCGACTTTGACACTGCCATGGTAGCGGCGGCGCGCGGTATACTTAACCGCGGCTGGCCTTCTGGACGCATCTATGGAATAATTGGGACGACTTTAGTAGCAAATTCTGACCCGCAGGAGTTGAGATGGCCCGCATCAAACTGGCATACATAGGCGGAGGCAGCACGCGCGCCCCCGGTACGATGGCCTCGTTCGTCAACCAGGGGGAGAACTTCGACGGCTCGGAGGTCGTGCTCGTCGACCTCGACCCGGAGCGGCTTGGCGTGGTCAAAACGCTGGCCGAGAAGATGGCCCGCGCCAGGGGCCTCGACCTCACGATTACGACCACCACCGACAGGAGAGGCGGCCTGGCGGACTGCGATGCCGTGCTCACGAGCTTCCGGCCCGGCGGCTTCGAGGCGCGCTACCTGGACGAGAGCATCCCGCTCAAGCACGGGGTCATAGGGCAGGAAACGCAGGGTCCGGGCGGCTTCTTCATGGCGCTCCGCTCCATTCACGTCATGCAGGGCATAGTGGCCGACATGGAAGCGGTCTGCCCCCGGGCTATCCTGTTCAACTACACCAACCCGGTCAACCTCGTGTCGGAGGCCGTGACCCACCACACGGACATCCCAACTATATCGCTGTGCGAGGGGCCGATTTACTTTCCCAGGTGGCTGGCAAAACTCGCCGGCCTCGACCCCGAGAAGGTAGACGCCGCCATGATCGGCCTCAACCACGGCTCCTGGTCGGTGCGCCACCTGTACGACGGCGAGGATATGATGCCGATGGTGCGTGACGCCTACGAGCGCATGCAGGGCGACCCGTCGGCCAGCAAGCACGACCTGCGCTGGCTGCAACTCGCCGCCACGATGGGCAGCATCCCGGCGGACTACTTCCAGTATTACTACTTCAAGGAGGAGGTACTGGCAGAGTTGCTGGCGAAGCCCACCACCCGCTCACAGGACATCATGGCGAAGGTGCCCGATTACTGGCAGCACTACCGCGAGCAGGCCGAGCGCGACGAGCCGGTGCTGGAACCCAACCGCTCGCGGGGAGGCATCAACGAGCTTGAACTTGCGATTGACGTTATGGACGCCATCTTCAACGACCGCAAGGAGGTATGGCCCGTCAACGTGCCTAACCGGGGGGCGATTGCCAACCTGCCCGACGACATGGTGGTGGAAGCCCAGGGCTACGCCGACCGCAACGGGGTAACGCCGCTCAGCCTGGGAGAGTTACCCCGGCACGTTTCGGGGCTGGTACACATGCTGGGAGAGTACCAGGCTCTCACGGCGGAGGCGGCCTGGAGTGGCACGCGCAAAGAGGCCGTGCGCGCCCTCGCCAGCAACCCCCTCTGCTTCTCCCTCCGCACCGCCGAAGCCCTGTACGACGAAATGGCCGCCGCGCACAGGGAGTACCTGCCCGCCCGGCTGCTACAATAGGCCCCGGCGGCATGCGATGAGACTGGTAGTGACCGAGGACTACGCCTCCCTGAGCCGCACGGGGGCCACTATGGTGGCGGACCTCATAGCCGCTCGCTCCGACGCCACCGTGGTGCCCGCGACCGGCGACACCCCGATGGGCATTTACGCCGAACTGGCGGCCAGGCGGGAGCGCGGGGAGGTGAACGCCTCGCGGCTGCGGGTGTTTCAGCTTGACGAGTACCTCGACGTTGGCGAGGACGACCCCCGGTCGTTATACGGCTGGCTGCTGCGCTCGTTCGTCCTGCCCCTCGGCATCCCTGTCGAGAACGTGGTACGGTTGCGTGGAGACGTGGCGGATGTGGAGGCCGCCTGTGCTGCCTACGAGCGTGCGGTGGAGGAGGCGGGCAGGTACGACCTGGCGATACTGGGGCTGGGGCCGAACGGGCACCTGGGCTTCAACGAGCCGCCATCGGAGGCGGGCGCGCCCACGCGAGTGGTTGGGCTGACGGAAGCGAGCGTCGAGAGCAACGCCCGGTACTGGGGCGGCAGGCACAGGGTCCCACGCGGGGCGGTGACGGCGGGCATGGCGCGACTGCTGTCCGCGAGGCACGTGCTGCTGGTGGTGTCGGGCGCGCACAAGAGCGACATCCTGCGCCGCACCCTCACCGGCCCGCCCACTCCTGACGTGCCTGCCTCGCTCCTCCACCAGGCCGCCGACGTGACGGTGCTTGCCGACCGGGCGGCCTGGCCCTTCGAGCCGCTAGCTGAGTAGAGCCGGAGACTCACGAAGAAAGGTGCCACCCGTGGAATCTGTCGAGTACGTGTTGGGAGTAGACGGCGGCAATACTAAGACCATCGCCCTGGCCGCCCGGCTGGATGGCAGCATAGTGGGCGCGGGGCGTGGCGGCTGCTCGGACATCTATACCGACCCGGATCCCGCCGTCCCGCTTTCCGAAGCCGAGAAAGCGGTGCGCGGTGCCCTCGACATGGCGGGCGTGGCTGCCACGTCGCTGGCGGTTGGGGCGTTCAGTATGGCGGGGGCCGACTGGCCTGAGGACTTTGCGCTGATCGAGGATGAGATGCGCGCGCGAGGGTTTGGCAGGCGCATTGTCGTAGTGAACGACGCGGTGGGCGCGCTATGGGCAGGTGCGGCGAGCGGTCCGGCGGTGGTGGTAGCTTGCGGCACCGGGGCGGCCACGGCCTCGCGGTCTGCGGAGGGGCGGGTGTGGCACAGCAGTTGGTGGCAGGAGCCGCAGGGAGCTTATCACCTCGGGATGAAGACTCTCAACTCGGTATTCCGTGCCGAGCTGGGAATAGACCCACCGACCGCCCTCGCCGCTCCCGTGCTACGCCACTTCGAGCAGGAGAGCGTCGAGGGGGTGCTTCATCTCTTCAACCTTCGCGGCCAGCCCCGCCCACCCAGCGCGAAGGTCAGCCAGTTGTCCAGGGTGCTGCTGGACGCGGCGTGTGCGGGCGATCCGGCCGCGCGGGCCATCGTACAGGAGCACGGCACGGCCCTGGGTGACTATGCTATCGCTGCGGCGCGGCAGGTTGGCATCGAGGGCACCGCTTTCACGCTGGCGCTGGCGGCCGGCGTGTTCCGGCACGAATGCAAGCTGCTGGCCGACGCCCTGGTTGCCCGCGTGCGCACGACCTCGCCGGGTGTAACGCCGGTCTACAGCCGCTTTGAACCGGCGGTTGGCGCGGTGTTGCTGGCCCTGGAAGCGGCGGGCGTGTCGCTGGATGAGCCGCTGTTGGCACGTCTCGCCGCGACCTTGCCGGAAGCCTCGCTGTTCGCGACCTGAGCCGCAACATTGGCCCTGCCACTAAAGTGGCGGGCTGGCAAGAAGCGAAGTCTCCTTCGGAGACTGGCACATGCTAGAGAGTCCCCGCAGGGGACTTTGCCCCTTGTCAGCCCGTGGCTTCAGCCACAGGGCACCCCCACGGGGCATCGCCGTACACAGACGCCCGTTCCACGGGGCTACATCTCCTCGAACACGATGTCCTGTGCGCCTTCCCACAGGCAAAGGCGGCCAAGCTCCGGCAGGTGCTCTCGGCCCTCTTCAATCGTGATGAAGTGGTTGGCTGCCAGTTGTCCTACCTTGCTGGCGAAGCATGTGCTGCCGTAGGGGAAGAGAATCTCCGTCTCGCTGATGCCGCCGGGGTAGAACAACACGTCACCTCGCGAGGGGTGGCTAGTGTGGTTCTCGTAGCTCACCCCCAGGTCGAAGTCGCCCAGCGGTATCCAGCACGACTCGCCGCTCCAACGGCAGTGGATCAGCTTCTGGCGGTAGGGTAGCAGCTTGCGGAAGGCGGCGCAGGTCTGCGGGGCGTTCTCTTCCTCCAGCCTGCCGGTAAACGTGAACGGCCCAGCCGTGATGCGGAGCATTGTCATTGGTAAGGTTCCTCCTGTGGGTCTAAATGTACGGGTCGTGTGTGGACCGTTTGAGAGCGAGCGGTCATGCAGGCGAGGCCCGGCGCGGCGTAACGAGTCGCCCCACCGGCCCCGACACCACCTTGCCGTCCAGCCACACGGTAATGCCCCTGACGAGCGTGCGGACCACTCTCCCGCGCAACGTACGGCCAACGTAGGGGCTATGCTTGTGCCGGTAGAGCAGGTCGTCCGCCTCAAGTACGTGGCTGCTGCCCAGGTCGATGAGCGCGAGGTCGGCATCGGCTCCCACCTCGATACGCCCTTTGCGCGGCGAGACACCGAAGCGGCGCGCTACGTACCCGGCCGTGAGAGAGGCGATGGTCGTCAGGGGCACCTCGCGCCTGGAGTGGCCTTCGGTGAGCAGCAGTTGCAGTAGCGATTGGCAGCCCGATATGCCGCCCCATACTATGAAGAAGTTGTCGCTCTCCTTCATGCTAGCGGGCGCGGGCGAGTGGTCGGAGGCCACCATCGGCAGCGTGCCCGCCGCTATGTGCGACCATAGCTCGTCCTGCTCCTGCCTGGCGCGCAAGGGCGGGGCGCACTTGGCTACCGCGCCCAGTCGTTGCACGTCCTCCTCCGTCAGCGTGAGGTAGTGCGGGCACGTCTCGCAACTCACGTCGATACCCCGCGCGCGAGCCTCCGCGACCATGCTCACCCCGCGCCCAGTGCTGACGTGTACGATGTGCAGGGAGCACCCGGTGTCCGCCGCGTAAAGGATGGCCCGCTCGATGGCTTCCAGCTCGGCAACGATTGGGCGCGAGCGCAGGTAGTCCAGCACGCCGGTCCGGCCCTCCGCCACCGCCCGCATGGCAAGCAGGCTCGTCAGGCTGTCGTTCTCGGCGTGCACGGCCACCATGCAGCCCAACTGGGCGGCCTCGCGCATGCCCTCGTAGAGCGTGAGGTCGTCGCTGGCCTGGAAGTCCTCTATCCCGCTGTTGGACATGAACGCCTTGAAGCCGACCACGCCCCGCGCCGCAAGCTCCTCCATGTTGCCGGTATTGCCGGGCACCAACCCTCCCCACAGCCCGAAATCGACCAGCGAGCTCGCCCTGGCCGCCTCGCACTTCAGGTCGAAAGCGGCCGCGTCTACGGTGGGTGGGTGTGAGTTGAGGGGCATGTCGAAGTAGGTGGTGGTGCCGCCAGCCGCCAGCGACGTGCTGCCCGTGGCGAAACCTTCCCACTCGGTGCGGCCCGGCTCGTTGAAGTGCAGGTGCGCGTCAATCACCCCTGGGAAGACGTGCAGGCCCGAAGCGTCTAATTCGCTCCTGCTCGTGCCTTCCAACGAGGGCGCGAGTTCGGCTATCTGCCCGCCCGCAATCGCCACGTCGGCCCCGAAGGTGGCTTCAGGCGTGACAAGCGTGCCGTTTCGGATGATGAGGTCGTAGAGAGTCATATCAGGCCCATATTGACATAATGGCAGAAACCTTACTGCAAACCAGACCGGCGAACAGGGGCACCCAGGAGTGGCCTTTGTCATTTCGAACGCAGTGAGAAATCTCGTCCTTCACCGGGATGTAGCTTTTCCTTGTGAGGCTCCGCTCAGTAAGAAAGGTGATACCTGGGTGCTGAGGGACGAGATTTCTCGCTGCGTTCGAAATGACATAGGTGGGGCTTGGCTGCTGGCATTCGACAATGTCTTTCTTGGAATAGCGGCTAATCATGTACCAACTCAAGGAAGCGGCTCAACACCTCGATAGCCACCCGCACGTCCTCCACGGTCACCGACTCGGCGGGGTTATGGCTTATGCCACCTTTGCAACGCACGAACAACATGGCGACCGGGGTAATTGCCGACATGATTACACCGTCGTGCCCGGCTCCGCTCGGCAGGTGGTGAACCGGGTAGCCACAGAGTTCGACGGCCTGGCCCAGCATGCCCGAAAGCTGCGGCGAACACGGCACGGGGCTGTTGCTTTGCAGGAGGTGCCATTCGAGCGCCACACGCCGCGACAGGCTAATCTCCTGGGCGCGCGCTCTCAGTGTGTCGCAGAGGAGGTCTAGCGTAGCGCCGTCCTGGTGCCGCACGTCCAGGCTCAGAGTAACGCTGCCGGGTATGACGTTGCTCGCGCCCGGCTGCAACGCCAGCTGGCCCACGGTGCCCACGGCCCCCGGCCGCTCCCGCGCTACCTCTTCAACCGCCAGCACGAACTCGGACGCGGCGCACAACGCATCTCGGCGCAGGTGCATGGGCACCGTACCGGCGTGCCCCGCTTTGCCTACAAACTTTACGTCGAAGCGATTTTGCGCGGCGATGGCGCTGACCACCCCCACCGGCAGGTCCAGGGCTTCGAGCACCGGCCCCTGCTCGATGTGCACCTCGCAGTAGCCCAGCAGGTCCCTGGGGTCGCGCCTATCGCCGTGCAGGGCCTCGGGGTCGCCGCCGGACCCGCGGATGGCATCGGCCAATGATACGCCGTCGGGGTCGGTGAGATTGAGGTAGCCAGGATCGAAGCTCCCGGCGAAGACCCTGCTGCCCAGGTATGAGGTGTGGTAGCGCAGGCCCTCTTCGTCCGCGAAGGCTGCTACTTCGATGCCGCAGGGCAGGAGCTTGCCCGAGTCATGTAGCGCCTGGACGCACGCGACAGCCACGAGCACCCCCAGCGGCCCGTCGTACTTGCCCGCGTCCCGCACCGTGTCGATGTGCGAGCCGAGCACCAGCGTGCCGCTACCCTGCCCTTCGTACCGTCCCACCACGTTACCTATATTGTCTTGCCGGACCTCCATGCCCGCCGCCCGCATCCAGTCCGCGACGGTGACACTCGCCAGCTTCATGGCCGGGGTCGCCACGCGCCGGGTGAGGCAGTCCGGCTCCTCGCTGACGCTCCCAAGTACGTCCGCCCGCTGCATGACCGTTTGAGCGTAGCCGTCCGCCCAGCCCCGCGGCATCTCCTCTCGCGCCATTCAACTGCCCCTGTACGTGCTGTAAGCCCAGGGGGAGGTGAGCAAAGGCACGTGATAGTGCGCCGACGGGTCCGAAATGCCGAAGCGCACGGGCACCTCCGAGAGGAACGGGGGGGTCGAGAGGGACGTGCCCTGGGAGGCGAAGTATTCCCCCACCGAGAACACAAGCTCGTACACCCCCGGCGTAAGCTCATCTTCGCCGAGCATGGGCCGGTCGGTGCGACCGTCGTTGTTGGTGCGCACCTCTTTCAAGAGCACCCTTCCACCTTCCGCGTCCACACGCCATAACGCTATGGTCATCCCGGCGGCGGGGCGGCCCCCGGCGGTATCGAGCACGTGCGTGGTCAGGCGGCCCGGCATGCTATGCACCTACTTCCTACTCGTCCCGGCCCAGCGTGAGCTTGATGCTGCCGTATGGCGGGCGCGGGTCGGTGTACACCTTTATCCGCTCGTCGGCCTCGGATACGAAAGCGGAGTCCCACAGGCGGTTTTGCGCCTCGAACGTTACCTCGGCCATCTGCGGGAAGCGTTCGAGCAGGTGCGTGCCCATCTCGTAGACGAGGTGCTGTATCGACATGCTGACGAAGCGGTGGAACACCGTCTGCACCAGGTCGCGCACCTGCTCGGCCGGGATGTACCGCCCCAGGCCGCTGTCGTGCGCGTCGGCCACGTCTCCATACCGCCAGTAGACGTCCAGGTAGATGAACAGGGGGCGGTCTTTGCGCTCCGGCAGGGTGGTGTGCTCGTCGCGCACGAAGCTGGCGAACGAGCTGCCCGTGACCTTTATCAACTGCAAGTCCAGCCGCCCGCAACGATGCCCGGTCGCGCGCACCCCGTTGTCGTCGCGCTCCATGTCGAGGGAGGCAAACGCATAGTCGCCGTGCGAGGGGCTGAAGAGGACGTTGCTGGCGCTGAAGTCGCCCTCTCCTGGCACCCGCGCGGGGAGGAAGGGCCGCTCCTTGCCGGTCATGCGAAGGGAGTGCATCTGGGGGTACGTTTCGAGGAAGCGACTGCCGAGGTAGTAGAGGGCGCCTTCCAGGGTGGCCCCTTGGTAGTCTATCATCTGCTTGAGCACGAAGTTTTTCATCGTGTCGGTGGCCACCACGTTACTGTTGTCTCCCTGAGTGTAGGCGGCCAGGAAATTGTCGCCAAATACCTCCACGTCCACCTCGGCGGCCAGGAGAGTGTTGGTCCTGCCGGTAAAGTCCGATTCGGGGATGGCGGACAGGCCGGACAGGGGCGTGGCGTAGGTGCGGTAGAAGGGTACCTGGGCCTTGCCGTAACTAATTGTCGCTCTCACAGCTTGCGCCTCCATACTGCTTTGTAGGTGGTACGTGGTCTACGCCTGCTCGCCGTCCATCACGTCCAGCAGGCGCAGGTAAGCGATTTTTGAGACCTCGCGCAGGGCGGTGGCTATCTCCTCATCTCGCGAGTTGCTCATGCGCGAGGCGAAGCCCGCCAGGATGCTTTCCTTCTTGTTCTCCCGCGCGCACACTACGAACGGGAACCCGAACCGCGCCTTGTACTCCTCGTTCAGCCTGCCAAACGTGGCTATCTCCTGGGGAGAGAGCGCGTCCAGCCCCGCCGCTGCCTGTTCCCTGCTCGACTCAGGCGTGAGGGTGCCGGAGAGGGCCGCCCTGCCGACCAGATCGGGGTGGGCGCGGATGAGCGCCACCTGCTGCTCTTGCGTGGCCCCGTACATGACGTCGCACAACGCATGGTGCAAGTCGTCCGGGCCGGCGAAGGGCCGAGCATGCCAGGCCCCCTCCGCGATCCAGGGCGAGCCTTCAAATAGGAAGCCCAGCTTGCCTGCAAACTGCTCCTGGTCCAGGGAGTTGATTTCTTCGATGGTCATGTAGGTGCCCGCCTGCGCAAACGCTCCATTTCGGCTCTGAAGCATTATACAGCAGCGCGGGCAGCGATGTTTATAGGAGCTGAATTACGAGTTACGGGGTAGCGGGGATGCCCTGTGGCTGAAGCCACGGGCTGACAAGGGGCAAAGTCCCCTACGGGGACTGACTAAAAGTCATCACAAAAACAACACCGCGAAACATGAGCACCCAAGCCCCACCCATGTCAATTCGAGCG
>DASVQO010000364.1:0-23864 GCA_036389075.1 Chloroflexia bacterium | reverse complement strand
CCGACCTGGACGCCCTCGCCGCCCGGGTGAGCGCCGCCGGCATCGACCACGGCGACCCGCAACCCGGTGGCGGGGCGAGGGTCCTGATCCTCACCGACCCCGACGGCAACCAGGTGGTCGTCACCGGTACGTAGCGGGCTGCAGGCGTGACACCAGGTCTGGTTCCCGCTCCGACGCCCGACGCCGAGGAGGATGGGACCCATGGGGTGGGAGACGCTCGAGCAGTGGGGTGACGACGTCACGCGGGTGGCGCCGCTCACCGGCGGAGTCGCCAACCAGGTCTGGAGCGTGCGGGTGGACGGGCAGCTCGGGGTCGGCCGTCTCGGCGCCCGCAGCGACGCCGACCTCGCGTGGGAGACGGGCCTGCTGCGGCATCTCGACCGGGCCGGCCTGACGGTGCCGGTGCCCATCGCGACGACGGACGGCCGGTGGTTCGCCGACGGCCTGGTGGTGATGACCTACGTGGAGGGCAGCCCGCCCGAGACGGAGGCCGACTGGCGTCGCGTGGCCGACACCCTCCGCCAGCTGCACCGCTTGACGCCGGGGTGGCCGCAGCGCCCGGGCTGGCGATCCTCGACGGACCTGCTGCACGCCCAGACGGGGACGAAGATCGACCTCGGCGCGATGCCGCCTGAGGGCGTTGCTCGATGTCGAGCAGCCTGGGCGCGGCTCGTCGGACGTAAGACCTGCGTCGTCCACGGCGATCCCAACCCGCGCAACATCCGCATGACGGCAGACCGGGTCGCGCTGATCGACTGGGACGAGGCCCACGTTGACGTGCCTGACCTTGACCTGGTGATGCCCCACAACGCTGCCGGTCTCGACGACGATGCATACGACATTGCCGCACAAGCGTGGGCCGCATGGGAAGCCGCCGTCTGCTGGGACGACGAGCACTCAGTCAAGCGGCTCGCTGAAGTTCGAGCGGTCTGAGCAGCGCACCAGGCCATGGGACCAGGTGAGCCCGAGGTCCGCTCATCAGATATGCAGTCGCAAGGTTGGGCAGGTGACGGTGGGCTCGCTGCTCTGCTTTCTTCATAGACCATTTTTCGCCCTGCCTGTCAAACCTGATCTCCTGTATTACATGCCCCTGCAAGAAGACCGTGTAGCGCGAGACATACCCAAACAAATCGTCAGGCTGTGCACCAGGTGCCGCGTGCCCAAAGAGCGTTCGACTTCACAGTTCCACTGCTCACCAGGCACCGGGGCGGCTTGTACCCAATCTGCGAGCCGTGTGAGGGCGTACTAGAAGCAGCGGAACGCCAAGTTATCACAAGAAGAGAAGCAGCATCCCATCGACCACGTCAGCGCCTGGCGGAAGTCGCCGAATGGCAAGGCGTTTACCGGAAGCGCAAAGACAAGGCTAGAAGCCAATAGTGGGCCGCTGGTCGAGAGGCGCGTAGCAGCAAGAACCGTCGGGAGGCATTTTGGTATGGGACGCGGAGTCCCACGGATTGCTCGCCGGAGCACCGCGCCTGGCTGTCAAGGTAGCTGTGTTTCCTTGTGCAAGCATCCATCCGGTGCTATACTGCGTGCACTCTGCAGTTCAGCGCGCGTGCTAACTTCTGGGTTGGGTTTGAGGGCGCTATTTTACTGTCTGTTATGACCGAGGAGTTTGCATGATAGGTATTAACATCGATTTTCCGAGGGGTCGTTTATTGCGTTCTGTATCGGTAGCACTCTTGGGTGCGTGTACAGCCTTTCTGTTCTTGCTGGGGAGCCTCTTAGCCCAGCCTAGCGTCCAGGCACACGAGTCTTCGAGTTCACTGCAACCTGGCAGTAATCCTCAATTTGCTGCACCCATGGCACCTATGGCTACCTGCGGGGCAGGTAACACGCCCTTATACAATATCCTGATCGTGCATACCGAGAGTGCGGGCGCGATGAGTATGCTGCGCGGTGAGTTGCTGGCCCAGAGCAATGTCGGCGGGGTTGATGTGTTTACCGCTACAGCAAGCACTCCCACGCTGGCTCAATTGCAGGGGTACGACCTTGTGGTAGCCATGAGCGCGGCAAATGGATACGCGGATGCTCAAACGCTCGGCAACAACCTTGCAGATTACTATGACGGCGGCGGCATTGTAGTGCCGGTCTATGCAAGCTTTCTCCCCCTGGGAGGTAGTCTGCTGGGTGGGCGCTGGGAGACAGGCAGCTACTCCCCCTACACACATACTACGGCTACACCCGGCGACAACCCTGTCACACTGGGCACTTACGATGCGTCGAGTCCCTTGATGCAGGGCGTGACCACTCTAACCGCAGAAGACCGGATCATCCTGACCCTCAATGTCGGAGCCACGGCAGTGGCAACGTACACAGATAGCTCTGCCGCTATAGCTTACAAGGGCCGTGCTATAGGAATGACCGCGTACCTGGGTAACGGAGGCAACGGGACTACTCGTGGTACCGGAGATTACTCCAAAGTCATGGTAAATGCCCTGCGGTGGCTGAAACCCAACGTATGTCCTACCTACACGGCAACGAGCACGAGCACGAGGACGGCTACAAGCGTACCCTCCGGTACGAGCACGAGTGTAGGGGGGACAGCAACACCCAACGCCACGGCCACGGCATGTGCGATCAAGTTCGCGGATATCCCGCCCACAGGCGAGGGTTCTACCTTCTATGGCTTCGTCAGGTGCTTAGCTTGCAGAGGCATCATCTCAGGGTACCCGTGCGGTGCGGCGGGTGAGCCTTGCAACGATGATGACGATCCTTACTATAGGCCGGGTGCTAACGTCACACGCGGGCAGCTGTCCAAGATCATCGCTAACTCGGCGGGGCTCAACGACGACATACCGGAAGGACAGCAGCAGTTCGCGGACGTAGAGCCTGGAGACCCGTTCTACCCATTCGTGGAGAGGCTTGCTCAGACCGGGGCTATAGCAGGATACCCGTGTGGTGGTCCTGGCGTCACTGAGCCATGCGATGATGAGGGTAGGCCGTACTTCCGCCCCAACAACCCCGCGACGAGAGGGCAGATCTCCAAGATCGTGTCCATAGCGGCAGAGTTCGATGAGGAGATACCAGAGGACCAGCAGCAGTTCACGGACGTAGACCAGGACAGCCCCTTCTGGGTGTACATAGAGCGACTGGCAGGACGTGGGGTAATCTCAGGGTACGGAGATGCGAGCAAGTGCCCCACAGGCACTCCGTGCTTCCGCTACAACGACCAGACCACGAGAGGGCAGATGGCGAAGATAGCGGCTAACGCTTTCTTCCCCGACTGCGATACCCCCGCTAGGAGGTAGCTAGAAACTCAAGACCAGGTTGGGCCGGGGCGCGCCTCGGCCCGACGCAAGCAGATATATGCCGTGCGTTGCTCCAAGCTTGCACGGCATATATTTTGCAGTAACCAGAGGTCTATACTTCTCACGGGTGGTACTAATGAGCAACATTGATTTCCAATGGATGACCGGCTTTGAGTGCGCGGCCTTTCCCCAGGTGGGCACGGACGAGCTGGAGCAGACGCAGCACCTGCGGTGGTGGGCCAGCGACCTCGTGAGGGTGCGCGACACCGGCATCACGATGATCCGTTACGGCATCCCCTGGCACATCGTCAACACGGCCCCGCATGTCTACGATTGGAGCTGGACCGACCAGGCCATCGACCTTATGGGCGTGCTCGGCATCACTCCCATTATCGACCTGTTCCACTTCGGCACGCCAACATGGATCGAGGGCGGCATCATGAACCCCATCTTCGGGGAGATTCAGGGTTGGTACGCGAAAGCTTTCGTCCAGCGCTACCCGCACCTGCTCTACTACACGCCCACCAACGAGCCGTACATCGAAGCGTCGTTCGGGGCGGAATGGGCTATCTGGTACCCCTTCCTGCGGGGCGACCGCAACGCCGTGCGCGCCTTCAAAAACGTGGCCGAGGGTCTGGCCCGCTCCATGACGGAAATCAGGCGCGTGCAGCCGGACGCGCTGATGATGACCGCCGACACGTGCGAGTTCTATCACTCGGTTGACGGCGCGTTTGCTGAGGAGGCCGAGTTCCGCACGGAGCGCCGCTTCTTGGTGCACGACATGTACCAGGGCCTCGTCAACCGCGAGCACCCGATGTGGGACTACATGATCCGTAAAGGAGTGGAAGAGTGGGAGCTAAACTGGTTCCTCGACAACCCCGTGAGGCTCGACATCCTGGGCCTCGACTACTACAGGCACTCCGAGCACCAGCTTCGCAAGGGGCCGAACGGCGAGCGCATCGATGAACAGGTGGACGAGGAGCGGATGCACGGCTGGGCCGAGATGACGCGGCAGTACTCCTCGCGCTACAACGGCATTCCCGTCATCCTGGCAGAGACCAACGTGGGCGGCGAGGTGGAGCACCGCGTGGCCTGGTTCCAGAACATCATCGACCAGACGCGCCAGGCCCGCGCCAACGGCGTGCCCGTAGCCGGACTCACGTACTACGGGGCGATAGACCACGTCGATTGGGATAGCGCCCTGCGCGTGCGCAACTACAACGTCAACCCATGCGGTATGTGGAGCCTCCGGTGGGAGGGCGATAAGCTCGTGCGTGAGCCTACCGCGCTCGTTGATATGTACAAGCGTCTCATCAACACTCCCTTAGCGGAGACGGTTGGCGAGCTTACAGACCCGCAGGCGGCCGCCCGCATTCGCGCCGTGCTTGAGCCTGCCGCAAGGAGCCGTGGTTCTTGAGCGCGTTTACTCCGGCTACCTTACGTGGGGGCGCCGATGCCTGAAGACCAGTTCAACCTGGGCGATCACCCGCACCGGCGCTACAACCCGCTTACCCGTGAATGGGTGCTGGTCTCCCCCCATCGCACCAAGCGCCCCTGGCAGGGGCAGGTGGAGCAACCCGCCCCGGAAGAGCGTCCGCGCTACGACCCCACCTGCTACCTCTGCCCCGGTAACGAGCGCGCGGGTGGCGTGCGCAACCCCCAGTACGAGCACACCTTTGTTTTCACCAACGACTTCGCGGCCCTCCTGCCGGACACCCCACAAGGTGAGTTAGACCGGGACGGCCTGCTCGTGGCGCGGAGCGAGAGGGGCACGTCGCGCGTCGTCTGCTTCTCGCCCCGCCATGACCTGACCCTGGCCGAGATGGAGCATGAAGACCTCTGCCGGGTGGTGGACGCGTGGGCCGAGCAGTACGAGGAGCTTGGGTCGATGCCCTACGTAGGCTACGTGCAGGTATTCGAGAACCGGGGCGCGATGATGGGTGCCAGCAACCCTCACCCCCACGGCCAGATATGGGCCACCGAGCACCTGACCGTGAACGTCGCTCGCGAATACGAGTCCCAGTTGGGCTACTACCGTGAGAAGGGCCGCTCGCTGCTGGCGGACTACCTGGCCGTGGAACTTCGCGAGGGCGCGCGCATCGTGGTTGAGAACGAGCATTTTGTGGCCCTGGTGCCCTTCTGGGCCGTGTGGCCTTTCGAGACTATGGTAATCAGCCGCAAGCCTGTGGGCGCGATTAGCGACCTCGATAGCGCTGAGCGTAGCGGGCTGGCGGACGTGCTCAAGCGCCTCACTACCCGCTACGACAACCTGTTCAAGGTGTCTTTCCCTTACTCGATGGGCTTCCACCAGAGGCCCACGGACGGAGAGCCTCACCCGGAATGGCACCTGCACGCCCACTTCTACCCGCCCCTGCTGCGCTCGGCCACCGTGCGCAAGTTCATGGTCGGTTTCGAGTTGCTGGGCGAACCGCAAAGGGACATCACGCCCGAGGCGGCTGCGGAGCGGCTGCGAGAGCAGTCGGAGCAGCACTACGGGGCTTCTACCACTCCTACACCATAACCTTAACAACTGAAGGACACATACCAACCGCTATGACTACACCTACCGGATACACAACGCCCCTACTGGGTCTGCCCGGACCCGGGGCCGAGGAGTTCATCTGGGCGGGCGGCGTCGAGGACACGTTCGTGCCGCAGACCCGACCGGGTCGGCGCGCCCTCGATGAGTACGAGCTAATCGGACACTACGAACACTGGCGGGAGGACCTGGCGCTGGCAAAGGCCCTCGGGCTGCGGGCGCTCCGCTGGGGCGTCCCCTGGTATCGCGTGGAGCCGGAACAGGGTAAGTTCGACTGGAGCTGGATAGACGAGGTGCTGCCTTACATGGTGGATGAGCTTGGCATCACCCCCATCGTTGACCTGATGCACTACGGCTGCCCCTTCTGGCTGCACCGAGAGTTCGACAACCCCGGCTACCCGGCGGCGGTGGCCTCCTACGCGGCCGAGTTTGCCCGACGCTACAAGGGGCTGGTCCGGTGGTACACGCCGCTCAACGAACCGCTGGTAAACGCCCTCATGTGCGGCAAGCGCGGCTTGTGGCCCCCGTACCTGCGCGGCGACCAGGGCTATCTCCGGGTGATGGTGCAGCTTGCAAAGGGGATAGTCGCCACGGTACGCGCCATGAAGGAGATAGACCCACAAAGTATCATGGTGCACGTGGACGCCGCCGGCATCGTCAGGGCGGAAAGACGCGATCTTGAGCCCCTGGCCGCCGAGGACCAGCTCCGCCACTTCGTCTGCTACGACCTGATTACGGGCAGGGTCGATAGCGAGCACGGGCTCTTCCCCTGGCTGGTGCGCAACGGTGTGTCACCCAACGACCTCTACGCTTTGGCTTCCGACCCAATCGACCTCGATGTGCTCGGCTTGAACTTCTACCCGCAGTGGTCCACCAAGCAGATGTACATCAACAGGCAGGGCAAGCTGGCTTACCGGGAAATCGAGCGGCAGGGGCTGGGCTTCGCCGAAATGATCGCAAGCTACCAGCAAAGGTACCAGGCCCCTGTTATCGTGACCGAGACGAGTGCCCGCGGCTCCGACAGGGTCCGGGCCAACTGGCTCACGACAGGTCTGGGTGCTATCAAGGCGTTGCGCGGGCAGGGAGTGCCGGTGCTGGGCTATACATGGTTCCCGATATTCACAATGATTGACTGGAGCTACCGGCTGGCCAGGGGACCTGTCGAACAGTACAGGCTTGAGTTAGGGCTGTACAGGCTGGGTCGCGAGGGAGAGCCGCGCTGGAACCCTACGCCGCTCGTGCAGCAGTTCCGCGCTTACATGGCCGAGCCGCAGGAGGCTATAGGCACCCTGGCGGCAGCGCCACAGGCGGCCCCGCGGCCTGAATACCGGTACTTGTACGGACGCCCCGACCACGCAGGCGAAGGTGAGGTCGAGGGAGAGAGGAGCAAGTAATGGACGAGGAGCAAGGTGGGCGAAACAACCTGGACGAGGTCCGTCGCATGTCGCGGCTGCGCTCGGCGTTCCAGGACGCTTTCAGAGCGTCGCCCGATTTCGTGGCCCGCGCCCCGGGCCGCGTGAATCTAATTGGCGAGCACACGGACTACAACGGCGGTTTTGTGCTGCCCGTGGCTATCGACCGCACCATGCTCATCGCCGCCCGCGCTACCGGAGGCAGTCGTCAGGTAGAGATGGTGTCGGTCAACTATGATAACCGGGACACCTTCGACCTGGACGACATCACCCACGCCGAAACTGAAGAAACGTCGTGGAGCAATTACGTACGGGGCGTGGCCTGGGCGTTGCAGGAACAGGGGCACCTCGACCTCGGCCACGTCTCGGGCGCGCAGCTAGCCATCGAGGGCAACGTGCCGGAGGGGGCCGGCCTGAGTAGCTCGGCGGCCATCGAGGTGGCTTCCGCGCTGGTATTCACCCGCCTCGCGGGCCTGGAACTGGAACGCGTGGCCCTCGCCCTTACCTGCAAACGGGCCGAAAACGAGTTCGTTGGCGTAAAAAGCGGCATCATGGACCAGTTCATTTCGGCGTTGGGCGAGACCGACGCGGCGCTACTGATTGACACTCGCAGTCTCCAATACGAGGTGGTGCCGCTTGGCTTCGAGGAGCTTGGCTACAAGGTGGTAGCGGTAGACAGCGCGGCCCCCCGCACCCTCGCGGGTAGCGCCTACAACCAGCGCACCGTCGAATGCGCCGAGGCGATGCGCATCCTCGCCCCCGAACTGGGACTTCCACCTGAGGCTCAGCTACGCGACGTGAGCTTGCAGCAGCTTGAGTCGCTGAAATCGAAGCTGCCGGACCTGCTTTACCGCCGCGCCCGGCACGTGGTCGGTGAGGACGAGCGCACCCTGGAGGCGGTCGCCCTCATGCGCGAGGGCCTGGGCCGCGCAGACAACCTGCGCCGCTTCGGTGAGCTACTTTACGCCTCCCACGCCAGCCTGCGCGACGATTACGAGGTCAGTTCGAGGGAGCTGGACCTGCTGGTGGAGCTGGCGTCCAAAACGCCCGGCGTGGTGGGTGCCCGCATGACGGGCGCGGGCTTCGGCGGTTGCACTGTGAACATAGTGCAAACCGAGCGCCTGACCGAGTTCGAGCGCGCTGTCGTCGAGGAGTACCGGCGGCAGACGGGGAGAAACGCGGCCCTGCATGTCTGCAAGGCGGTGCAGGGCGGCTCGTACATTGCATAGAGCAACAGTGCAGCTGTCGTATCCCTCCTGAAGATATGCGACTCGCCACCGATCCCTCTCCCGCCTCCGCGGGCTTGATCTCCCATACAAGGAAGCAATATCCATGAGCAACAAACCACCCGAAAGACCTGACGACGAGCACGCATACCGGCAATTGTATTCGCTGTTGTCCGGGGGCCAGGGAATTTACTACGCCCTCACCGGCCTGTGGGCTATCGTCAACATCGGCACGTTCCAGAAAGTCACGGGGTCGAAGGTCGATATCTGGCTGGTCAAGACGGTTGGCGTGCTCATCATCGTGATAGGGGCCGTGCTGGGCCTCGCGGGCAAGCGGGGCGAGCCTGTGCCGGAAGTGCCCCTGCTGGCGGTGGGTAGCGCGGCCGGCCTGACGGCTATAGACGTAATCTACGTTGCAAAAAAGCGCATCAGGCCGGTGTACCTTCTCGACGCCCTCGCGGAAGTGGGGTTGATAGGGCTTTGGGGCATCTGGTCCGGCATGAGGCCGCGCGACCGCCGCTAGTGCTCGCAGCCGGACGCAGACACCACCGGTTGCTATCACCCGTTCTCCGGCGCTTGCCGCCCCAAGATGTCCCCCCTCGCCGGGCTGCCCTCACCCTCCGCCGGGCCGCCCCTCCCCAGCACGTACCGCTGGAAGCCGTAACTGACGACCAGGAAGAAGGCTCCAAAGCCCAGGAACAGGGCTATCTGCCAGCCGGTGCCCAGGTATTGCAGGTCTACGACGAACAGCTTCCCGGCTATTGTGAAGAGGGTTGTAACGCCGCAGAGCATCACCGGCAGATTGCGGCTCAGGAGGAAGCCGCCCACCACCAGCGCGATGCCGTACAGCCCCCAGCCTATCGTGACGTAGGCGTTGCCGTCCTCCAGCAGCCCTAACTCCTGCCACATCCACCCCAGGAAAGCCAGGTACAGCCACAGGCCGTGTGCCAGCCTGAGCTTGCCGTTCCGCACCAGCGGGAAGATGGCCGCCGCCAGGGCGATTACCCCCAGTTCAGCCACCCCCCTGACTGTGAACACCGCCGGGGCGTCGGGGTTGACGGTGACCAGGCCGTAGATTACCCTCAGTAAGAGCCAGCCCCCCGAAGCCCCCAGGACCGCGTACCCGCTCCACAAAGTAGCCTCGTCACGCACCCTGCGCCCCAGGAAGTAGAGGCACGTAGCATAGGCAGCCCACCCGAACATGACCATGTACATGCCGCTTTCCAGTTGGAAAAGCTCTCTGAACATGAGGAGCAGCACTGCGCAGTGTATGGAGAGCCGGTAGCCGAGCGCCGCCTCCGAGGGCCGGCAGAGGAACGAGGCAGCCGCCCCCAGCGCGATGGCCGCGATGTCCAGCAAAGCGACCCAGTTAGCGAAGGCCACACCCTCGGGCTGCCGCAGGAGACTGGCCCCAAGGAGCATGCCCACGCCCAGGAAGGCTACGTTGCAGACCTGCGCGGTTATCTCGTCCCGCAGCCGTGCCGAAAGCAGCAACACCCCCAATCCGTAAGCGGCCCAGGAAACCATCACGATCTCCTGGCCTTGCGGAAGCGTCACAAGCTCTCTCCACAGGAGGCAGAATACCCCCGCGTGCGCGGCCACCCTGTACGCGACCGCCGTCCACCGAGGGTGCGCTACCAGTTGTAAAGCGAACGTGATGCCTATAACAGCCAACCCAACGAGCGCGCCCGCGTTGAGGAAGGGCATCGCCTCGCCCCTGGGGCTGGTGAGGCCGAACACGAACAAGCTTCCGACCCCGACCCACGCGCAGTTCACGAAGACCAACATGGCCTTATCCCGCAGCCTATGCGATACGACCGCCAGCATGCCCAGGTAGAGCGCCCACCGCAACATCACGTAGCCATGATCGACGTCCGCCCAGGTCGATTCGCGCAACAGCCAGCCGAGGGCCGCAAGATGTACCAGCACGCGGTACACTGTGGCAACGCCCTTTGGCTTCACCAGGAACGATGTGCCGAACGCGAGGCCCATGAACAACAGGTCGATGCCCGCCTTCCCGTTGAGTATCGGGCTGCTACCCTCCAGCCCCGTTGCCAGGCGGTAGGCAAGCACGCCGAGGGCCGCGTCCAGGGCGAAATGGGCTGCTATCGTCGTGGCCGCTGCGTTTGCCTTGTCAGTAATGCGCGTGGCTATCACGTGCAGCGCCAACGCATACCCGGCCCACGCCAGCATTGTCAGGCCCTCGCCGTTAGTCAGGGCGTGCAACTCCCGCCAGAAGAGGGCCATCGCCGCCAGGTGGAAGAGACTGCGATAGACGACCCGCGTCTCCGGCCTGGCGAGCGCAAACGAGGCCGCCATGCCAAGCCCCAGCACCACCAGGTCGAGCAGGGCGCGTGAATTGTAGAAAGGCGACATATCGTCTAAGCCCCCTGCAAGTCGTGGAACGAGCCACATGCCGACGACGCTAAAGAGCGCGTGCGCCCATAACTCGATGCCTTTGTCCGCGAAGCGGCGGGCGATGAGTTGAAGCCCCAGGGCCTCCACAGCAAAGGCCAGGAAAATCGCGTCGCCGTCAAGTAGCTGCACGATCGAAAGGGTGAGCAGCGCGGTGGCGAGGAGGGCATGCACGTAGGCAAGGCTCCGTTCCACGCGGTGCAGCAGCAGGAACGCGCCCAGCATTACCGCCGCGCCCACCAGGCTCACCACGCCCCAGGTCTCCCAAGAGATCAGCGGAGGGCCTTCGACCCAGATGTCCAACCAAAGTCCCCATGAACCGACAAGGCATAGCAGTGGAACCAGAGCCGACAGCAAGTGGGCTTCCACCCCCGCCAGTTCGGACAGCCCCGGGTATTTTGACGCGTCAAGCGTCGGCACCGGCCAGCGTGCCGGGTCCTTACGCCATAGCACCCGACGAACGATGGGCACCAGCCAGAAGGTCAACAGGACCACAATGATACCAGCTTGCAGGTAGGCGCGGTCGCCAAACGTAGCCGCGCCCTGCTTCCACCACGCATAGCCCCAACTTTCCCACGCGAGGGCGTGACCCAGCAGCAAATTGGCCGCCCCGCCGGTGAAGGCACACACCAGCACTGCCCGCCAGCCCCGGCGCAAGTAAATGGCGCTGGTACCCACTAGTATCAACGCCGTGTACATGATGAGGCCGGGTACTTGCACCTGGTCCGTGCCGAGGGCGAAGGGCGTCGCAAGCCCTCCTACCACGCCAATCAGCGCGAGCACCGCCTCTCCGTGCCACAGGGAGAGCAGGAATGCCAGCGCGGTGACTACTGCCATGTAGGCCAGAGCAGTCTCGTACGGCACATTCAAGGTGGGGAAGATGTTATAGGCCGCGTAACCCGTGATGTAGTACGTGGCAATCGCGCCGCCGAGTAGCACCTGCGCCAGGTGCTGCCGCTCCCTATGGAGGAGCATGCCGAAGCCCAGCAGCATGGAGCCGAGCAGCAGCCCCGTCCCCACTCGCGCTTGTTCGTTGAGCCACCCCTTGTCCATCGCGTACCTGAACAGGAACACCACGCCGAACAGGAACAGCACGATGCCTACCTTGTTCAGCCAGAACTCCGCTTTTCTGAGAACGTCGAACTGTAGCTTGAACGGCTCGCGCTTCCTTGCAGGCACTTTTTCCTGAGTGACCGCCCTGTCCGAGACGGGAAGCGGGGACGCAGTCACCGAAACACGCTCCAACTCTGTGGACCTGCTCGCCTTTGGCGGCACCGCCAACGGTTTCTCCCTGCTCTGTTGCCCGACAGGTGGGTTCGGCGCTCCAGGAGGAGGTGCAACGAGCGGCAGACCAAGGGAGGCGAGTAGCGGTGTGCCACACCACGTGCAGAGTGGCGTAGCAAGGGCGTTCGCCGCCCCGCAAGCCGGGCACGTTGCTATAGCAGCTTCTGGCGGGTTCGGCGTAGCCGGGGCACTCTTGATTTTGTGGACCTCTCTCCTGGGGACCGTCACGGCTGGATTCGTCCCCATGACCTCATGTTGCGTAGGTGCTCCGAACTGTGACACGTCTAACGCCGTCTCAGGTTGCGACAGCAGACCCGCGCGAAGCATAGCCTCCCGCAGTTCACCTACCGTCGTTTCGAGGACCTCTACGCGGCTGAGTACCTGGGCGTGTGGCGAGTTGTTCATCGAACTTGGACCTCCATTACCGTTTTGCCTATCCTACCGGGATCGGGAGCCTGCACACATTGCCGGCGACTCCACCCCGGTAACACCTTACCCGCTCGATACAGTGACCGCTACGGTAAATGCACCTAGCTTTGATACCGGTCCTGTACGCGCGGCTAGGTAATATTGCCTAGCTGCCGCGCCTCGGTCGCATGTGGTCGCGGCCCTCCGGCTGTATAATTGGGGTACCGAAAGGAGAGTTACTTGGCCACCCTCAATAACCTGCCGCAACGACTCACGAGCTTCGTGGGCCGCGAGCGCGAGAAGGACGAAGTAATAAGGCTGCTGGCACGCTGCCGCCTGCTGACCCTCACGGGCACGGGGGGTAGCGGTAAGACTCGGCTTGCCCTGGAAGTGGCCTCCTGCGTGGCGGAAGACTACCCGCAAGGTGCCTGGCTGGTGGAGCTATCCTCCATAACGGACCCCGCGCTGCCAGCGCAGGAGGTGGCGGCCCTGTTCGGCGTGCGCGAGGAACCCGGCACGCCCCTGCTCGACACCCTCGCCGCTTACCTCCATTCCGCCAGGACCCTGCTCGTGCTGGACAACTGCGAGCACCTCGTGGACGAGTGCGCCGAACTGGCCGACCGGCTGCTGACCGCCTGCCCCGACTTGCGAATCCTCGCTACCAGCCGCCAGCCCCTCGGCCTCGACTACGAGGTGGCCCATCGAGTCCCTCCTATGTCGATGCCGGACGCCCAGCAGCTTCCACCGCCCGAGGAACTGGAGCAGTACGAAGCCCTACGCCTCTTCATGGAGAGGGCCACCGCGATCCGCTCGGACTTTGTAGTCGGCAAGGAGAACGTCGCCGCGCTTGTGGAACTTGCCGCCAAACTGGACGGATTGCCTCTCGCCATAGAGCTTGCGGCGGCCCGCACCAGGGTGCTTTCCGTGCAGCAGATCGTGGAGCGGCTTGACGAGCGGTTCAGGCTGCTGTCCACCACCAGCAGGAGCGCGTCACCCCGCCACCGCTCTTTGCAGGCCGTCATGGACTGGAGCTACGAGCTGCTTTCCGAGGAGGAGCGGACCGTACTCAGGACGCTCTCGGTGTTCGCGGGGGGCTTCACTTTGGAGGCCGTCCAGGCAGTATCCGGCCTGGAGGTGGACGAGTTCGAGACGATCGATCTGCTGTCGCGGCTGGATGACAGGTCCCTCCTGAATGTAGACGAGCGTGGCGGTGCGGCCACGTTCCGCATGCTCGAAACGATCCGGCGCTACGGGATAGAGCGCCTCGAGGAGGCGGGGGAAGCCGCCTCCGTGCGCGACCGCCTCCTCGAATACTATACCGACCTGGCGGAGAGTACCGAGAACGAACTGCTCAGCGTGAGCCAACCAGCCTGGCTCGAGCGTCTCGAACGCGAACACGACAACCTGCGGGCCTCCCTCGAATGGGGCTGGACCTCGGAACGCGGGAGGAACCGCCAGCTAGGACTCAGGCTGGCGGGGGCGCTGGTGTGGTTCTGGTACTTCCGCGGCTACCTGAGCGAAGGGCGAAGCTGGCTGGAAAAGCTGCTTGCCGGTGATAGCGCCCGGCGGGCAAGTGTGGGCCTTGCGAAGGCCCTGAGCGCGGTTGGCGTGCTCTCCTACCTCCAGGGTGACTACTCGGTTGCAAGGGTGCGGCTCGAAGAGGGGTTACAGGTGTGGCGGGCACTGGGAGACTTGCGGGGCACCGCCTTCGCCCTCACCTTCCTGGGGCGCGTGGCCCAACAACTTGACGATCCACGCGCCGGGGAACTGGGGGCGGAGAGCGTCGCGCTCTTCCGCGAGCACGGTGACAAGTGGGGGCTGGCCCTCTCGCTCGACTTCCTGGGGGAGATGGCCCGCGAGCGAGGTGACCACGCCCGCGCCGAGGAACTGCACCGCGAGAGCATGTCACTGTACCTTGAGGTAGGGCATAGCTGGGGTGTGGCGCTCGAACTCAGCCACTTCGGCCACGTCGCCCTGCGCGCCGGGGATTATGCGACCGCTCGCCGGCGGCTGGAGGAGGCTATAGAGATACAGCGGGAGGTGGGCGACAAGTGGATGCTGGCCTGGACGCTACACAACCTCGGCCACGTAGTGAAGGCGCAAGGCGACCATGCGCAGGCGGCCGCCCTCCACGACGAGAGCCTGCAACTGTTCCGCGAGCTGGGGGGCCTCGGTGGCATGCCGGCTGCCGAGGCGTCCCGAGAAGCCCAACTCGAAACGCCTCACTTCGTACCTCAATCGCCTGGCCTCGCGCCCCAGGACCACCCGCACAATCTCACTCCCCGCGAGATCGAGGTGTTGCAACTGATCGCTGAAGGTCTCACCGACGCACAGGTTGCCACCCGCCTGGTCCTGAGCACGCGCACCGTGCAGGCCCACCTCCGCTCCATCTACAGCAAGCTGGACATCACCACACGCAGCGCCGCAACGCGTTACGCCCTCGAGCACGGCCTGGTGGGAGGACGCTAAGCGCCGTCCGCTGTCGCCGGGCAACGCGCGCGGAGTGAAAGAAGCCTGACAGTGCCGGACACCGCGTGGGCCGTGTCCTTGCTGCTGGTAAGGCGCGGGCACTACGCTGCCATGTTCCGGACCGCGCTGGCGATCCCAGCCCCCAAACCCTGCACTAGCAAGGTGGCGAGGCTTGAAACCACGTCGCACCAAAAATTGCCTCAGAATTGGTGTCTCTACCCTATTGACAAAGCGGCAGTTAGGGTGTAATATAATCTCACTTCGGAGGTGTCAAAGCCTACGGAGAGAGAAAAGCCTTGAGGAATCTTCGGATTTGTCGAGGCTTTTTGATTTATACCTTGTTAGAACGCCTCCGCGCTCGCGCCTTGGCCGAAGCGGCACGTTGTCCCGGCCTGAACGAGGCTCCAACAATACGCCGCCGGACCGACTTGCAGCACATGAGCCTGTGATATAATGCTGGCGAAGCTTCCGCAACCAGGCTAGTGGCCAGGTACTCACCAGGTCGAGGCGGCGCGAACAACAAGCTATGATGAGCAAGCTGACATCCACTTACAACGAGCAGCAAGGCAACCAGACCGATACCATGAGGTCAGGGTAGTCGCGCTTGCTGTTGAGAAGCAATCGGTGCCGCCGGACCTCCAGGGGTCGGGCGGTTTTTTGTTAGTGAAAGGAGATACCCAATTGGGACAGCGCATCTAGTACAAGGTCTGGTACTCGGTTTCTCTATAGCGGCCCCGGTCGGGCAAATAGGCATACTGTGCATCCGCCGCACGCTGGCTGACGGTAGGGCCGTGGGCCTGGCGACGGGCCTGGGAGCCGCTACCGCCGACATGCTGTACGGCGGCGTGGCAGCGTTCGGGCTGACTTTCATTTCGGGGCTCCTGCTGAGCCAGCAATTGTGGCTTCGCCTGCTGGGTGGGCTGTTCCTCTGCTACCTGGGGGTGCGTACCTTCGTGAGCCTTCCCCCGGAGAACAGTGCAGCGGGGCCGGGACGCGGCCTGCTGGGCGCTTACGCCACCACCGTCCTCCTCACTCTTGCCAATCCCTCTACCATTCTGTCCTTCGCCGCAATCTTCGCGGGCTTCGGTATCGCGGGTGAAGCGCGTGACTACGGAGCGTCTGCGCTGTTGGTGCTGGGGGTGTTTCTCGGCTCGGCCTCCTGGTGGGTCATACTGACCGGGGTGGTGGGCATGTTGCGGTCGCGGGTGAGCAGGTGCGGGCTGGTGTGGGTGAACCGCGCGTCGGGCGCGATGATAGCGGGCCTCGGAATTGCCTCCCTGGCTAGCCTGTTTTTCTGAAGCCCGTTGGCTCAAAGATTGCTCACTCCTTAACCCAGGAGGATAGAGACGCATGCCTAACAGACTTGCCGCGGAGACAAGCCCCTACCTGTTGCAGCACAAGGACAACCCTGTAGACTGGAACCCCTGGGACCAGGAAGCGCTGGAACGCGCCAGGGCCGAGGACAAGCCGATTCTGCTCAGCATCGGCTACTCGGCCTGCCACTGGTGCCACGTCATGGAGCACGAGTCGTTCGAGAACCCCGAGATTGCGGCCCTCATGAACGAGCACTTCGTCAGCATCAAGGTGGACCGCGAAGAGCGGCCCGACCTGGATTCGGTGTACATGGAGGCCGTGCAGGCGATGACCGGGCACGGCGGCTGGCCCATGACGGTATTTCTCACCCCCGATGGGGTGCCCTTCTTTGGGGGGACCTACTTCCCGCCAACCCCCCGGCACGGCATGATGAGCTTCCCCCAGGTGCTTCTCGCCGTGTCGCGGGCCTACCACGAGCAGCGCGAAAAGGTAGTCCAGAGCGCGCGGGAGATGAGGGGCTTCTTGCAGAGCAGCATGGCCGTCGAGCCTTCCCGCATCGAACCCACGCCCTCAATTCTGGACGAGGCCGCCCGCAACATGCTTTCGCAGATGGACAGGGTGAACGGCGGCACCCACGGCTCGCCTAAGTTCCCCCAGCCGATGAACCTGGAGTTCATGCTCAGGGCCTACCGTCGCACCGGCAACTCCGACTTGCTAGCCCTGGCCGAGCTATCCTTGCAGAAGATGGCCCTCGGCGGCCTGTACGACCAGGTGGGGGGCGGCTTCCACCGCTATTCGGTGGATGATGTGTGGTTGGTGCCCCACTTCGAGAAGATGCTCTACGATAACGCGCAACTCGCCCGCGTCTATCTGGCCGCCTTCCAGGTTACCGGGAACGGCTTCTACAGGCGCATCGCGGAAGAGACCCTCGATTACGTAATGCACGAGATGACCTCCGGCGAGGGCGGCTTCTATTCCACGCAGGACGCGGACAGCGAGGGCGAGGAAGGCAAGTTCTACGTATGGACCCCTCAGGAGATTGTAGACGTACTAGGTGAGGAAGACGGCAAGGTGTTCAACATGCTGTTCGACGTGACCGAGCGCGGCAACTTCGAGGGGCATAACATCCTGCACCTATCTCGCCCGCTTCAGGAGTTGGCCTCGCAGGCCCAGATAGAGCCGGGCAAGCTGGAGGACCTGGTGCAGCGCAGCCGGGAGCAACTGTACCAGGCCCGCGAGCAGCGCGTCCACCCCGGCCGCGACGACAAGATTCTGGTGGGCTGGAACGGCCTCATGTTGCGCGCCTTCTCAGAGGCCGCCAGCATCCTGGGCCGCGACGACTACCGGACGGCCGCCATCGCGAACGCGGAGTTCATCCTGTCCACGATGGTGCAGCAGGCGGGGGACGACGGCGGCGAAATCCGCCTCCACCGCACCTACAAGGACGGCAGGGCGCACATCCTGGCGTTTGCCGAGGACTATGCCTTCTACGCGAACGGGCTTGTCTCGCTGTACGAGGCCACGTTCGAGCCACGCTGGATTGCGGCGGCGCGCTCCCTCGTCGCCACATTGATGGAGCACTTCTGGGATGGGGAAACCGGGGGCTTCTTCTCGACCTCCGACTTCCACGAGGCCCTGGTGGCCCGGCCAAAAGAGTGGTACGACAACGCCATCCCCTCGGCCAACGCCGAGGCTGCCGAGGCCCTGTTCCGCCTCTACCTCCTGACCACCGAAACTGACTACGAGCAGTACGCGCTAGACACCATGCGTCCGCTGCTGGATAAGCTCGGCAGGGCACCCACCGCGTTCGGCCGCATGCTATGCGCTCTCGACTTCTATCTCGGCTCGCCGGTAGAGGTAGCGCTCATAGGCGACATGCCTTCCGGGGAGATGCAGGAGATGCTACAGGCGGTCTGGCGACCGTACGCACCCAACAAGGTAGTGGCCGCCTCCTACCCAGGGGATGAAGGCGCTTCCACCATCGTCCCCCTCCTTGCCGACCGCCCCCAGGTGCAAGGCCGGGCCACGGCCTACGTCTGTCGCAACTACATCTGCGAGGCCCCCACAACCGACCCGCTTGAGGTGGAAGCGAAGCTCAGGGAGGGGAGCCAAATCGGCACCTGATATGTGAGAGGCATGCAACTCGCATCCACTCCTCCATGACGGGCAGGCTGGCGCTACGGCGGACCATATTACCCCTATGTCATCCTGAGCGTAGCGAGGGATCAGGTGGGTAGGCGAGGCTCTACAACGCACAGGATGGTGGCGGCTCAAGGCACGGTGTTGCCTCAGTAGCACCAGTCAAACACGGGCTACTGATCCTTCGCTACGCTCAGGATGACAAGGGGGAGTGTGGTCCTGTTTACGATCACGTACTTGGAAGATGCTCCGCGCCGAATGACGACGGGCGGCGGTCTAGCCCTCCGGACGCAACCTGTTCACGGAACGCGCTCACAAGGCGGGGCTACGTTCGGTGTGTCATGCTTCAGAAGCGCTTGGCTCTTCACCGGCCAACGCCCGCAGCCCCTCCCCATCCAGCCTGTAGATACGCCAGTCGTCCAGGTGGCGGGCGCCCAGGCGCTCGTAGAAGTTGATGGCGTGCTGGTTCCAGTCGAGCACGGCCCACTCGAAGCGGCCGCAGCCCCGGCGCGTCGCCTCCCGGGCGCAGTGGAGGAACAGGGCGTAGCCAACCTTTCTGCCCCGGTGCTCCGGCAACACGAACAGGTCTTCAAGGTAGAGGGTGGGCAGGGCCAGGAACGTCGAATAGGTTTCAAACACAAAGGCGTACCCCGCAACCACACCCTCCTGCTCCGCGAGGAAGATCTCGAAGCGGGGATGCGGACCGAAGGCGTCACCCAGGAGGCGTGCCTGCGCGGCCTCGTCGGGGGGTGGTAGCTTCTCGAAGTCGGCCAGCGCCGTGATGAGGCGCACGATGGTCGGCCCATCCTCCAGCCTGGCCCGGCGGACCGTCACCCCGGCCACGGCGGAAGAACCTGCACCTTGTGTGTCAGACATAGCTCTCTCCAACCGGCATGACTATCATGTCCCCTTTTCGCCGTGCTCTTCGCCAGCTTCAGGCTGCGCCTGGCGGTGCCTGCCGATCTCTCCTATCACGTCGTGCGGCTTGTCCGCCATCTCGCCCCCGTCGGCGGTGCCCTGCGCCGACTGCTTGCTGTAGTAAAGCTCAGGCTCTCGTCCGGCGTGCTCCAGGTGGTCGGCCCCGGCTGCCTCGCCGGAGACCTCCCCAGCCGCCTGCGCGGCCTTCGTGCCCGCCTCGGACACCATCTGGTACTCGGTGCCCATGGCCTGCGCGGTAGGGCCGCCCAGCTTCGCTACGTCCTGCTCCTCGGGATCGCCCTGTGCGTTTTGGGGATTGTCTGACATCATGCTTCTCCTTGTACGATTACTTTTTTAAGGTAGAAAGGGGAAGTTGCGGTAAATACGGGGAACAATACCATACTCCCATGATGTGAGTGCCGCAGCTCCCCTTCCCCTTTATCTACCAATTGTCTCCACCTGCGCGCGCAGCGAGTCCAGGCTTTCCTCGATGCGGGAGAGGTTGGCGTCGGCAGCCGTCATGCGCTCCTGCTGTAGCCGGACAAAGCGGGTGTAGGGTGCCAGCGCCTCGCGGATGCGGTTTGTCGAGTGCTCAAGCTCCGTTTCGAACTGCGTGCTCATGGCGGCTACCAGCTTGTCACGTAGCTCCTGGGTGCGCTCGCGGAACTCCTGCTGGGCCTTGCGCTTGCGGTAGGGCAGCACGAACAGCCCCGCCGTCCCTGACAGGAGCGCGGCCGTGATGCCCGTGATGTCGATGAAGGCCGCCGCGAACGCGATCGACACCAGCACCCCCACCGCCGCCACGCCTCCAGCCGCCACCATCTGCCCCACCGCCGACCGCATGTCCTGGGCTATCGCGTCGGCCTGCTCCCGGCGGTCGTACGTCTCCACCACTCGCCGCGCCTCCAGCACCACCGAGCGCAACAGCGACTCCCGGTTGGACTCGAACTGCCCTCCGATGCTGCCTATCACGTGCTCGTCGAAGCCGGGCGTGGACGCGACCCCCGCCTCGCGCCTGCGGTTGACGTACTGCATCACCGCCTGCCACAGCCGCAAGTCCTGGTCCACCATCCAGTTGATGAGGCCGCTTACCGCGTCGTCTATGCGCCGGGCGCTGTCGGACACCACCTTGTCCTCGAACTCGCGCTTGATTTTGTCGGACTTGAGCAGGTCGCGGATGCGGCTGACGCGCAGGGTCTCCTCGAAGAAGGCATGACCTCGCTCGCGCATCTCGTAGATGATGTTTTCGATCTGGGAGATGCGGCCCTCGAACTCGCGCTGCATGTCCTGCCGGTACAGCCCTATCTGGCCCTCGATGTTCTCGACCGTCCGGAAGTCCTCGGCAAGCACTGCCAGCCGGGTGCGCGTTAGCTGGTGGTACCGCTCCGCGATGCGCGCGGCGATGCCCAGGGGTGTGGACAGCTTGAGGCGGATGCGCCCCGCTTCGTCCAGCGTGCCGAATATATATTTCTCAAGCTGCTCCATTCGGCTGGCACCCAGGATAGCGTCTCGCTCGATGCCGCTCGGCATCTCCCTGGCCCGTTGCGCAAGCCGCGCCGACACCGGGTAGATGTCGGGCTGCTGCCCGAGGAGCGCCAGGCTGTTTTCCTGGATGAAGTGGAGCACGCGGTCGAGGTCTTCCGGCGTCTGCATCAGGTCAATCTTGTTGAGCACGATCACGATCTTCTTGCCCCACTCGCGTATCGTCTCCATGAAGCCGCGCTCGGACTCGGTGAAGGGGCGGTCGGCGGATGTGAGGAAGAGCACCATGTCGGACCGGGGTACGAAGGTGCGGGTCAACTCCTCGTGCCTGCGGATGATGGCGTTGGTGCCGGGCGTATCAACTATGCTGATTTCTCGCAGGAAGTCGGCAGGGAAGGTGCGCTCGGTCACGAAGTCGGAGAGCAGGCGTTCGGTGGGCTGCGGGCCGTAGCGTAACAGGTTGATGGTGGCGGTAGTGGGCGTGACGCCCTCCGGCAGGAGCCGCTGTCCCAGCAGGGCGTTGATGAAGGCTGACTTACCGGCGTTGAACTCGCCTACGACCACGAGCATGAAAAGCTCTTCAAGGTCCTCTTCGGCCTGCCTCAGCGCCGCAGCGTCCTTGGGGTCCGGCTCAAGTGGCTCTATTGCACGCAAGAGCTGCCCCAGGGTCTGACGCTCGGCGTGACGTATCTCTAGCTGTCGTTCATCCAGGATGTCTATCATACTTGTGAGCACCAACCCCCTATTCCTTGCCGCAGTCTCCCTTCAGTCCGCCCCTCGCCAAGGAGTGGCATACAGCGGAATCACCCGATGCGACCCCAAGCGGCCATAGTCTACATAGCAATAAGGCTGCCATTGTGGGCTGCGCCTACTCACCTTAGGCCGGAGGCGAGACCTTGGCCCGCCTTTGTCGTTGTGCATTCCCTGATAGCGAAGCAATGACAGTATATGAGGCCCCTGTTATACCGGCAAGGCAGGACCGGTGCGCCGGCCGTACGAGGCGTTGACATCGCAGCGCACCCTGCTCTATACTCACCTATCCTACGCAGGGAAGTCCCAAAGAGTTGCTTGAAATCCTGGTGCTGCGGCACGGCCAGTCGGTAGCTGACATCGAAAACAGGCACGAAGGCCGCGCCGACTTCCCCTTGACGGAACGTGGCAGGGAGCAGGCGCGGCTTGCTGGCGGGTGGATCGCCGCCAACTGCCCTCCGGCGGCTGTAGTGTCGAGCCCGCTGAAACGAGCCTCGGAGACGGCCATGTTAGTGGGTGGTGCCTGCGGCCTGCCGGTGGTCTTCGATGAAGGCCTGATGGAGTTCAACAACGGCGCGCTCGCCGGGTTGTTGTTCGAGGAAGCGGACCGGCTGTACCCGCTCCCGGAGGGCGGTAGGCCGCCACATGAGAGGGTACCGGGCGGGGAGTCGTTGTTGGAGTTCCGTTTCCGGGCAGAGGAGGTGTGGTCGAGGTTGGTGGCGCAGTATGAGGGCGCGGGCCGGTTGCTTATCGTAGCTCACGGGGGCATGATTAGCATGCTGTTCAGAGCGTTCGCGCGGCTGCCCGTGGGCATCGAGGTCTGGCTGCATACGGGCGACACCGGCATGCACCTGTGGCGGCTGGACGGCACCGAGCGGAGCATCCTCTTCGCCAACCGCCTAGGGCACCTTGACGCGCCCGGGAGCACGGTTACTCCAGCGGCACCGTAAACCAGAAAGTGCTGCCTACCCCACCGGGACCTTCCTCTACGCCGATGTGGCCCCCGTGCGCCTCCACCGCCAGGCGCGAAATGTACAGGCCCAGACCCAGCCCCTGCGCGCTGATCTCCTTGCCCCTGTCGCCCCGGTAAGCCCGGTCGAAGATACGCTTGCGCTCCTCGGATGGCACCCCCGCCCCCTCGTCCGTCACGGAAACCATGAGGCTATCGGGGGCCAGCTCGCCGGTGGTGTTGTCACCTATGGGGACCACAAAGTACCTCTCGGGAGGCGTGCGCTCCACGGCAACTGTGATAGGCCCACCGTCGGGCGAGTACTTCACGGCGTTCGTGATGAGGTTGGTCAGCACCTGGTCGATGCGCCGGGCGTCCATCTCGACCTGCGGCAGGTCAGGCTCGATGCGCACGTCTATGCTATGGAAGTTGGCGGCGTGGCTCTGCTCCGTGCTGATGCGCGCGGCGACCGCCATGATCAATGCGCCCAGGTCCGCAGGCTCCTTCTTGATGGCTTGCACGCCGGACTCCAGCCTCCCAGAGTCGACCAGGTCGCCCACCATGCCGCTCATGCGGAGGGCGTTCTCCTTGATTAGCGATACGTAATTAAGCTCCTCGGTGAGGCCGTGCCTGCCGAGGCGGCGGGCGAGCATCTGAGCGTAGCCACTAATGACGGTGAGGGGGCCGCGTAACTCGTGAGAGAGGATGCTCAGGAAGTCCTCTTTCATCTCCTCGGCCTCGCGCTCTTCCGTGATGTCCCGCACGAGGATGACCGCGCCGTCTCGGCCGCCACCGGGACGCCGCACGGGGGAGGCGGTCAGGCTGATCACGCGCGCCTCGTCCCGCACCACCCGTTCGATGTGGTAGTTGCGACATTCGTCGCCATCCTCAAATACCCGGCGCAAGGCCCGATCTTCTACGGTTTCGACTCCTATGTCACTAGCAAAGGTGCTCTGTCGCCAAGCATCCGTGAGCACGCAACTACCCACCAGACTCGACATGGTTGTGCCGAGGATGCGGGCCGCCGCCCGGTTCGCCCTGACGACTGTGCCTGAGTTGTCGCACATGATCAGGCCGTCGGACATGCTGCCGAGCACCGTCTCCATCTCGGCCACGCGCCGCCGGAACTCGCTGTCCGCCGCGACGAGGGCCTTCTCGTGCATGACCGTGTTGGAGATGGAGAGGCCGAGGAGCTGCCCAACGACGCGGAGCAACTCCAGGTGGACGTTGTTGAAGGCGCTGTAGTTGTGGCTAGACAGGGTCAGCACGCCCCAGATAGTGTTCAGGGCCATAATTGTAATCGCGGCC
>DASVQO010000363.1:0-16583 GCA_036389075.1 Chloroflexia bacterium | reverse complement strand
CTTCGCTGCGCTCAGAATGACAAGGCCCCCTTTAGTTGCTGCTATTGAAGGGGGTGCCTTTCATATGGGTTTGAATGGGCACCTGAGTGCTGGACAACGCAGAGATGGGCGTGTAGAATCAAAGCAGACGACCATAAAGTGTATCCTTTCCCTGGATTGCGGCGTATAACCCATAGAGAGTGTGTGCATATAGTGCAAGGTCCGCGTGTGAGCGTTGCGTGTAATAGGAGAGCATTTATGAAGAACAACCTCAAGTTGCTTCTGCCTGTGTCGTTGCTGGTGCTGGGGAGCGTCCTCAGCGGCTGCACGGCGGGCCAGCAGGTGACGGCAGCCGATGTGATACAGAAGATGCGCGAAACGGTGAAGACCACTAAGACCGCGCAGAGCACGGTCGATATTTCTGCCACTATCAACAAGCAGGGGATCGAGACGCTGCTTTCGACCTTCATGCCCGCCGACCCGGCACGTCCGGTCCCGGCCGGTGGCGGGGGCGCGCACGACATGGTATCCAAGCTGCCGGACACCGCTTCGGCCCAGGTGAACACCTGGAAGCAAGCGCCCGAGGGTACCACGCCGGCCAAGGCCCGCGTCGACGTCGTAAGCTCGTCCCTGCCGGGGGTGGGCGGCCTGAGCTTCGTGTTCGACGGCGAGAAAGCCTACTTGCTCGATCCGAACCGCAAGGTGCTTTACACCGGCACGCCCGAAAAGCTGATGGACAAGCTGCCCGACGAGGCCAAGGCTGCATTGCAGGGCGCTGACATGGAGCAGCAACTCGACAAGGTGCTGGACGCCTCCGAGATAAAGCTGGTGGGTACGGAGCAGGTGGCGGGGCTGGAGGCTTACAAGCTGGACATTACCCCGAAGCCCGACGCCGCCGAGAAGCTGGGCCTCCCCAAGGCCATGCAGATGCAACTCGGCACGCTCATCAAGGACGCGCACGCTACCCTGTGGGTGGACAAGGACCGCTGGATACCCCTCAAACTGGAGGCCGCCCACCCGAACATCGGCACGCTGGGCGTCGCCGCCACTACCGTCACTCTGAACCAGCCGATTGACGCGACAACCTTCGTGTTGCAGGCGGGCAGCGACGTAAAGGTGGTGGACCTGGACCAGATGGCGGCGCAGGCGGTCCCACAGGGACCGGAGACGCTGACCCTTCCGCAGGCCCGCGACTTCGCCAATAAGGACGGCTGGAAGCTGCTGGAAGCCACTTACCCGGCGGGTGCAACCCTGGTGGGTGTTGTGAAGAACGCACCCATCCACATGGAAACCAACGTCATGGAGTACAGCGAGGCCGAAAAACGTATGGCTGAGGCTACGGGCCAAAGCCTCGATAACCTGGCTCTCGGCAAAGGCTCCAGCGTTACGCTCAGCTACTCTTCCCCTGAGTACGACTTCACCGTCGCCCAGGCCAAGTTCGAGATGGAGAAACAGTTGGGCGACGACTTTAGCGGCTTGAACGGCACCGGCACCGGCGCTTACCACGAACTGACAGTACGCGGTGCTAAGGCCAACGCCTTCTCTCCCGAAGGCGGCAACTGGACCGTGCTCACCTGGCAAGAGCAAGGCACCGGCCTCTTCCTCGCCGTGCGCGGCAACTTCACAGTAGAAGAAGCCGCCAAGATAGCCGAGGGGCTGAAGTAATTTTTTATTCTTAATTCTTAATTTTTAATTCTTAATTGAGGGCATTCCGAGCAACAATTAAGAATTAAAAATTAAAAATTAAGAATTAAAAATTCCAACCGCTATGTCGTTGGTCCGGCTTGTGGGCCTCACCCGGCAGTACCGGATGGGGCCTAATCTTGTAGCTGCGGTGGACGGGGTGGACCTGGAGATCGGGGCGGGGGAGGCGGTGGCGCTGGTGGGGCCGTCCGGGTCGGGCAAGTCCACGTTGCTCAACCTGATTGGGGGGCTTGACAGGCCCACTTCGGGCGAGGTGTGGGTGGATGGGGAGAACATCGCTCGCGCCCCGGCCCGCCGGCTCGTGGAGCACCGGCGCACCCGCATAGGCTTCATCTTCCAGAGCTTCAACCTGCTGGCGCACCGTACCGCGCTGGAGAACGTCGAGGTGCCCCTGATGCTGGCGGGGCTGCCGCGCAAGGAGAGGCAGGCCCGCGCCCGCGAGCTACTTACCCGCATGGGTCTCGGCCCGCGCACCGGCCACCGCCCCTCGCAGCTATCCGGCGGCGAGCAGCAACGCGTGGCAATCGCCCGCGCCCTCGCCAACCAACCCGCCATCCTCCTCGCCGACGAGCCTACCGGCAACCTCGATAGCGCCACCGGGGCCGAGGTCATGTCGCTGTTGCGCGAGCTGAAGTCGGGCGGTCTCACTATTGTGCTCGTCACTCATGACATGGCCGTCGCCTCCTACATGGACCGCATAGTGCGCCTGCGCGACGGCAAGATAATCAGCATAGAGTCCACGGCGGATGTTGCCGCACCTGGGCAGGGGAAAGTCCAAGGGACGGAAACGCAAATCATGCCCTGAGCGCAGCCGAAGGGACGCAAGGGACGCAAAGAACGCGCAAAGAGGATGAAGGTTTGGGGTGTGTAGCGCGCGGTTACTTCTATCCTGATGTTGGGCTTGCGGAGGCAGGTTCCCCTATGTCATTTCGAACGCAGTGAGAAATCTCGTCCTCCACCGGGATGCCTCCCTTTTCTTCATCCCCGAAGGAACGTCATCCAGCAGTTACCGCGAGGCCCTACGCGGTCGCCTTGACCTCACCGGGCGATGGAGCACCCTGCCAGACGTGGCTGGGCTTATCCCTCGCGAGAACATCTACCTGGAGGTGGGTGCAGCCTTCGCGGTCTAATGGCCGGGCGACCGTATCAAAGGCCAGGGCTGGAGTATTGTTGGTGACCGAGAGGTGGGCCAGCCAGATGGTGCGCGGGCGGGCGTCGCGGGCGAGTTCTGAGACTAGGCGGGCGGCCTCGTCGTTGGGGAGATGGCCGTGGCGGCCTGCTACGCGCCTCTTGAGACGTGGAGGGTAGGGGCCGCGCCAGAGGCGTTGCACGTCGTGGTTCGCTTCGAGCACCAGCAGGTCGGCGGCCTCCAGCGCGTCGCGGATGGACGCCGTTTCGCAGCCGAGGTCGGTGCACAGCACGATGTTGTAGCCCCCCGCCTCGATCCAGAAGCCCACAGGCTCGGCGGCGTCGTGGGAGACCGCAAAGGTGCGCACGACCACCCCGGCCTCACCGTCTACGCCGTTTGCCTGGCCGACATACACCTCCCGCCCGGGCGGCTGCACGACCTTCTCTGGGAGCGACCCAAGCTGCATCGCCCCTGCCAGGAAGGTGCCTTCGCTGGCCACCACGGGCAGCCTGTAGCGCCGCGCCAGCATACCCGCGCCTCGAAGGTGGTCTATGTGCTCGTGGCTGACGAATATGGCCGACAACCGGGAGGGAGAGGTGCCGCACTGCCGCAGATAATGCTCCAATGTGGCCGCGTGCAGCCCGGCGTCGAACAGCAGCCTAGTGCCCGCCGCTTCGACCAAAAAGGCATTGCCCGAACTGCCACTTGCAAGGGCAGTGACCCGTATCTGCGTATGCGTTTCCATGAGCTAACAATAGTACAAATGTTCTCTGCTGTCAAGAGCCGGGCGGTGGGATTCCTGGGCTATGTCAAGGTCGGAGATTTGCACCGAATTGGATTTTGTCATTCTGAACGCAGTGAAGAATCTCGTCCTCCACCCGGATGTTTCACCTTTCTTAGGAGATGGTGACGGTGAGAAAGGTGGTATTTGGGTGCTGAGGGACGAGATTCTTCACTGCGTTCAGAATGACAAAGGCCACCTTTTGCCGCTACATTCGACTCTGGCTTAGCACGGCGTACAAATCCTGGGTGCTTGTCGTCCGGGCAGCTACTACCTATAATCAGGCTGCATGTACCGTATTCGGAGCCCCATGAGCGTAAGAAAGAAAGAGGCGAGATGAGACTGAGCGACATACTACTGACGGCCACGCAGAACCTCGGCCGGCGCAAGGTGCGGACCGTGCTTACCTCGGTGGGTGTGTTCGTCGGTATCCTCACCGTGGTGACCATGGTGTCGCTGGGTATCGGCATCCAGCGGCAGATTACCGACACAATATCAGCTTTGGGCCTGGACACCGTGTTCGTGTCGCCCATCATCACGCGCCCGCCGGGTGGGGCGAACTCTAACGCCCGGCTGCGACCTGAAACCCCGCTCAACGCGGCAGGGGTGGAGAAGATCGAGGCTGTGCCGGGGGTGCGTTCTGTGGAAGTGGTGTTGTCGCTGCCCTCCGCACCGGAAATGACCGTCACGATAGACGGTAAGACCTTCCCCATCACGGTCCGCGACTACAACCCGCAGGAGCGCATCTTCGCCGGGCAGGAGACGATGCTCGCGGGGGAGGCCCTCGATTTCACAGCGGAAACCCGAGGGATTGTGCTCAGCGAGAGGCTGCTGAAGGGCGCTAATTACGCTACAGGTGAGTACGCTACCCTGGTAGGTAAGCCTGCCACTATCACCGTGACGGCCCCGCGCGGCGAAAAGCAGACCTTCACCACCACGGTACGCGGCGTCGTGCAGACGTTCAACCGGGCCGGGGCCGACTTGGGTAACGCCGCCAAGCTGGACATCAAGCGCTGGTGGTACAATGACCCCGCCATCCTTGAGAGCGAGGGCTATTCCGCCGTCGTGGTGCATACGGCTTCCCTCAACGATGCTACCCGGGTGTCGAAGCAGGTGGGGGAGATGGGCTTCCGGGCGGCCACCTTGCAGACTTTCCTGGACCAGGTCAACCGCATATTTGCTATCTTGCAGGTGATGCTGTCTTCCGTGGGGCTGCTGGCGCTCCTCGTGGCGAGCATCGGGATAGCCAACACGATGATAATGAGCATCTACGAGCGCACGCGCGAGATAGGCACGCTCAAGGCGATAGGCTCGTCCAACGCCGACGTGCTGCGCATCTTCATGGTGGAGGCGGGGCTGATAGGGCTGTTCGGCGGCATCGTGGGGGTGCTGAGCGGCTGGTTGCTTGGCCTCGCTCTCAACGCCTTTATCAGCGACTGGCTCAAGAGCGAGCAGATACCGATAGACGCTCCCTTCTTCGTAGTCACGTGGGAGTTGGTGGCAGGGGCGCTCGCCTTCGCCACCCTCATCGGTATCCTGGCCGGGCTGTACCCCGCCTTCCGCGCGGCCAGGCTGGACCCGCTGGCGGCTCTGCGTCACGAGTAAGAGTGTTCAGGTTGTTGGAGCACCGGGAGGAATACTACCGGGGCCGCCATTTGCCACGCCGCCCTCTGCTATGTCAGGTCCTCGCCAGTTTGACCCCTCATGCGGGGCGTGCCTCGTAATTATGAGCGCGCGATATTAGGGCACCCTGGTAAGCCCGCTCCGCCACCCCGCTCAATCTCTCCCAGTTGAGCTCGGCCCATACCCTCTCCCGCGCCTGCTCGCCCAGCCTCCTGCGCCTTTCTGCGTCTGACAGCAGGGCCGCTGCCGCCTCCGACATCGCTTCGAGGTCGCCCGCCTCCACCAGCACGCCCGCATCGCCCAGGAACTCCGGCGCCTGCCCGACCCTGTGGGCCACGATGGGCAGGCTCATGACCATAGGCTCCAGCAGCTTGACCGGGCTTTTGGCGCGGTTCAGCAGCGTGTCCTCCATCGGGTAGAGGGCCACATCCCCCGCCGATAGGACAGCGGGCAGTCGCTCCTCAGGCACGCGCCCCAGCACGGTGACGCTCTCCCCCAGGCCCATTGCCACCGCCTCGGCCTGCAACTGCTTCTCCTCCCCAAAGAAGCCGCCGCCCACGACCAGCAAGCGCGCATCGGGGTGGCTTCTCTTCACGCGCGCCAGCACCTCCAGGGGCCACCGCCAGGGGAACTCGGCCAGCCGCGAGTACAGCAGCAGGATGGGGCGGCGCTCGCCTGTATTGTCATGTGGGTAAGCAGGGCTTTCGGGTGCGGGGTGCCAGTTGGCGTACTTGCTGTGTGATACGCCGTTGGGCAGGTAGAACACCCGGCGGCGCGTGAGGCCCATGTCCCAGGTGCGGGCCTCAAGAGCACGGCTCGCGGTGGTGACGGTCCCGGCCAGCCGAGGCAAGAGCGCTTCCATCATCACGATGGACAGCTTCTGGGCGGGGGAGTAGGGGTTTACATCGGCCCAGCCGCCCGGCCCCTCCCAGTCGTCCACGTCGAGCACCCAGGGCACCCGCAGCGCGGAGAGGGCGAACGCAGACAGGCCGCTGTAGCCCACCGGCTTGAAGACGTGCACCACATCGGGCTGAAAGTTGCTAACTAGGGCCGCTCTGTTGGCCCGGTGCACCGGCTGGTGCGGTGCGCGGTACAAGGCGGCACGTAGCATAGCGCCGGTGAGCTTCAGCGACTGGGGCCCTCGCTTCGAGATCGCCAGCGTGTTGACTTCCAACCACCCTGGTCCCTCGCCAGGGCCTGCCCCGGCAAAGCCACCCGTGAGCCCTGGCTGCGCGGAAGGGTCGTCCCACGGGGGCACCACAACACGCACGTGGTGCCCCCGCTCGGCCAACGCGCCGGCAAGCGGCATCATCCGGGCCGACACCGTGCCTTTGGGCTGCATACCGAACGGTGCAATAAAGGCAATACGCATGGGGACATTATAGATGAGGATTTAGAATTTAGGATTTAGAATTTGGTAGGGGTTCAAGCAAATCCTAAATTCTAAATTCTAAATTCTAAATTCTAAATCCTAATTGGTCATCCCGTGGTTTGGAGGCCCGCCGCTATGCCGTTGATGCTGTGATGGACGGCGTCGAGGAGGGAGTCGCGTTCCTCCTGGGGGGCATCGTGGGGGAGGGAGCGGTAGCGGCGCAGGAGGGCTATTTGGGCGAGGTGCAGGGCGTCTACGTAGGGGTTGCGCAGCTTGATGGAGCGCGACAAGATGGGCGACTTCTCCAGCAGTTCCTGCTGCCCCGTGATTTGCAGCACCGCCTCGACGCTCTTGTGGTACTCCTCGTCTAACTGGCGGAACACCTCTTCGCCTCCTCGTGCCAGCGTGGAGTACCGCCTGGCGGTGGGCATATCGGCGGTGCCCAGGCTGATTTGCGCGTTGTCCAGGCACATAGCGAAGAAACGCCAGCCCCGGTACATTGCCTGCAACTGCTCCAGGCCGCCCGCCTCTATCTCGGCCTGTAGCGCGCTGCCCAGCCCGAACCAGCCCGCCAGGTTGGCGCGTATCTGCGTCCAGCTAAAGACCCACGGGATGGCGCGCAGGTCTTCCAGTTGCACCACCTCGGCGTGCGCGCCCACCCGGCTCACCGGGCGGGAGGCCAGGTTGAGGGTGCCAAGCTCAGGGAAAGGCGTGGCCTGCCGGAAGAAATCAAGGCACGCGGGGGAGCTTTTCACCAGCCCTTCGTAGCGCGACATCGACGCCCCGGCCATGCGCTCCATCGCCTCCACCCACCCGGCGGGAGTGCCGGGTGCCGTACCGTCATGCTCTCGCTCGCCGTCCGCCGACGATACCAGCAGCGCGTGCACCACCTGCTCGAAGTGGCGCATGGTGATGCCTGGGTGGCTGTAGCGGGCGAAGATCACCTCCCCTTGCTCGGTCACTTTGAGGTTGGGCAGTTGGGCCTCCGGCGGGCGGGCCATGATAGCACGGCCGGTCGGCCCACCCCCACGCCCGAGCGCGCCTCCCCTGCCGTGGAACACCACCAGCCGCACCCCCGCCTCGGCTGCCGTGCGCGCAAGGGCCGCCTGCGCCCCGTAAATCTGCCACGTCGCCGCGAGATAGCCGCCGTCCTTGTTGCTGTCCGAGTAGCCGACCATCACCTGCTGGCGGCGCTTGCGCGCTCTAAGCTGGGCCTTGTAGGGGCGGCTACCGTAGAGGCTGCGCATGATGTCGCCGCAGGTCTGTAGCTCGTGTATCTGCTCGAACAGGGGCACCACGTCGAGTTGGGACGACGCGGCCCCCCTGCCTCCCGGCCACAGGAACAGCCCCGCCTCCCGCGCCAGGAAGAGCACCGCCAGCACGTCGCTCGCGTGCCGGGTCATAGACACTATGCAGGTCCGGCAGGCACTCTCTCCCCCCAGTTGCTGTATGTCGGACATGGCCCTGAAGGTATCCAGCGCCTCGCGGGTGGGGGCGGAAAGCGCGCCGGGCAGGGGCGATATGGCCTCGCCCGCCAGCCTCTCCTCGAGCGCCGCCTTCCGCTCCTCGTAAGACATAGCTTTATAGCCCGACAAGCCCGTGAGGCCCAGCAGCTCGGCCACGGCCTCCGTATGCTTGTCCGCGTGCTGGCGGACCTCAAGCTCGGCCAGGTGGAAGCCGAATATCTCCACCCGCCGGGTGAGGTCGAGCAAGGGGCCGGACGCGACCCGCCCGCCGCCGTGCGCCAGCAGGCTGCGCTCTACCTGCCGCAGGTCGGCCAGCAACTCGCCGGGGGTGTCGTACTCGCCCGGGCCGCCCTCTTCCGTGCGCCGCAGCCTCTCGCCTACCAGCCCCAGCTTGCGCCTGTAGGGTTCGTCGCTCCACCGGCCCACCGGCTGCATGCCCAGGCGCTCGCGGTCCCGCTCTATCGACCGCATCAACTCCGCGGATACGCCGCCCAGCCGCGCCGAAATGCTCAGGTCGCGGCCCAGCGCCGCTACGTCGTTGCGGTAGCGCCTCAGTATGGCCGCTCTCGACATGCGCGCCGCCGCGCGCGTGATCTCAGGCGTGACAGCGGGATTGCCGTCCCTGTCGCCGCCCACCCAAGTGCCTAACCTCAGCACGGGTGGTATGCTACCGTCGGGGGGGAGGGCGTCGGGGTAGGCCCCCGCTACGGCCGTTTCGAGCGCCCTCTGCACCCTGGGGGCCACGTCGTAGGCCGTGCCGGCGGCGAAGTAGAGCACGCTTCGCACCTCGTCCAGCACGGTGGGACGTTCGAGGCGGGTCTCAGCCGTCTGCCAGAGGAGGGTGATGCGGGTGCGCAAGTCGTCCAGCGTGGTAGCGGCCCCACCGGGTGCCTGGGGATTGCCCAGTTGGGCTATGGAGCTGGCTACGCGCTCGAGGTGCTGCAAGAGGGTGCGGCGGCGGGCCTCGGAGGGGTGCGCCGTGAACACCGGGTGCACGTCCAGCCGGGCTATGCTCTCCAGCACCTCTTTAGCATCCAGGCCGTGCGAGCGTAGCGTGGCTATGGCGTCCGCGATGGACTCGCGCAGGGGGTGCTCGGTCTGTTCGCGTTCGAGGAGGGTGCGCACGCGATGGTGCTGCTCGGCCAGGTTGATGAGGTGGAAGTACACGCTGAAGGCGCGCACCAGTTGTTGCAGGCGTTGCGTGGGCTGGCCGTGCACCCAGTCCAGCAAAGCGCGTTCCCGCTCTTGCTGCTCGCCACCGGCGGAGCGCAGGGCGATAGCGGATGTGCGCAGGTGCTCCACCGCCTCCAGCAGCCCATCCCCGCCCTGCTCGCGCAACACCTCGCCTACGAGTTCGCCCAGCACGCGCACGTAATCGCGCAGACGGTCTATAGGCTCGGCGCGATTCTGGGCTTTGGACCCTTCACTTCGCTCAAGGGCAGGTTTTGAACTTTGGACTTGGGGGTGGTTGGTGGTGGACATGGCACTTGTGGCTGCGTTTATTTTATCACCTGTCGCCCACGACGACCGTGCCGACGCCGGAGCTGACCAGGCTTTGCAGGAGTAGCGACTCTTCCCTCGAGCCGTCAAGGACGCGGACCTGTCTGACGCCGCCCCGCAGCGCGCTGAGGCAATTCTGCACCTTTGGAAGCATGCCGCCCGAGATGGTGCCGTTCTCTATCAAAGTTGTGGCCTCGGAGGCGGTGCACACGGGGATGAGGGACGAGCGGTCCGAGGGGTCGCGGAGGATGCCGGGGACGTTGGTGACGAGGTACAGGCCGTCCGCATCGAGGGCTTTGGCGAGAGCAGTGGCTACGGTGTCGGCGTTGATGTTGTAGATGTTGCCCTCGGTGTCGGAGGCCAGGGAAGCCACCACGGGCACGTAACCGGCACCAAGCAGCAGGTCCAGCACCGCGACATCCACCGAGGCAAGGTCGCCCACGTGCCCGAAATCGACCAGTTCCTCCGCGCTGCTCCGTGGGTCGCGCATCAGGGTGGGAGGGCGGCGGGTGACGGTGATGAGGGCCGCGTCCACGCCCGACAGCCCGACCGCCTTTGCCCCACCGGCGCGGAGGGCGGCCAGCATATCGAGGTTGATGCTGCCGCCGTACACCATCTTGATGACTTCCAGCGCGGCATCGTCGGTGACGCGCCGACCCTGCACCTTGCGCACCGTATGCCCCAGCTTCTGCGTGAGTGCGTCCGCTTGCGGCCCGCCCCCATGCACTACGACCACGCCGACGCCCTGCGCCGACATGCGGGCGATATCCGCAGACATGGCGCGCAGGCCCACCGCGTTCTGCATCACCTCGCCGCCCAGCTTGACGACAAAGCGCCTTCCCCTATAAGCCTCTAGCGCCGGGTCTGTCGCGGCCTCAGCCACGTTAGAGCGCACCCAGCACGTCGCTCAGCACCACTACCAGGCGCTCTACGTCCTCTGCCGTGACGACCATGGGGGGCATGACTCTCAGCACGTTGGGGTCGCCCGATGTGCCGAGGATGACCCCGCGTTCGAGGGCGGCGGCCTGCACGTCTTTGGCGGGCACGTCCAGGCGCAGGCCCAGCAGCAAGCCGAGGCCGCGCACCTCCAGCACGTGGGGCAGCGTGGAGAGGCGGGCCTTCATCAGGTGGCCCATCTCGGCGGCGTGGGCGAGCATGCCTTCTTCCAGGATGACACTCAGTGTGGCAGAGGCGGCAGCGCAGGCGATGGGGCTGCCCCCGAAGGTAGAGCCGTGCTCGTCCAGGTGCACCGTCTCCGCGATGCGCGTGGAGATGAGGGTCGCGCCCATCGACACGCCGGAGGCAATGCCCTTGGCGAGGGTGATGACGTCGGGCACCACGCCCCAGTGCTCGCCCGCCCAGAGGGTGCCGGTGCGCCCCAGGCCGGTCTGTATCTCATCGAAGATGAGCAGGGAGCCGTGCCTGTCGCACAACTCGCGCAGGCCCCGGTAGTACTCGGCCCCGGCCATGCGCACGCCCGCGATGCTCTGGATCGGTTCCACGATCACGGCAGCTACTTCCTGTTCTGCCATGAGCTTCTCTACCGCCGCCAGGTCCCCAAAGGGTGCGAACTCCACACCCGGCAGCAGCGGCTCGAAGCCCTGCTTGTACTTGGGGTTGCTGGTCATCGCCAGCGCGCCCATCGTGCGGCCGTGGAAGCCGCCGTCCATAGCCACAATCGTAGGCCGGCCGGTAAACTTGCGGGCCAGCTTGAGGGCGGTTTCGTTGGCCTCCGCGCCCGAATTGCAGAAGAAGACCTGCCCGTACCCCTCCGGGGCCGCGTCCACGAGCATGCCCGCGTACTTCGCCCGCACGTCGCTGTAGACGATGTTGGAGTAGAAGATGAGCCGCTCCGCCTGCTCCTGTATGGCCCGCACGACGGCGGGGTGGCAGTGCCCGGTCAGCGTGACGGCGTGCCCGCAATAGAAGTCGTAGTAAGCCTTGCCGGAGGCGTCGTACAGCATGATGCCCTCGCCCCGCACCGCTACGATGGGCAGCTTGGCGTAGGTGCCTAGCTGAGCGCTCGCCTCTTCGTCCATTACCGCTTGCCTGTCGAGTTTTACGTCCTGTGTGGTAAGCATTGGTGCTCCTGTATGGTCCTTGGGGAGTGGTTATGTCTTGTGGGGACGCCCTGTGGCTAAAGCCACGGGCTTACAAGTAACAAAGTCTCCTTCGGAGACTGGGGCTTATCTGCAAAGTGCCACCTGCGCGGTACCAAGCCCCGCCTTTGTCATTCTGAGCGTAGAGAAGAATCTCGTCCCTCAGCACCCAAGTTCCACCTTTCTTTGCGGCTACAGGGTGCCGGGTGCTGCGATGTGCTAAGGAAAGGGGCAACAGCGGGGTAGAGGACGAGATTCTTCGCTACGCTCAGAATGACAGTGTCCACCTTTGGTCGCTCCTTTCCTACACTTTACAGGTCGGACTTACTCTCAAGTTACGCAGTCTCCGAAGGAGACTTTGCTACTTGTAAGCCCGCCAATTCATTGGCAGGGCGCGGTTGGCAGGGCGATGCTGGCCCCTCTTCCTGGCGGGCGACCTACGGCATCGTCCCCGGGAAGGTCAGCCCCAGTTTCTCCGGCCAGCCGAACGCCACGTTGAGGTCCTGCACCGCCTGGCCCGCGCCGCCTTTCACAAGGTTGTCTATGGCGCTGGTGACTATGATAGCCCCCTCGCCGTCGGTGGTCGCGGATATATCGCAGAAGTTGGAGTGGGCCACCACGGCCACCCTGGGGTTGTCTACCAGGCGAACGAAGTGCTCCTGCTCGTATGCCTCCCGGTATATCTCCTGCAACTCGCCCTGCGTTACGTTGCGAGAGGGGAAGGCGTAGGCGGTGGTGAAGATGCCCCTCACCATAGGGGCCGAGTGGGGAGTGAATACCACCTTCATGTCGCGCTCGGTATCGCCGCGCCACTTTGCGAGTTCCTGGGCTATCTCAGGCTGGTGGCGGTGCTTGAGCACGTTATAGGCGCGAAAGTCCTGCGAGCGGACGGGGTGGTGGGTGCCTTCGCCCGGCTCTTTGCCCGAACCGGAGGAGCCGGTCTTGGAGTCGATGACCACGTTGCCGTCGAGCAGCCCGGCCCTCGCGAGGGGGGTCAACGCCAGCAGCGACCCGGTCGGGAAGCAGCCGGGGCAGGCCACCAGCCGCGCCTCCTTTATCGCCTCCCGGTTCCACTCGGTGAGGCCGTAGGCCGCCGTCTTTGCCAAATTGTTAGCGGTATGCTCCTGGCCGTAGAACCTGGCGAACTGCACCGCGTCCTTGATGCGGAAGTCGCCGCTCATATCGAGCAGGAGAGGGCCGTCGCCGTGTGGGCCGCCCTTGCCGCCTGCCGCCAGCATCTCAGGCACGCGCTGCATGGCGGCACCGTGCGGCAGGGCCATGAATATCGCGTCGTACCCTGCTGCTTCCTTGGCCTGGATGTCAGCGGTGAAATGGAGGTCCGTCAGCTTGTGGAGGTGTGGGTGCACCTCGGTAACAAGCTTCCCCGCGTGCGAGGGGGAAGTGGCCCCCGCCACCTCTACGCAAGGGTGACCTAGCAGCAGGCGCAACGCCTCCCCGCCGATGTAGCCGGACGCGCCCATGACCGCCACGCGCATGGGGTTGCCGCTGATTTGCACCCCTGCCATCAGGCCACCACCTCTGCCAGCACGCCTTGCTCGGCAAACACCAGCTTCTCGACCATGCCCGCGAGTCGAGCAGGCTCGCTGCGGCCATTCGCGGCGGCTATGTTGAAGTTCCCGGTGATGTAGTCCACGCCCGCGCTGTTGTCGGTGGCGGGGCCGGACACGCAGTCCACGCTCACGCCCAGCTCGTCCAGGTAGCGCAGGCCGCCCCACGCGGCTACGAGGTCGTTGGCGCACAGGATATGTGCGCGAACGTGGCCCATCAGCTCGCGGTCGCGCAGCAGGATGTCCACGCCGTAGTGGCCCATGATGCCGTCGCCGAACTCCACGACGATAACGTCGGGGTTGCAGGCGCTGAGGGCCGAGAGCACCCCCTTGGCGGCGGGCACCAGGCAGCTATCGGTGCGGGTGGTGGAGGGCAGGCCCGCGTCGCTGAAGGAGAGGGCGCACACCGCCCCGTGGTCCTGCATGTTGAGCAGGTCGCGCTGGGTAGCCACGCCCGCGAGCTTGGCGGCTGCCACCCGGTAGCCCCGGCTCGACAGCACGCGCACGACCTCGCAGGCGGCGGTGGTCTTGCCCGCGTTCATGCAGGTGCCGGACACAAGGATGATAGGGGCGCACTCGCGGAGGGAGGTCTGCCAGGGCACGGCGTTGTCAGCGATGTTGGCCGGGTGCCCGTTGACGACCACCGAGCCGACCACGCGCACCTGCAAAGGCTTGCCGAAATCGGAGTTGGCCGAGCTGCATATGCCAATCACGCCGCCCATGTTGAGGATGTGGAGGGTGTCGCCCGGCTCGACATGGGAGGGCACGGAGCCTACGAAGCCCTTGAGGGCCTGCCGCTCGCCCAGCACCCCGGCGATGAGGTCGCCCCTGATGATGCGGGCCAGCCTGCCGCCCCTCAGCTCAAGCTCCCCGTACACCGCCTTCTCTTCCAACGCCTCGACCACCAGCACGGTGCCGCGCTCAGCGGGCACGTACTCAGCTACCTCAACCTCGTGTCCGAGGTCCAGCCTACCCGTGACCGAAGCGATCTTGTCCAGCATTACCTGCATCATACCCCCTCCGGGAATTCTTAATTTTTAATTCTTAATTGACGTTGCGCCTAAGAGTTGTCTTATTAGCGTATGTATAACGTCCTTCGCGCAATTAAGAATTAAGAATTAAAAATTAAGAATTAAAATAAAAAACTCCCGTCCCAAGCAAGGGACGAGAGTTAAGCTCCCGCGGTACCACCCTTTTTGTCACATTTGTGGCCTGTGACCGCTCTTGGTTATTTCGTGCGTGGTCACCAACCACCCCCTCCTACTTGCTCACCACACTGTGGCTTTCTTCGGCGGGCCGCTCACGGACCGGTTCACCGTTGGGGCTTCTCGGGCTTTCACCATCTCCCGATTCGCTGCAAGCGTCCTTTTCGGCTACTGATTCCCCTCAACGCGGGCGTGACAGCTTCTGGCTGTCGATATTCAACTGTGTTGCCCAGTTTAGCACAGTTGCAGGCAGAATGCAACCCCCTAAGCGGGATGGGAACAAAAACCGCGCTACAGGCGCTTGCCCGCCAGCCCCGCCACAAAGTTCTGCCGGACGAGGGACTTTACCCCTTCCGGCCCCTTCAGGCGCAGCCACATTGGGCCTTCTTGAGGCTCGAAGGCAAGCTCGAAAGTGAAGAACGGGCAGCATTTCCGCTCGAAGCCAATAAATTCTACGAGTTTTGCGGCCCACTCCTGGTCGCTCGGGAACCTGAACGCGTAGCCGTCGCCCAGTTCGGCTACTTCCTGGCAGTTGCTGAATATGTCTTTTGCTAACTCCTCTTCTCGGAGAGCCTGTTCCGCCTCGGATAGCTTGCACGCTATCGCCAATTCCTCTGCCGTGGCGGCTGTTTGGTCGCTCAACTGCGTTACCTCCTTGCCCGTGTTATGGTCGCAGGTTTATGCTAACACTTGAAGCGCGCTTTAAGTCAAGGGGGAGGGCGAAATTGGTGGAAGAATTGACCATAGGGGAAGTAGCTCGGCGGGCGGGTATCCGTGCGTCCGCGATACGTTACTACGAGAGCATCGGTGTCTTGCCCCGGGCCGGGAGGACGAATGGCCGCCGCCGCTATAGCGTGGCTGTGTTGAGCACGCTGGCAATTGTGAGGCTGGCCCAGCAAGCAGGTTTCAGCGTCTCTGAAATCAAGACGCTGCTCAACGGCTTTGCTGCCGGCACGCCCCCGCCGGAACGCTGGCAAGCTATGGCAGGTCCAAAATTGAACGCAGTGGAAGCCTTGATTGCTGAGTTGAATGCCCGTAAGCAATTGCTGGAAAAGACCTTGCAGTGTAGTTGCACGCACCTCGATGATTGCGTTCACGTTGCGACTAGGGCCGAAAGCGGTAAACCAGCCGCGCAACAAGCTGCCCTATGTGCTCAGCAGGGCGATGCCGAGCGATACGACGCCCACTGCTAGCGAGACGGCACCGGCGTAAAGCAGCACAATCAGCCTGTTGGGTTGCGTGACGCCGCGCCCCATCGAGGACAAGAAGAACCCGGTGGGCATCAATATGGCGGCCAGGGGGATGCCGTTGCGCGCCAGGAGGGCAAGCAGGCCGCTCATGGCGGCGGCATCGGCCAGGATTTGGCACACCAGAGCCAGCGTGACCAGCACCCCGGCGTGCGCGTGGCCCGCCCTTGCGAACGTCGCCTGAAAGGGTGTGGCTGGGTGGCGGCCCCGTATGACGCGGAGCATGAACAGGCCGCCATACTCGACGGCGACGATGGTCAGTAGAATGACCCCGGCGGTGCTCCGGGTGTCGGCTGATAGCAATAGTGTTGGGTCCATAAAATCCTCCTGGTAGTTTTGTTGCGACGGCGAGTCGTACTGAGGCGGTCCTTGCTCAGTGTGAATAGCCTGAAATTGCACCTCTAGTGTAAGTTACTTCTTCTATGCAAGTTCCGATTTAGATACTGCGTACCACAAAGCCATCCCGAGGTGATGCGATATGGCTGTGGCAGTATCTGCTGACAAGCGCCGCAAGTTCCGCTCGGACCGCAAGGAAGATAAGGCACCCACACAGCTATCAATAGCTTGGTTCCACTTCCGAAAGCAGAAGCTGGGCATGGCCGGGCTTATAACGCTGGCCACGCTGGTGGCGCTTTCTATCGTCATCCCCCAGTTCTCCCCTTTCGATGTCACCAAGAACCAGTCGCCGCTGCTGGCCAACAAGCCGATGGGCACGATGGACCCCAACGGGCATATGCACCTGCTGGGCACCGAGACCTTCGGTAGAGATTTGCTGACCTTCGTCTTCTGGGCGTTGCGCATCACCCTCTCGGTGGTCCTTCCCTCGTCGCTGGCCGCTACCGTGATTGGCTGCGCGCTGGGTATGCTGGCCGGCTCCAGGGGAGGTTGGGTGGATGGCGGAATTATGCGC
>DASVQO010000362.1:0-7331 GCA_036389075.1 Chloroflexia bacterium | reverse complement strand
GATGGCGAGAACGGGCTGCTGGTGCAGCCGGAAAGTCCCGAGTCGCTGGCGGCGGCCATCGTTCGCCTGCTGACGGAGCCGGGGTTGAGGGCGCGTCTCGTGGAGGGGGGCCGCGGCACGCTGTCGCGGTACTCGGAGCCTGAGCTGATCGCGCGGATCGAGGCTTTATATGGGGAACTGCTGGCCGGGTGACGGTCTGCCCGGGTAGCCTATATGTACCGGCGTGTGCCAAGACCTTTGTCCCAGGTGGTAGCCCCATTTGGGTCTGGCACACGTCATGCCCAAGTTGGTACACTTAACGTCAGTGCATAGTCCCTATTGTGATACATACGCAACTACGACCACTAGCCTCACGAATTGAAAGGAACAGCAGGACCATGATTAGTAAAGTAAGACTTCGTAGCGCGAGCAAGCTTGGCGCGTTGGCGCTCGCGGCGCTGGCCCTCCTCCCGACGGCGCTGACCCCAGGCGGCACGGCGCAAGGCGCCGGGCTGGGGCAGGCCGACGGCGGAGCGAACAGCCCGACAGGGGGTAACATTACGCTCACCGGGCCGGGTGCCATCACCATCCCCGAGTCCGACGATTACGCCACGCAGGTCCAGGCCGACCCGTGGGACATGAACAACCCGGAAGACATCGACTACCCCCATAACTTCACCCTTCCCACGATTGGCGGCGGCATCTGGAGCGCAACCACTACGGGGTCGCCCACCGACCAGGAGATGTCGCTCAAGCTGGTGGAGCAGAACTTCGCCACGACCTTCTCGTATATCGGGGAGCGCGACGGGCGCAACTACCCCGTCCCCACCCAGCGCTTCACCCGCATCATGTTCAGGATGTACTCGGACCAGGCCGGCCCGATAACGCTCTGGTGGTTCAAGAACCCTGGGGACCCCGCGCCTTGCAACAACAACGATTGCAGGCTCAAGCAGGCCATAGCCGCGCAGGCCGGTTGGCACATCTATGATGCGACCCTCAACGGCGACCCGGCGGACTGGGCCAACCTGGGCACGGTAGCGGGCATCCGAATGGACGCGCCACGCGAGAAGTACAACAACAACGTCAAGTTCGACTGGATACGCCTTGTGCCGGACACCTCCACAGCCGTGCAGGTCACTTTCCGCACGCAGGGCAGCGGCACCGTGAACTTCTACCTGGGCCTGACGCCTGACTACAACGCCAGGGAAATTCAGATTGGCAGCACGAGCGCCACGGCGAACAACTGGACCTGGAACCACACCGGAGTGGCCCCCGGCACCTACTACATTCACGCCGAGCTAAACGGCGATTGGAGCACCACCGGCCCTATAACAGTGAACGCCGCCCCGGTCCTGCAAGTGATAGCGCCCGGCCCGCTGAGCGGTGAGGACTTCGCGCAGGCCCGGCTGGGTCAGACCTGGGACGGGGCCAACCCCAACCAGCTACAGCTCTACGAGAACCTCACCGGGCCGCCCTCCTTCAATGGCGAGTACATGCAGGCTACCTCAAAGCCGCAGCCCGGAAGCACCGTACAGGACCCCTCGGTCTACTGGCTCTACCCTTACAACGGCCAGGACCGGGGCAGCGTTGACACCAGCCGCTACCACTACATGACGGTCAAGCTGTGGCTCCAGGCCCCCAGCGAACGGCCTAACTCCAAGGGCAACCTCGGACCGCGATTTACATGGTCGCAGGGCGCGGGTTCGGACTGGGTGCAGACCGAGGGCATGTACGCCCCCTACAACCGCTGGATACCGATGTCGGTGGACCTGGCGACCGTGCCCAAGCCGCCAGGCACCGGGGCCTACGGTTGGTCCGGCCCCGTGCGAATCCTCCGGTTCGACCCGCACGAAGAGGACGACACCAAGCAGCCGCCGCTCAACCTGCCGTTCTTCCGCATCATGAGCGCGCACCTGATGTCCCAGCCGATTGCCAACAACGCCACGTTAGTGCGCTGGGGCAAGGTGCAGGGCACCGGCTCGGTTAGCCTGTACTACGACACGAACAATAGCGGCTTCGATGGCACGCTGATCGCGGCCAACGTGCCGATCGACCAGGGCCTGGCGGGCTGGAACACGAGCGGGCTCCCGGGCGGCGCCCAATACTGGGTGTACGCGGTAGCCAGCGACGGGATCAACACCAGCCGCTACTACAGCCTGCTGCCGGTGCGCATCGACCACGGCTCGGCCAGCACGATCTTCGTGGACGTGCCGACCAACAACCCCTTCGCGAACGACATCGCGAACCTTGCGGCGCGCAACATCATCAACGGCTACGGGCAGCCCGACAGCACGATACACTTCAGGCCGGGCGCGACGGCCACAAGGGCGCAACTGAGCAAGATGGTAGTGCTGGGCGCGGGCGGCACGCTGGTCAACCCCGGCACGCCCACGTTTATGGATGTGCCGACAAGCTCCCCCCTGTACACCTTCGTGGAAACCGCGGCGGCCAGGGGCATCATCAGCGGCTACACGTGCGGCACGCTCCCCTCTGAGCCTTGCGACGGCAGCGGGCGCAACTACTTCCGCCCCAACAACAACGTGACCCGCGCGCAGACCGCGAAGATGATCGTGCTGTCGCGCGGGTGGAGCGAGTACAGGCCCGGCACGCCGAGCTTCCCCGATGTGCCCGCCAACAGCCCGCTCTTCGGCTTCGTCGAGGAGTCGGCCCGCCGGGGCATCATCAGCGGCTACACGTGCGGCGCTGCGGGCGAGCCGTGCGACGGCACCGGGCGCAACTACTTCCGCCCCAACCGGGACGTTACACGGGGGCAGATCTCGAAGATGCTGTCACAGGCGATAGGTCCCTTCACGGGCGTGAGCGTGCCGCAAGGCAAGTAGGAGCATCCCGAACTTTGAGCGTTGCGGCAGTGGATACTTAGAAGGAGACGGAACCGCCAAGACGCCAAGAGCCTGCCCTGAGCGAAGCCGAAGGGACGCCAAGAACGCGCCAAGATTAAATAGGTGTTCTAAGCAAAAGGACCAGGGTACGCTGATAAGTACCCTGGTCCTTTTGCTTAGAACACCTTCCCTAATCTCAGCGTAACCTCTGCGTCCTCTGCGTCCCCTGCGGTGAATAATCCCTTTCCCTTTAGTCCGGGTGCTACAATCTATGGAATGGCTCGTGATTGCTTTGCAGGTTGGTATAATGCAGGCATGATCACACGTGACATACCTACAGCACCCGCCAGGCAGGAGCGCGCAAGAAGCCTGCGGGTGCTCTACTTCATCGGCTCGTACAGCCCCGACCTGATGGGCAACGTGGGGCACGAGCAGGCGATACTGGCGCTTAGGGCGCGGGGGCACGAGGTAGAGGTGCTGACGCAGATCAACGAGCCGGGAGTGCCCAGGTACAGCCGGACGGTCTACGCGGGCGTGCCCACTTACCGGGTGAATCTCGCGGCGTTCGGCGGGCGCTTGAGTGGGCTGGTGAGGCGCGCGGCGGGCCGTTTTCTCCAGTACGAGCATACCTTTACCCTGCTGGCTACGTTGCGCCGCCACCTGAAGCGACATAGCTACGACCTGCTGCACGTCGAGGGGGTCTACCCGTTCGGGGCGGCGGCCGCCCTCGGGGCCGGGAAGACGCCTTACCTTGCGAACGCCCAGGGCGCGGACGTGATCGAGTTGCCGGAGAACGACTATGGCTACAGGCGCTTCCGGCTGCCTCGCGCCGCCGTGGGGTTGGCGTTACGGCGGGCGGCATTGGTGCGAGTCAACTCGCCCTTCATGATCGGGTATTTGGTGGGAGAGAGGCTGGCGGAACGAGAGCGCATCGTCATGGTGCCGCGAGTGCTGGAGGACAGCGCGTTCCCACCCCTAGATGCGCCGCTGCCCGGGTTCAGGCGGGAGAGCCGGGGGAGGCTGTCGGAGCGTTACGGGATAGGGCTGCCGAACCCGGTGGTCATGTCGCTCAGCCGCCTGCACCCCTTCAAGGGGCTTGAGTACCTGGTGGACGCGATGCCGCTGGTGGCGGCGGGGATGCGAGCGCTGGGCAAGCCGGTGCCCTGGTTCGTGCTCTGCGGGCCGTCGAGAAGCACCGAGCACTACGGTGACTACCGCGAGTTCCTGCAAAAGAGGGCGGCAGAACTGGGAGTGGCGCAGCACGTGGTTTTCACCGGACAGGTGGCCCACCCCGACGTGCGCTGGCACCTGGCGGGGGCTGATATTGTAACCTCGCCGAGCGTTGTAGAGGCGTTGCACCGGGTGGCGCTCGAAGCGGCGGCGGTGGGCACCCCCACCGTGGTGAGCGAGACCACCGGCGCGGCGTCCTACCTGGCCCCCTACGATGCCTGCATGGCGGTGGCCCCTCGCAGCCCCCAGGCCATAGCGGACGCCATCATCCGCCTGCTCAGCGAGGCCGACCTGTACGCGCGCGTGCGTGCCAATGGGCTAGCGGTAGCCGAAGGGCTGCGCGTGGAGCCGGTAGCGGACCAGTTAGAAGCCGCCTGGGTGCGGGCGGCCTCGCAGCGTAGGGATTAGGGCTGGCGCACGACTGCCAGGTGGGTCGTGCCAATAGCGAGCTTGCGTTCGTCGCCGGGGGGGTTCTCCGGCGGCTCGTGGACTCTAAAGAGCAGGATGTGGTTGCCCGTTTGCAGGCGGCCCAGGTCGATGTCGAGGTCGGAGAAGGCGGGGCTGAGCGACAGTTCCGAGATGGCCTTGCCGTCAAGCTCGATTGTGACCGTGCGCGGCTTCTCGAACGAGTAGGCGGTCATTTGCAGGCGGTAGGGGCCTTCGGCGGCGGGTGGGATGCCAATCCAGACGAGGGCGTTGCCGTCGGTGACGTTGCTGCCGGTCCACCTGTGGGTTGGTGCTGGTTCGACGGCGTGCCAGCCGCTGCCCAGCCCGACGAGCGGTAATGTTGCGTTCGGCGCTGCCTGCTGCCCGGTGGCCTCGTAGATTGCCACATCATCATCCTGGTAGGCTGGGTCGTGGCCGCCGAACAACGCTCCCAGCACTTCCTCCAGGGCACCGTAGCGGCCCGTGGCAATGTCCGCTTTGTGCACCACCACGTAGCGAATGTCGTAGTAGTCGAGGCTTTGCGAGGCCGTTTGCGATACCGGGGGTGCAAGCACGTCTTCATCGACCAGGGGAGATGGGTCGGCGCTTACCAGTTGAGCGAGGCCGGGGGCGGCGTCCGCGAAGGGGTAGGGGAAGTGGCGCGACGTGTAGCCGCCCACAATGGGACGCTCGTGCGCCGTCTGGTGCAGGAGGGACAGGGCAGAGTACTCTTCGTAGGGTAGCTCTATGACAGCCCCAGGCGCGGCGTTCGCCCGCAGGAAGGTCACGTCACCTCCCTCTTGCGTGGCTACAAGCTGCCTGGGCAGGCTGAAAAGCTCCCATGCTACGAGCAGCAGCGCCCCCGCGGTGACACCCACACGCAAGCGCTTGTCAGGGGCGCGGCCTGCCAGCCAGGCAAAGCCATAGGCCGCCAGCAGCGAGAGCACCATGCCTGCCGTCGCCAGGAACCTCAACGGTTGGCGTGACGCCCCGATGAAGGGCACGTTGTTGAGCAGGGCGTAGGGCATGGGCACGCCGGTCTCGTTCCCAGCGAGCTTGAGCACCGGGCCGAGCGACATCACGAGCAGCGCGACAAGTGCGACTCCGAGGGGCAAGGTGAGCCTGCGGGGAGCTGCGAGGCCGAGCACAGCCAGCAAGATAGCCACATATCCGAGGGCCACGGTGCTGTTGTGGGCGTTGAGGTCGGGCAGTTCGAGGCGGGGAGGCGCGAACAGGGCGAGCACGTCCACCGAGTTGAAAATGGTCGTCCTGGGGGCGGGGAGCATGTAGGTCGCGCCCGAAAGCCGCTCGCCTATCATGGCCCACAGCAGGGGGCTGAGCAGCACGAGGAAGAGCGCCACGCCCACCCCCACCTTGATAGAGGCGTTCCAGAGGCTCGCAGCGTATTGCCTCCGGCCGCCGGGCCCCTGCCCAAGCAGGTAAAGCGGCACGAAGAACACGGTGAACACCACCAGCCCCGCCGTGAAGTACCAGGTGGCGAGCGAGGCACCAGCCAGGCATAGCCCCGCGCAGATAGCCGCCCGCCTCCCGCCGCCGGGCTTCCAGACCGGTCCTGGGCTGTCGAGCGCACGCCACAAGGCCAGCATGTAGAGGGGCACCCACCAGACCGTCACCTCGTCCAGTTGCCCGAAATCGAGGGAGGTGCCGAGCAGCGGGGTGGAGGCGAACAGCGCGCCGCCCACAAGCCCCGCTGCTACCGACCCGGTGCGCTCGCGGCAAAGCCAGTAGGCAGCCAGGCCGTCGAGCGTGAGGTTAGCCAGCGTAAGGAGGTTGAAGGCCGCAGTCAGGTTGAACAGGCGCTGGAGGGGGATGGAGACGAGGGCGTTGAGCAAGTCGAGGGAGTGGTAATAGAGGTTGAGGCCGGTAGGGTGGTAGAGGTAGGCGGTCTGGTAGGGGTTCTGCTGGAGGTCCACGACGGCCTTGTCCACCCACCAGAGGTCCCACAGGTGCAGCCACGCGTCGCTGCCCCGCGAGAGCACCACCGCGTCTCCGAGGTGCAGGACGAGCGGATAGGAGAAGGCGAGGGCCCAGGAGAGGAAGAAGAGGAGAGGAAGGAGGGAGAGGAGGGGGGAGCGCGGGGTTCGCCCGGCAAGGACCCTCCCCGTGCCGCTAGACTTCGGTTTCAGCGCCCTCGTCCTCGCTCGGCTCCTGCCCGCCGGAGCGCAGGTAAGCTTCGGGCTTGAGCACGCCCACGAAAGGCAGGTTGCGGTAAACCTGGTTGAAGTCGAGGCCGTAGCCGACCACGATCTCGTCGGGGATGTCGAAGCACACGTAATCGACACCGACGTCCACCCGGCGGCGGGCGGGCTTGTTGAGTAGGGCGGCCACGCGTACCGAGGCGGGGTTGCGGGTGCGCAGCGTGTCGAGGATGTAGTTGAGGGTGAGGCCGCTGTCGATGATGTCCTCCACCACGAGCACGTGCTTGCCCTCGATGGAGCTATCGAGGTCTTTGAGGATGCGCACGATGCCGCTGGTCTCGGTGGACGCACCGTAGGAGGCCACGGCCATGAAGTCAATCGTGAGAGGCAAGTCTATGGCACGGGCGAGGTCCACGATGAACATGATCGCGCCCCTGAGCACGCCCACGAGCAGCAGGTCCTTGCCCGCGTACTCGTGCGTGAGGGTACGGCCCAGGTCCGCAATGGCGCTTTTGAGGTCTTCCTCGGTAACGAGGATGTGGTGAATATCGCCGCGCATGTCCCTGTACGCTGGTGACACGGGGGCCTCCTCGACATAGTCTAATTCGCTTCTCATGGGCTGCCTTCCGCCTCCTGGCTTGCCTCTGGTGGTGGCTGAAATTCGATACAAAGTAAACGGCGCGTGTGCCCGGTAATA
>DASVQO010000361.1:0-9687 GCA_036389075.1 Chloroflexia bacterium | reverse complement strand
GCCTGTCCGAAGACATTTCGGGCGCGGGCACCCAGCTCGTCTACACCGGGGTGATCACCGACGGTGTCCCCGTCATGAGCAAGGCCCCCACCACGGGCATCACCGAGGCCGACGGCATCTCCCTGGAGAAGGGAAGCGCCGGCGATGTCATAGACGTCGGCATCAGCGGTGAGCTGGATGGTTTCACCGGCATGACTCCGGGCGCTAAGCTCTACCCCTCCACCACGAGCGCGGGCAGGCTGGACACCACGGCCATCGCCAACGCAGTGGTGAGGGTGAAGGCTCACTCGGCAACCCGCATCCGGTTCCACTACGTCTAATCAACCCCGACGACGGCTGCCAAAGGTAACTGAAGGTTAGTGCAGTACGGCAGTTGGCAAGCAATAGATCTTTGGAGGATCAAGAAAATGCCTTTTGGAATGTTGGACACACAGTACATCGACCTCCCGGCGGGGATAGACGAGGCGTACATTCGGGGGCTGGAAAGCCGGTCCGGGTATTCCTACGCACAGCTCCTCCAGGAGCTGGACTCTCGCCTCGCGGCGCTCAATACCGGGCTGGACCCGATGCTCGCGTCCCTGATCGTCCCCACCACCGACCCGTTTGCAGAGGCTAACGGCCCCATCGCCTTCGAGATCGAGGAGCGCACCGAGCGCACGCTCGCCCGCCCGCAGTACGTCGAGGGCCAGGGGCACATGCTTCCGCTGCGCTCCTGGGACGTCACCCTGGGCCTCACAGAGGATGGCCTCGAGTCGATGCGGCTTAAGCGCATCCTCGCCAATGTTGACAGCCTGTTCAAGGGCTTCGTCAGGCTCTATCGCAAGCGCATCATGATGCGCCTCACCTCGGATGCCGAGTGGCGCGTGGACAAGAAGACCACCGTCAGAAGCCCGGGCTTTGCAGGCTCGGGCACCGGGGATAATGTCTTCTCCCAGCCTTACCCTGATGGCCGCGCCACTGCCAATGGCTATACCCTGTACTACAGGTGTGCTGCTGCGGCTCTGGCAGCCACGCTGAAGGTGGGCCTGGCTGAGATGGTGAAGTGGCACCCCGGTTACTTTGACATGGTCGGCCCGGAATCGATGCTCAGCCTGGTCACCCAGATCAATCCTGGAGACCCGCAGAACGGCTTCGTGAGCGCGGGCACCCCCCTGGTGCGTGGCTCGCAGAACGATGCCGAGGCTCAAGTAGACCCTGAGATCTATCTGGGCGTTCTGTTCGGCAAGATCCGCGTGCGCAAGGCCATCGATGACCACGCGGACCCGAATCTCACCGTCTACAAGAGCTACGGGGACCTGGCCGAGGGCAACCCTCTGGCATGGCGCTACGATGAGCTGAAGGGCCGCGAGGCCTTCGTTCGCTCCCGCTCGCTGCACCCGCTGGCTGAGGCGCAGTTGATCCAATCGTTCGACATCGGCGTCAACAACCGCGTCGGCGCTTTCAATGTCCGCGTGGCCGACTCTGGAGGTTACCAAGCTCCCAGCATCGCCTAATCAGCGAGAGAGGGCAGACGGCAGGGGCCGGTAGGCCATCACCAGTAGCCATCAGGTAGACGTCACGCTCAACTTTCAGTCTTTAGTGCAAGTGGGGCCAGATCACGGGGGAAACTTCGCTGGCCTCACTCAACCAAAATAACACACCGAGACGGAGGAACATAAGCAAATGGCGAGTACGAATAGCAACAAGCCGCCCGAACAGAACCAGCAGCCCCCGGCTCCGCCTCCTGCCCCAGCGCAGGATGACCAGGCACAAGGCCAGGCTCAGAATGCGACGCAGGCCCCTCAGGCCGCCCAGGTAGTGGTTGTCGAGCGTCCTAAGACGCAGCCAATAGTGATCCCCCAGATCACCACCACCAAAGGCGAGAACGGCACCATTACGGCCCATGTGGGCGGCGACCCGGACGCCAAGTAGCGCGGGGCTTAGGAACATCCCATGACAGCCATCTACAACCAGGCGCTGCCCACCGCTCGCGACCGCATCAGATTAGCCCTGAGCGATACTACGGTCGAGCCAGAGTCGAGTGCGTTCCTGCCTGACGAGACCTACGATGCCCTTATCACCATGCACGGTGAGACTATGGCGACCGTAGTGGCGGCTGAGAGCCTCGCAAATAAATTCGGGCAAAACCCGACCCAGGTAGTTCTCGCTGGAGGCAAGGCCTTTACCTGGGGCGACCGGATCAAGCCCTTGCTGGAGCTGGCGGCGCGACTGCGCACGGCGCTCAATGCCACTACTGCCGGTGCCGTCTCCAACGCGACCAGGGTGGCAAGCCCTACGCGCGGTGAGCAGGATGTGTCGGAGTATCGCAGATCGGAGTACGAGCCTTGGCCGGCCCCCTGATCTCCCCCGAGATGCTGGCTGGCCTTCAGGCGTTGGATGAGCGCACGATGGGTGGCCGCGGCATCCTCAAGCGCCGGCCTACGGACCCGGAAACGGGCGTGCAGGTAGGAGCTTACGCGACCGTGTATGAGGACGTGCCTTACTCTATAACTCCGCTAGCAAGTGTTGGGGGGTTGGAGCACAGCCCATTTCAGCGATCCGGCGTGAGGCAAGAGGCGAACACCACTCGTGGGCGTCGCTTGATAACGGTTCCAGTCCGCTACACGGTGCTGCATGGCGACCGCTTCGAGACCGTTACAAGCAGCTATGAAGTGATGGACGTATCTTCGGATGATGACGCACCGACTAGCTGGCTACTCGATGCAGAAAAGGTAAGAAAGGCTTAAGGGAGCGATGCAGTGAGGCTCGTACTTGAGCAATCGCAGTCGCACCCGGCGCTCCAGACTGCTGACACCAGTCAGACGTTTAGGGCAGTACATACGTCGCGGCTACGCGCTCCGATGGACCGCATGCTATCCGCTGTACGTACCGAGACCCCCAACGCGGGGGTCAGAGACGCTTACAGCCTAGTTCCTACTCAGGAAGGCGCTTCTACAGGGTTCGAGGCCAGAAACGCCTCCCGTGCCTGGGCCTTCAGAGAGAACGACGTAAGGGCACACTGGGCACCCTGGGGCGAGGGAACGGACATCGCGAAGTGGGCCGAGGAGAGGGGCATCGATCCCTTCTTGGTAGCCCGCAAGATCGCTCGTGAGGGCACAGAGGGTAACTATATATTCGCCAGGGCATGGGAACGCTACACCCCGGCGATGCTGCAAGCCCTGAGTGGTGGCTTCGGGACATGGGTAAAGTCCTATGGGACGGCCACCCAATGAACGGCAATAGGTACAAGAAGAATTTTGAGGATGTGAAGTGCCTGTAGAACACCCTTACCTGCTAGACGAGATCATGATCGAGATGGCCGCCGTCGAGCTGGCCTACCTCGGCCCTCATGGTCTTCAGGAGGCCTACGACGGCATCCCACCGGACCCTGAGAACGTAACGCTGCCGTTCAGCTATGGGCGCTTCTACAGGGTTCGATACCCTCAGCCAGGTTGGGGAGACGCTGAAACCGGCACGATGGGCGCATCGACTGCCACGGACCCGCGCATCTACGTCATCGAACGAATCATTGACATTGGACAGGCCTCAGGGAACCAGGCCAAGCAGGAAAAGGCCGCTCGACGCTGGGCCGACCTCTTCAGGGCCTGCTACATGAGCAACCTGACGCTCAACGGCAAATGCCAATGGGTGCTACCGTCCGAAGGGATGTTCCTCTTGGATAACGTCGGAGGCCAGCAGTTCGCAGGCTTGTTGCACGAGGTCCACGTGGGCGTTGTCGCCGAGGTGGAGATCTCGCAATAGGCAGATTGCTACATAGCTACATATCAATGCAGAAGGTTAGCGCGATGGATCCGTTTGGCGATGAGGACGGCGACGACGGAGACGACAGCTACGGCGACCCGGACCCAATCTACATGGGCAACCAGCGAGCGCCAAAGGAGTAAGAGCAAGAATATGGCTAACACACCCAAGGAAGTAGCGATACCAGCTCACATCCTGGCAATGACGCCGGAGGAGCTGGAAGCTATCCCCGGCGTAGGCCCAGGTGAGACCAGTCCTGAGTGGATCCGGTGGCACATGCGGCACAACTCGGCTTTCACGGCTTATATCGGCCAGGACAGCGGAAACAAGCCACGTAGGGCGTCACGCCGCCGCACGCAGGCTCCCAAGGGCACAGAAGCTTCGGTCCAGGCATCCTCTGTCGCCCCGGCCCCCGCAAAGGGATCTAAAGGGGCAAAAGGGGCGAAGGGCACGAAGAGGGGAAAAGGAGCGCAAGCGGGCGCGGTCACAGCAGCCTCCGAAGAGGTTGCGCGGGACCAGACTGACGACCCTGTCAGCTAATCATTTAGTCACCTAGCAACTGACGCAACGAAGAGCGAGTTAGGAGCGAGAAGCACACAATGAACGATTCCATCAGGATAGTCCTTGCGGCACCAATGGCCACCAGGGACGTCGAGCCTACCACAGGCTGGAAGAACATACCAATCAAGAAGGGTAGCGCAAGCTGGCAGCCCAAGCGCGAACGTATCGAGGATGAGATTGAGACCGGTACGCGTGTGAAGACCACGGAGTTGCTGCGCGGCGGCAACGAGGATATGTTGTCGTTCACGACGCTCCTCTACTACGAGACCATCGCAATCCTCCACGCGCCGTTCTTCAGTTCCTTCGTAACCACAGCCCACGGCTCGACGACGGGCGTGAAGGACCACGTGGCGAAGGATGGCTCGAACTTGCCTGTCATTGCCTTCCGCTTCTATGACGGCGCGCAGTGGTGGCAGATGCTCAACTGCCAGGGGTCGGAACTGGACATCAACCTGCCCTCCAAGTCCTCTCCCACCGCGGACTATAAGTTCGTCGGTTCAGCGGCCCAGAAGCTACCGGTGCTTACCATCGCGGACTCGACTGGCCAGGGTGCCGTCCTCGACCTGGTAGTCAATTCTGCGGGTGTACCGACCGCAGTCATCGTGATAGAGCCTGGCACCAACTACACGGCACCGACGGTGACCGCAGGCGGCCCCGGTACTGGTGTCACGTTCGTCGTGACGCTCGGGACGGGTGCGACTGCCGGCCAGATCGTCAGCGTAGCGCCCAGCGGCGGTACGGGCTATGTGCCGAGCGTGGCACAGACACAGGGCAAGGCCATAGATTGGCCCCAGCTCCTAATCCGCATCAACGGTAGCCAGTACGTGGATTTCATCTCCGGTAAGCTCTCGTTCAAGAACGACCTGGAGGCCTTGTATACGGCCAATAGGAGCGCGGATCCTACGCGCTACCTTGAGGGCGAGTTCCAGCCGGCGTACGAGATCCTACCCGACTTCAAGTCGGACACGGCCTCCATCTTCCAGCAGTGGCGCAACAACAAGGAGCCGGGCCCGCTGGAGGTAGAGTTCGCGGATACCCGTAGGGCGATAGGTTCGGCTAGCCCAACTAACCCGCTGCTCTTGTATAAGCTGCACAAGCCGTTGCACAAGACCGGCGATCACGACATGAAGGGCAAGAATGCCCGCACCCCCATAAAGGGCGTGGGCGGCCTCCACTACGGCGACGGCTGTGCGGCCTCGGTGAAGTTCACCAACACCGATACGTCGTACGCTGCGGCCTAAGCAAGTAGCGGCCGGGCAAGCAGGTTAGCCAGATCAGGGGCACCGGGGCGGTGGGCGGTCATTGAACTCGCCGCCGTCCCCCGTCCCGGTCTTTGCTAGAACCCAGACGACTTAAAAGAGAAGGCAAAGGAGCGAGTTCAAGCATGCCACGTACAAGGGAATCCCAGCTCGAGGAGCAAGAGGTTCTTGAACGAATAGAAAACACACCTGTAGAGATGGCCTATGCGCCACCCATGCCCTCAGAAGTGGTAGATATGCTGCCCCTCTCGGCGGAGGCCAAGGACGAATTGCGGGGGCCTCGCCTGGACGAGATCGTCTGGGTCGAATGTCCTCTGTACCCAGGCTTCCGAGTAGGGTATGCCATCAACAACAGGTACGAGGTCGCCGAACTCTATCGCCAATTGCCCCCTGAGGCACCAGATGCCGTACATTACGCGCTGGCCGCACGCATTATCCGCAAGTTCGAGGGCTGGCGATTCGGCAAGCCAAAGGTGGAGATGTCCAGTCGGAAGGTCCGAGATCCCCTGACGGGCGAAGAGCGTGAGATGGAAGTCTTGATGCCAGTACTGGATGAGCGCGGCCGGCTAATGCTGGAGCCAATTCCACAACCGGATCCTGATAGTCCCGCTACATTCGACAGCATACCGACGTTCGACGTAAACCTGTGGCAATGGGTCCGCTTTGAGGGGTACGAGCAGGCACTGGAGCAGATGGCCCGCCCTTTATCCGGCAACTAGCCAACAGTCTCTGGCTCGCTTCTACTGAGCGCGATGACGACGATGCTGCCCGTAGCTTTGAAGTCCCGACAAGCTATGCCTGGACCAAGTTTCTCGTCGAACACAACTGGGCCGACAGGCGGGTACTCAATGCGCAGTCCGACTTCACCGTATACCTGGATTACAGGTTCCACCTTGCTGAGGCCTCTCCACAGACTGCCCTAGAATCCTTGTGAGGGAGGCAAATTCCGCAACTTGCGGAATTTGCCTCCCCGGAGATTGGTCGCTATAATAGGCGCATGGTGCATCCTACCCGAGTAAACGACCAATGTCCAAAGTGCGCCCACTATCAGACGTCGGCTAAGTATGTCTACAGGACTCCCGGCACGGGTAAAGTCATAGATGATACTTCGGTCTGGACTATCGCGGCAACCATTGGAGCTGTTGCGGTTTTTCTTTTCCTCACTCGATTTATAAGCCTTTCAAGCACGCTAACCGGACTCATTTCCTTGCTTTTAGCTGGTGCTACGGTTGCGGGGATGGAGTACTGGCGGCGGCAGAGACTAGGTAATGCCGACCTTGAAACCACATACTACTGCCGAAACTGTGGGTACACGTGGCAGCGTGGCAGTAGCCACCCCTATTGACGGGCTGCCTGAGCCGGGGTAGAATAAATTAGTACATAGCAGCACAAAATAACGCTGCGCGACAAGGCCAACAACATTGTTATGTGCGGCCATCCCAACGCTTCGGCTAGGGATGGCCGCTTCTTGCATTTAAGCCCCTCTTCTATGGATAACAGCCACGACTTAGTAGCCCGTGCTCAAGTAGTTGACGATGGAGCAAGCTCCACCCTCAGCTCAATTAAGAGCGCCTATAACTCCTTATTCTCCGAACTCCAAGGAGGGGCACCTTCTGTCGAGCAGTTGGATGCAGCCTTTGGCCACCTAATTGCCACTGCGAACGGCGCACCACCGAGCATGGAGGAGGTGCGGGCGGCTGTTGCGGCTTTGGGTGGCGACCTCACTTCTGTAGACTCCGCTGCCCTGGACTCTTCGAGCAGCATGTCAGAGGCTGCTGCCGCCAACAGTGAGGCGGCAGCCTCCTATGGAGATGTAGGTGCTGAGGCAGCACAGGCATCCGCGGCGGTCGAGGACGCCGCCGCCGCTACAGAGGAGTACGCCAATACAGCTAACGAAGCCGAAAGCGCGTCCGGCAGCTTTGGCTCCTCCGTGCAGGGGCTGGGCGGCGACCTTGCTTCCCTAAAGGGGGAGATTACCAGTCTCAGCGTTGTTGTCGCCAGTGTAGACATGGCCTCTGAGTTCATTGACGACGAGGCCAGTGTTATTCGCGTCGAGACTGCTCTACGAAGCCTTGGGACCGTCACAGAGGCCGAGATCGCGCGTACGATGGACCTTGTTCACGCACGCATGGCTCTCGGGTTTGCTGATGACGACCTGCGGGGCGGCTATATGCGGCTTCTCATAGCCACGAACGACTACAAAGAGGCCCTCGGGCAGATGGCCCTAACTGCTGATGTAGCGCGTGGCGGTGAAATGTCATTTGCTGCTGCTGGGAAGCTGGTAGGACAGGTTCACGAAGGCAATTTTAGGGCACTGAGGCAGTGGGGCATAGTCTTAGACGATAACGCCACCAAAACTGAAGCCCTAGCTGCTCTGCAGGAGCGGTTTGCGGGCCAGGCACAGGCATTCGCAGACTCGCATGCCGGCGCGGCGGCGCGCATGACCAACAGCGCGGGGGAGCTAAAGGAGGCCTTCGGTGGAGGGCTAATCGGCCAGCTTGATGAATACAACGCGAACATAGAGATCCTAACCGGCAAAAACAACGATGCTGCCAGCTCTATGGGTTCTTTGGAAGAGGCTGTTGAGTTCCTGGGAGCCGGTTTGGTGGATGCAGTCCTGGGTCCTGGGGATGACTTCGTGGATCTTGCTGCCCGCATGCAAAAGGCCAGCGCGGAAGCAGCCGCCCAACTACCCGAAGACTTCAGTGCAGCTACTGCTGGCTTTGCGGACATCCCTGCCGGCATGCGCCTGGTTGTCGAGGAGGGGGAGTACGTCCTCCTCGACATGGAAGGCAACATCGTTGCCAGCGGCGAGCGGATAAAGGACTACGCTACTGACGCTGGGATGGGCTATACCAATAACTTTGTTTCGGAACTGGAGGCGGGGCAAGCGCCTGTTCAGGACGCGGTAGACGCGAACCTTGCCGCGATGGATGTGGCCGAAGCGGCGGGCGAACTGGGCATCGACATTGGTAGCGGTTATTCCCGCATGGAAGCCCAAGGCGTCAAGGATTTGCGCCCACGAATTACGGCAGAAGTCAATGCCAATAACGCCATACTAAACGCTGGTCTGTCGGCGCTCAACTCCTACAGAGCAGCATTAGGCCAGGGTCCTAAGTCGCTCACTTCTCTCGGGCCGGGCGGGAGTAACGCTGTAGGAGCGTTGGAGGCCGCCGCACAGGGCGGTATAGGTGGAGCGCAGCGTAGCCCCACAGCCCAGCGGGCCGCGGCGGCTAGCGCCCGTTCCGCGTTCAATGATGCCGCAGACGATATTTATACCGGCACGGACGAGCTTATAGAGGATGACGGCCTGGGCAGGTCACGCAACGCCAAGCCCGCACCACGAACCAGGAAGGCCGGCGGGCGGGGCGGTGGCAAATCTGCGGACCAGCTACTGGCCGACAAGCAACGCAAGGCTGAGGCACTGGAACGGGCCAACGAGAAGCTTCAGGATGCTGCTGAGGCACTATTTGTCGAGCAGCCAATGCGCAAGGGCGTCGCCGACGCTGAAGATGACCTAACTGAAAAGCGCAAGGCACTCACGGATGTTACGGTCTTTTATCGCGGCGAGGTCGAGAAGCTCGAGGCCCAGGAAAAAGAGCTTGCCGGCATGCAGAAACGCGATACTGCCGAGGACATGGCGCTGCTCAAACAGAAAACCCAGGCACTAAAGGACCGCCGGGTAGTTGACGAGTCAGTGCAGCACTCCCTGAGCCTGGGTATCCGCAAGACTCGACTAGAAATAGAGGATTTGGAGGCTGCTAATAAGACGGCCTTGCAGCCCCTGGAAGAAGGTGCTAAGCGTGCTCAGAAGGCACTCCAGGATGTCCAAAAGGCCGCGGCCGCCGCAGGTGAGGCTGCCACACAGGCGCTCTGGCCGCTGCAAGATGGCATGTACGATCTCGGCCAGGCTGAGAAGAAGGCCCTCGGTCCGCTCGACGACCGCCTGCAGTCGATCAATGACCAGCTATACGAGCAGGCACAGGCGGAGAAGGCACAGTTAGGTCCTCTGGACGAGGTGCTCAAACGGCGGCAAGAGGTGTTGCAGGCCGCCCAGGATGAGGTGGCCGCGACTGCCGAGCGACACGACGCGATCCTCGACCCTCTTAAGGAAGAACTGGAACTC
>DASVQO010000360.1:0-7245 GCA_036389075.1 Chloroflexia bacterium | reverse complement strand
GTGGGGCTGGGTTTCGCCTGGTATCATTGGCTTGCTGGTGATATCGCTGGCGTTCCTGGTGGCATTCGTGTTCGTGCAGGGGCAGGCCAAGGAGCCTATTATCCCGCTCGACCTGTTCAAGCACAATATCTTCACGGTTTCGGTTATCACGGTGTTCCTGACGGGCGTGGGCATGTTCGGGGCGATCCTGTACATCCCGTTGTTCATCCAGGCGATACAGGGCGACTCCGCTACCAATAGCGGCAACAGCGTCACGCCCATGACGCTGGCGATTGTAATCTCAAGCATCGTGACGGGGCAGATCATCTCGCGCACGGGCAAGTACCGCGTTATGGGCGTGGTGGGTATGGCGATGGTGATGGGCGGGGCGATATTGCTGTATACGATGAATATGGACACGCCCCGGCTGGTGACGATCGCGTACATGATAGTGATGGGGCTGGGGTTGGGCATCGCGTTCCCGCTGTACACGCTGGTGGTGCAGAACGCCTTCCCGATACAGCGCGTGGGTGTGGTGACGGCGGCGGTGACTTTCTTCAGGTCGATAGGCGGCACAGTGGGTGTGGCGGTGCTGGGCAGCGTGGTGAACAGCCAGTTCCACAGCACGTTCCCCGACGAGTTCAAGGCGAGGTACAACGAGTGGAAAGCCGGCGTTACTGCCGCGCTACAGAACGCCAACCCGGGCGTACCGGCGGCCCCGGGGGGTGGTCCTGGGGGTGGCCTTCCCAGCGCGGACGCCTTCCTGAACGGGCTGAGCAACCTGAACCCGCAGATCCTGACTAGCGTCGAGGGTATGGCGCAGATGAAGGCGCAGCTTATCCAGCACGGCGCGCCTGCCGCGATGGCGGACCAGCTGATGACGGTCATTATGTCGGCCATGAGGCCCGCGCTGTTCGCAGGCATACACGAGTCGTTCTTGATCGCGTCGATCATGCTGGGGCTGGGGCTGGTGGCGACGGCTTTCTTGAAGGAGGTACCGCTACGCAAGAGCAACGCGGGCGGCGCTATGGCGTCGCTGGCGGAGGGCGGCGCTGAAGAGGTAGCCGAGGAGTCGGGCAAGCAAATGGCGGCTTCAGGCATGCCGGGGGGCACGATGGTGCCGCGTGGGGACGCGCCGGTGTTGAGGCGGAAATAATTACGAATTACGAATTACGAATTACGAGAAGCACCTAAATAGTGTCCGGTGAGTAATAGAGCAGCTCTGGGGTACAAGCCCTGGAGCTGCTTTATTGCTTGTAGCTCTCGTAATTCGTAATTCGTAATTCCTCTAGAGGGGGACGGTGAAGCCTGGGGTGCCTTTGCAGGGGTCGAAGTCGGCGGTGACGCGGGCCATCTGGCGGTAGGCGGGTTGGAGGTTGATGGCTTCTTTGAGGTGGGCGGAGGCGAGGTCGCAGCGGTTGGAGCGGGCGTTGATGCGGGCGAGGTTGAAGTGGGCCTCGGCGTACTGGGGCTTGAGGCCGAGGGCGCGGCCCAGGTCGAGGGCGGCGACTGCAAGCTCGCCTTTCTGGGCTAGGGCTATGGCGCGGTTGTTGTAGGGTTCGGGCTGGTTGGGATTTAGCTCGATGCAGAGGGTGAAGTCGGTGATAGCGGCGTCGTAGTCGCCCAGCATCATGTGGACGGTGCCCCGGTTGTTGAGGATGTCGGCATCGTCACCGCGCAGGTCGAGGGCCTGGGTGAAGTCCTGGAGGGCGAGGCGGTAGGTGCCTTCGCTGGCGTAGATGATGCCCCGGTTGTAGTAATAACCCGGGTTAGACGGCTCGAACTCTATGGCCTTGGAGAAGGAGGCTATGGCCTGGGAGAGCATGTTCTGCCCAGCCTGGGTGATGCCAAGCGTGTTGTAGCGGTTGGCCTCCTCGGCTGCGCTCAACCCGCCCTGTGTGGTTTCGTCCATGGGGCAATTATAAGACGGAACCGGCAAGGTCGCCAATAGTGATGAAGGAATTCACCGCAGAGGCGCAGAGGGCGCAGAGGTTACGCAGAGATTAGAAGGGTTTGGCAAACGTGATGGCGTGTTGCACTCTATTTCCCCTTGTCATCCTGAGCGCAGCGACGGATCAGTAGCCAGTGCTTGACCCCTCCTATTGGAGCACCACTGTTTCTACTGCCGCCATCATCCCCGTTGTTGAAGACTCTGACCTACCCACCTGATCCTTCGCTACGCTCAGGATGACAAGTGGGGTGTGGTCTCGAATGACGAAACACAGGTCCAAATTCGCTTTCCTCCATACACACCGCCTTATCTCAGCGCGTCCTCTGCGTCCTCTGCGTCTCTGCGGTGCACAATCTATTACTTCCGGCAACATTGGCGGTTCCGTCTCCTAAGATCGAGTAAGCAAAAGTCCCAGGTGTGAGCGTACCAGATGGGCTATTGTTGGGGGGTTGGGGGGTTGGTAGGATTACTATTGGAGGCATTTTGCAGATGAGATTACAGCCTAAATCGTTGGTTTCTACGTTGTCGCTGGGGCGGGTGAAGGGCAAGCAGGAGGCGGAGGCATCCGCCGGGGAGGCCCAGGCCCCCAACTTGCAGTCGCTGGCGGCGGAATTGCACCAGGCGGCTTTGCAGGGTGTGTTCGACTACTCGAAGTACTGGTTGCTGGCGGCGCGGTTCGCGGCGGCCATGTTCCTGGTTGTGTCGCTGCTGAACGCGGGCGTGACGATACAGAGCGTGCTGTCGCGGCCGGGCTTCGATGCTATGAGCTTACTGTCGCCGGAGATAGCGGGGGCGGCGCTCGGCCTCGTGCTGGGCGGGGTGGCTGCCGCGTTCATACTCAACATGTTCGTGTCGTTGCAGGTGACACCGCAGGGGCTGGGCGTGTCGGAGTTGTTCGGGTGGCGGCGAGTCGCGTGGAAGGACATAGGGGTGCTGCGGGTGATGGAGCTATCCGCGAGCGGCCGCTACGTCGTGATGGTGCCGTTCAAGAAGGGCGCTAAGACGGGCGGGCCGGGGCCTATGCTGAAGCTGATACCCAGGTTCCTGGGGGCGGCGCAGAAGGGCGAGCGGGGCGTGGTAGTTACCTCGGACCTGAAGAACTTCGAGCGGCTGTTGCAGCTAATCGTGTCGTACTTGGCGCAGGCGGCGGGGCAGACCAACCCGCAGATCGAGACGCTGGTGGACGAGGAAGTGACCATGCCGGTGGCGCAGCTGCTGTTCGCGCCGGAGGCGGCGTTGGGACGGCTGACACGCAGCTCGCGGCAGAGCGAGGACTTCTACGGGGTGACGGTGGCGGACCCGGAGCCGACGCTGGTGTGGCGGAAGATATTGCCGGTGCAGATGCTGGTGGCGCTCGGCCCCGCGCTGGTGATGCTTGGCGACTTGCTGGCTCGGCAGCACGAGCGGCCGGTGATGCCCATACATCTCGTCTGGACGCTGGGTATGTTCGCTATAGGGGTGGCGGAGCTGCCGTTTGTGGCGCGCATGGCGCAGGGCGTGGGCGACTTGATGGTGGGTAGCGGGCAGTTCAAGCGGTCGGTGCTCGCGTACCTGGAGCTACAGGCCCCGCGTGCGGTGCTGGTGTTCCTGGCGGCGGCGGTCGTCGGGTCGGGGATGCCGGCGGTGATAGCGCAGGGGCTGTGGCTGATAGGTATCGGGATTACGACTGTGCTGGTGACGCGGTACGTGCAGAAGCTGTACTACCTGCCGGTTACGCCCGCGCTGCTGGCTACCGTGGCGACGTTTATCTACCAGGGGTCGGTGTTGGCGCTGTATTTGGCGGTGAGGTAGAGTGTAGGGCGTAAAGCGTACGCGCTATTTGTTTGGGACTGAGCTTGTTGCTTGGTCCCTTTTTGTTTGTGTGCGTGGGAGGGTTAGATTACAATTCTGCTATGGAGTAACTGCAAACTGTAGGAAGTAAGCGGAAAGCGGATAGAGGTGGGCCTTGTCATTCTGAGCGCAGCGAAGAATATCGTCCTCTACGGGGATGTTACCCTTTTCTCAAGCACATGGCACCTTACCGGCTTGGAGAAAGGTGGTATTTGGGTGGTGGAGGACGAGATTCTTCGCTGCGCTCAGAATGACATAGGGGAAATAGGGTCCTGCTGGCGCGGCACTTTGCATATAGGCCCTGGTTACGGGTTGCGGGTTGGGAGTTAGGAGTGTAGCGGACATGTATGTAATAGGGACGGCGGGGCACGTGGACCATGGGAAGTCTACTCTTGTGAAGGCGCTGACGGGGATCGACCCGGACCGCCTGCAGGAGGAGAAGGCGCGGGAGATGACGATTGACCTGGGGTTTGCGTGGCTGGCGCTGCCTTCGGGGCGAGAGGTATCTATCGTGGACGTGCCGGGGCACGAGCGGTTCATCAAGAACATGCTGGCGGGGGTGGGTGGGCTGGACGCGGCGCTGCTGGTGATAGCGGCGGACGAGGGGCCGATGCCGCAGACGGAGGAGCATCTGGCGATATTGCACCTGCTGGGGGTGAGCCGGGGCATCGCGGTGCTGACCAAGCGGGACACGGTGGACGAGGAGTGGCTGGGGCTGGTGGAGGAGGAGGTGCGCGAGCGGTTGAAGGGCACCACGCTGGAGGGCGCGCCTATCCTGGCGGTGTCGGCGCGGACCGGGCAGGGGCTGGAGGAGTTGAAGCGGGAGGTGGACCGGCTGTTGGAGGAGACGGAGCCGAGGGCGGACAAGGGGCGGCCCCGGCTGCCGGTGGACCGGGCTTTCACAATCGCGGGGTTCGGTACGGTGGTGACGGGCACGCTAACGGACGGCAGGCTGAAGGTGGGGCAAGAGGTAGAGATCGTGCCAGGGGGGCTCCGGAGCCGGATCAGGGGCTTGCAGAGCCACAAGCACAAGGTGGAGAGCATCGGGCCGGGGAACAGGGTGGCGGTGAACCTGGTGGGGGTGGAGGTGGACGAGCTGGCGCGGGGGATGGTGGTGGCGTTGCCGGGCACGCTGGAGCCTAGCACGCGGGTGGACGTGCGCCTGGAACTGCTGGCGGGGTCGCCGGTGACGTTGGAGCAGAACAGCAGCCTGGATTTTTTCACGGGGGCGTCTGAGACGCCGGTGCAGGCGACGCTGCTGGACGCGGACAGGTTGGAGCCGGGACAGAGTGGGTTGGTGCAGTTGCGGCTGCGGGAGCCTGTGGCGCTGGCGAAAGGGGACCGCTACATAGTGCGCCGCCCGTCTCCGAGTTTGACGATAGGCGGGGGTGAGGTGATAGACGCGCACCCACGGCGGCACAAGCGGTTCAGCGAGGAGACGTTGCAGACGTTGCGCACGTTGCAGCAGGGCACGCCGGAGGAGTTGTTGTTGGAGACGCTGGGCAACACGCCGCAGGAGGTCAGGGCGGTGGTGGAGAAGTCGGGGGTGGAGGCCGGGGTGGCGTTGGAGGCTATTACAAAGCTGTTGGACGGGGGGCAGGTACTTCAACTGAGCGGGCAGGGAAGCTCGGCACTCAGCGCGCAGTCCTCGGTACTGGTGATGGCCGCGCCCGCGTGGGAGGCGTTGATGAAGCGGGTGGTGACACTGCTGGGGCATCACCACCACCACCAGCCGTTGCGGAGGGGGATGAGCAAGGAGGAGTTACGGAGCCGGTTGGCGAGGGAGGTGCCGCCGAAGGCGTTCCCGCACGTTATGGGTGTTGGGGTGAGCCGGGGGGTGATAGGGGAGGATGCTACGACTTACAGGCTGCCCGATTTTGAGCCGACGTTCAGCCAGCAGCAGAGGAAGCAGGTGGCGCAGTTGATGGCGTTGCACGAGTCCAGCCCGTACTCGCCGCCCGCGCCTTCGGAGGTCGGGGTGGAGGCGGAGGTGGTGGCCGCGCTGGTGGAGAGCGGTGAGCTTGTGAAGCTGGACGAGGGGCTGCTTTACACGCGGCGGGCGTACGAGGAGATGCGGGAGCGGATTTTGCGGACGATTGACGAGCAGGGGGAGATCAACATCGGGATTATGCGGGACCTGTTTGGGACTACGAGGAAGTACGCGATACCGTTCTTGGAGCACCTCGACGAGCAGAAGGTGACGCGGCGGATGGGGGATGTTAGGGTGAGGTGGTGAGTGCCTGCGCATTCAGCGGTGGCCGGTAACGGCATGGGTTGTGTGCTATAATGTGGCCCGGTAATTTGTTGGAAGGAGCGTGGCTGCATGGACGAGAATGCGGGCGGTCAGGGTACGAGGGAGACGGATGAGTTAGGGTCGCCGGAGCCGAGGGACTTGAAGTGGGCGTTGGTGCTGGGGTCGTCCTCGGGGTTTGGGGCGGCGACGGCGGCGGCGCTGGCGGAGGAGGCGGGGCTTAGCATAGTGGGGGTGCATCTGAGGAGGCCCACGGACCAGGACGCGTTTGAGGAGACGAAGGCGCGGATCGAGGCGGCGGGGTGCCGGTACATCCCGTTCAACATGAACGCGGCCAACCCGGACAGGCGCGCGGAGGCGCTGGACAAGGTGGCTGTCGAGATAGGAGGGTCGGGGTTCAAGGTGGTGCTACACTCGTTGGCGTTTGGCACGCTGAAGCCGTATATCGCGCCCAGGCCGGAGGAGGCTATCACGCAGGCGAACATGGAGATGACGCTGGACGTGATGGCGCATTCGCTGGTGTACTGGGTGCAGGACTGCGTCGCGAGGGGGTTGCTGGGGCGGGGGAGCCGGATATTTGCGATGACCTCGGCGGGGTCGGTGCGGGTGGTGCCGAACTACGGGGCGGTGTCGGCGGCGAAGGCGGCGCTGGAGTCGCACATACGGCAGCTTGCTTATGAGCTGGCACCGAGGGGCATTACGGCCAATTCTATTATGGCGGGCGTGACGGATACGCCTGCGCTGCGCAAGATACCGGGCAACGAGCGGCTGGTGGAGGGCGCGCTGGCCCGCAACCCGTCGGGGAGGCTGACCACGCCACAGGACGTGGCCCGGTTCATCGCGCTGTTGGCGAAGCCTGGCGCTGGGGCGGACTGGCTGACGGGCAACGTGTTGCGGGTGGATGGAGGGGAGGAAGTTTCCAGCTGAATCCATCGGGTAGGGAGAGGGACGAAAACGCAAAGACGCAAAGGACGCAAAGGACGCGCAAAGAGAATAAGGGGTTTGGGGTATGCGGGGAGTAGATGAGCGGCTGGGGCGGTGTGGCCTGGCCGCTTTTGTTATGCTGGTTCGTGGGGGCAGCGTTCTTTGGGGATGCTGTTGCTCTTTGTCATTCTGAACGCAGTGAAGAATCTCGTCCTATACCGAAGTGTGACCCTTTTCCTGACGGGAAATACCGGTGTAAAGAAAGGTGGTATTTGTGTGCTAAGGGACGAGATTCTTCACTGCGTTCAGA
>DASVQO010000359.1:0-9656 GCA_036389075.1 Chloroflexia bacterium | reverse complement strand
GGGTACGTTATGTGTACCCTGCTCCTTTTGCTTAGTACACCTAGTTAATCTTGGCGTGGTCCTTGGCGTTCTTGGCGTCTTGGCGGTTCCGTCTCTTCTTCCGCTTTGCCCTAAGGCCCTGCGTTTTCGGCGTAGTAGATGCTGTAGATGGCGTCTGCCGCGTCGTCGGTGACGAGGAGGGAGCCGTCGGGGGCCGTCATCACGTCCACGGGGCGGCCGAAAGCGTCTTCGCCGAGGAACCAGCCGGTGGCGAAGTCCTGCACCATCTGGTCGCCCGTTGCCGTATCGGGCTGTCCGTCCTTCATCCGGACGCGCACGATCTTGTAGCCTGTGGGCACGCTGCGGTTCCAGCTACCGTGGAAGGCCACGAACATGTCGCCCCGGAACTGTTCGGGGAAGCCCTCGCCCATGTAGAAGCCGAAGCCGAGGGGGGCCGAGTGGGCCTGCATCTTCACGGCGGGGAGGCCGGTCTTGTCGCAGTAGCCGGGCGGCGGGTCTTGGGACTCGTCGGGCACCCGGTCGCCGTAGCAGTAGGGCCAGCCGTAATCGGCGTCCTCTTGGACGTTGTAGATCGTCTCGGGGGGCACGTCGTCGCCCAGGCTGTCGCGCCCGTTGTTGGTGGCCCACAATTGGCCCGTTTGCGCGTCGAACTCCAGGCCCACCGCGTTGCGCAGGCCCTTCGCATACACCTTCTCGAACCGGCCTTCCGCCGAGTAGCGCAGGATGGCGGCCCGCTTGGGGTCGTCCTCCACGCAGACGTTGCACGACGACCCGGCGGATACGTACAGCTTGCCGTCCGGCCCGAAGGCCAGCGTGCGGGTGGAGTGGCCGCCGCCGGAGGGGAGGTCGCTCGCCAGCACGTCGCGCTTATCGGCCTCGCCATCGCCGTCGGTGTCTTGCAGGCGGATAATCTCGGCCTCGGTAGCCACGTACACCGCGCCGTCCCGGAAGTCGATACCGTGCACGCCGGGCAGGCCGTCCGCGAACACCTTCACCTCGTCGGCCACGCCGTCCTTATCGGAATCGGGCAGCGTGACCACCCGGCCCGCGCCTCTCACGGTGGCGTACACCAGCCCCTCCGGCGACAGACCTAACCAGCGCACGCCGTTCAGCCCGGTGGCGTACACTCTGACGTGGAAGCCGGGCGGCAGGTTGAGGGTGCGTTCCTGCTCGAAGGCACCCTGCCGCGTTGCGTCGCTTGTTTCGACGGTTACGGGAGCGAGTTCCAGCGGCCCATCAGGCTGGGCTTGCGGCGTGGGTGAGGCTTCGACAACGGGGGTGGGCGGCTGGGTTGGCTCCGAAGTTGGCTGGGGGGTCGCCGCGTCGGCTGGGACGGTATGCGTGGCAGCGGGTGGCGCTATGACTGCCGTGGGCGCCGTGGGGCTGGCGGCAGGGGTGCCCGCTTCCTGCCCGCAGGCGCTCAAAAGGACGAGGGTCGCCAACGCAAGGCCCGGTAACACTCTTGATTTCACTTTGATATGTTCTCCTGTCTGCTATGAAGGGAAGGGGCGCTGGTTGCCTTGCAATTTCTGTTCCGGCAGGGGCGGGGACGGAGTGCCGACGGATGCTGCTTCGTCCATATATAGGCCGGTAAAAGAAAAATCCCGCGGGAATATCCTTAAGCGGGATTTTTCTTTTCGCGCCCGGCACTCGGCACTCGGCACTCGGCACTCGGCACTCGGCACTCGGCAGTCGATGTCCACAATCCCGTGGATGGTATAATGGGTTACGCGTGCAATTATCCCGGTCCCCGGTATTTTCTATTCTTCCCCTTTGTCCAGTCAGGAGCCAATAATGCATTTGAAGCAGCGTTACGCGGCTTTATTCTTCCTTGTCGTGCCCGTCGTGTTGTGGGCGTTCAACGGTGGGCCGCGTGTGGCCTTCAGCGCGGAGAGCGTGCGTGCCAGCCAGCAGGCCCAGCTTGTGCAGTCGGTGGTCGGGCAGGTGTCGAAGGACGACTTCCTGGACCTGGACAAGCGGCTGAGCGGGGCTTTACCGGCTATCGTGGGCGGCAAAGAGGTCGTGTTCCAGACGCGGTATACGCCGTCGGAGCAGGGCACGCTCTCAGAGCAGTACGTGTACGAGTACTTCCAGTCGCTGGGGCTTATCACGAGCTACCAGGCCTGGGCGGGCGGGTCTCAGCGGTGCTCCGCTATCCACGGGCGCAACGTGATTGGCGAGATACCTGGCAGCAAAGAGCCGGGCCGCATCTACATACTGGGCGGGCACCTCGACAGCATCGGGCCTGACTTCACGAAAGCCCCCGGCGCGGACGACAACGCCAGCGGCACCTCGGCGGTGATGCTGGCCGCCAAGATATTCAGCAGGTACAAGCCCGACTACACCGTGCGCTTCGTGGCTTTCACGGGTGAGGAGAGCGGCCTGTGCGGCAGCAGCAAGTACGCGGCGGAGGCGAATGGGAAAGGCGAGGACATCCGGGGCGTCATCAACGCGGACATGATCGCCTATGACGGCAACGGCGTGAAGGACGTGGAGGTGCACGCGGGGGTACGGCCCGACTCGCAGGCCATAGCGGACCTGCTGGTGTCCAACATAGAGGTGCTGGGGCTGGACCTGGTGCCCACCGTCTACACTGACGACGCCACCGACCGCAGCGACCACGCTTCTTTCTGGGCCAACAACTACCCGGCGGTCACCGTGGCCGAGAATGTGTTCAACGGCGACCCCAACCCCTACTACCACAGCGTCGTGTGCTGCGATACCTGGGACCACCTCGACGCAGGCATGGCGACCGACGTAACGCGGGCTATTGTAGCCAGCCTGGTGACTATGGCCGGCATGCAGCCCCTTCCCGCGCCCACGCCCGTCCCCGTGCAGGCGGTCCCCGGCGCGGGCAGCCGCAAGTTCCCCGAGACTGGCAGGACGGTCACGGGCATCTTCCTCGACTACTGGAGCGCGAACGGCGAGGTGGCGCAGCTAGGCTACCCGATCTCGGAGGTGATAGGCGAGGTGTCGGAGCTGAACGGCAAGCCCTACACGGTGCAGTACTTCGAGCGGGCCGTGCTGGAATACCACCCCGAGAACCAGCCGCCTTACAACGTGTTGCTCTCCCAGCTAGGCACGTACCAGTACAAGAAGAAGTACCCCGGCGGCGCGGCCAACCAGCAGACGTCCGGCGTGGGCGAGGTGGTACGCTTCCCGGAGACCGGCAAGACGGTGGGGGGCAAGTTCGTGGAGTACTGGCGCTCGCACGGGGGCGTGGCCCTGCAAGGCTACCCCATCTCGGAGGAGTTCACCGAGGTAAGCCCCCTCAACGGCAAGACGTACCTCGTGCAGTACTTCGAGCGCGCGGTGATGGAGTACCACCCGGAGAACCAGCCGCCGTATGACGTGCTGCTGTCGCAGTTGGGGACGTACCAGTACAGGCAGAGGTATGGGGGGAGGTAGCTCGCTGTTCCAGGCATAGCGGAGTGCGTGAATTTTGGCGGAGAGAGGGTGGGATAGCCGTGTGAGGGATGCCCTGTAGCCTTCGCCCTGTGGCTAAAGCCACGGGCTTACAAGAAGCAAAGCCTCCGTAGGAGGCTGAGGAACCTCACGTAGTATCCGAAGGAGACTTCGCTACTTCCCAGCCTGTGGCTTTAGCCACAGGGTGAACTTGGCACGGCGATGGAGGCAGGCGCTGCCGGACAGTATTGACACTAGACTAACATTGTGATACGTTGTAGATACAATGTTTAGATAATCCAGTTGATGTGAAAATGCCAAAAGGAGACGTCATGGCCCAGCCTATCAAGAAGTGGGGCAACAGCCTAGCGGTGCGTATTCCAGCCGCCTTCGCGGACCAACTGCATTGGGAAGAGAACACCGAGGTAGAACTGAGTGTCATCGACGGCAAGCTCGTAGCTGAGGCGGTCGGGGGTCTCGACATGGAGGATATTCCCGTGTACGACCTGGAGGAGATGCTTGCCCAGATGCGCCCCGAAACGTTCCACCCCGAGACGGACTGGGGACCGCCTGTGGGCAAAGAGGTCTGGTAAGTGGCAGCGACTAATGAGGTCTACACCCCCCAGCGCGGCGACATAGTCCGGCTGAACTTCACCCCGCAGCAGGGCAGCGAGCAAGCAGGGGAGCGTCCGGCGTTGGTGCTTTCCCCTAGAGAGTTCAACGCGATACGAGGTCTGGCTGTGGTGTGCCCGATTACCAGCCAGGTCAAGGGCTACCCTTTTGAGGTGGTGCTGCCGCCAAATGTGGGCGCTACTGGCGTGGTGTTGGTCGATCACGTCAGAAGCGTGGACTACGAGGCGCGGGGGGCGGTTCGTATAGGTAGCTGTCCGAGGGCTACTTTGGGAGAGGTGATGGGGAAGCTGCTGGTGTTGTTAGGGGTGGAGCGGCGCAAGTAGTGGAATAGGTGACCAAATCAAGAAGGTTGTGAGGAGACCTTGGCGACCTTCTTGATTTGGTCGGTTCCTTAATTCACGTAGCCTGCTTCCGCCAACTCAACTAGGTCGGTTTCTCCGGTCTCTGCCCACTGACTCACGAAAAGATACTTAAGTTCAAGCACTGGCACCTCTTTTTTAATGCGCTTGGTAAATGCCCTTCGATTCATTTCATTCAACTCCACTACCACGTTAGCATGAACTGTGGGATTCTTCTCTGGCATAATTGACGCCAGCCGTGATGCAAATTGGTGAGGCGTAAGTCCCTCAATCACTTGCACCTCCGAAACGATAATTAAATCAACCTCGTGTCTACCCTTCAGCGGTGCTACTACAATGGCTTGATCCCCTCGATTGGTCACAACTTGTTTGCGGAATCGTAAGGGAAGATTAGATTCAGCGAATTCAATGTCAACGCTCAAGATAGTTAAGTCTCGAGCACTTCTGTTTAGGACCTTGAGGAATATTCGCAACTGCTTCGCTGCGAGGTTATACTCATTTTGTGCTTGAACATATTGCACTTGCTGCTGGTTCACTAGATCCTGCCAACTCTGCCGTGCTTCGGCAGAGACTTCGGCTGGCAAATCGCGCAGCATACCTTGTAACCTCTCCAGTTCGTGCTCACAGGCTTTCACTGCGTGTTCAATAGAATAGGGATCGCCAGGACGTATGGGAACGGTCCTATAGTCAAACCACTTACTATCAGGAAAGCACAGTCTTACCTCTGGGAGAACTTGCGGATCAGGGCGATACTTGGCAAGCTCACGCCTTTGATCCACATACAGTGTGAAACTCGAGAGAAAGAGCCCCACGAATCCTGTCAACCAATAGACTTCGGGTGGCAATTCGAAGTCTAACCACACAGAGCTTATGGCGCCCACGAGATCGAGTGCTATAGCGATTCGGGCAAACCAACTTGCCAAGATATTTGCTGCGTAGTACCCAAACTGAATCCCCAAGTATTTAGCTCTATATCTCAGATCGTCCATGCAAATCTCTCTAACAAGCTCAGGCACTCTACTGCGTAGTAATTCATTCTAGGGATTATACCTGCGGTAGTCAATCGGAAAGGCTAGTCCTCAACTAGTCCTCAAATTAAAGGCCTAAGCCTGTTGTTTGGTCTACTCACTGTGCTATTGAACGTGCGGTGAGCAGAAACGCAAAATGGCGAACGAAGAGGCTACACAAACCTCTTATAGCCTTAATAATCAGCTTTGACATGCCCATGCACATCGACCCCATCGCCAACCACCCCCACCTCATCGACACCATCGCCCGCTGGCACTGGGACGAGTGGGGCCACCACGACCCCGGAGGCTCTGCCGAGTCCTGGGCCGAGGGCTTGCGCGAGCGCACCCACCGCGACCGCATCCCCACCACCTATGTGGCCCTTGAGGGGGACGTGCCGCTTGGGTCGGCCACGCTGGTGGATAACGACATGAGCACCCGGACCGACCTGTGGCCGTGGCTGGCCGGGGTGTTCGTCAGGCCGGAGAGCCGGGGGCAGGGGGTGGGTAGCGCGCTGGTGGTCCACGCCGTGCGGGCGGCTGCCGGGATGGGGGTTGGGAGGCTCTACCTGTACACGGGAGGGGCGCGGGGGTTCTACGAGAAGCTGGGGTGGCGGCACATCGGGGACGAGTTTTACGAGGGGCGGGTGGTCGCCGTGATGGAGATCGATACGGGCGACGTGAGGGGTTAGCCCCTGCCCCCGGCAAGCCGCCGGGCCGCAGGCAGCCGCCGCAGGGTGCCCATCGCCCACACGCCGACCGCCGGGCCAAGAGCCAGGAACGCGAACGCCCACTGCCAGCCTAGCCACTGCTCCAGCGACGGTATGAGGCGTATCGTAATCGTCGTCAGCAGGAAGCCCAGGCTGGTTTGTAGGGCCAGCGCCGTGCCGATGTACTCCCGCTCCGATAGCTCGCTGACGCACGCGGAGAACTGCGCCGAGTCGGCAATCACCGCGAAGCCCCACACCAGACACACCGCCACCAGCAGCACAGGGCTGCCACCGTAGAACAGGCCCACCAGCAGCGCGCACGCCCCGCTCACCAGCAGCGAGGCTATCGTTATGGTGGTGCGGCCTATGCGGTCGGCCAGCTTCCCGGCAAGCAGGCTGCTCAGCCCTCCCACGCCGATTACCGCGAAGGCCGACAGGCTGGCCCATTCCGGCCCCACGCCCGCCGTCTTGAAGCTGGCAAGTAGAAACACCGGCACCCAGGCCCACATCGCGTATAGCTCCCACATGTGCCCCAGGTAGCCAACGTTTGCCAGCACTACCTCCCGCTGCCGCATTATCTGGCCCACGTACCGCCAGTTGAAGGGCGGCGAGGCGGTCCTGTACGGCCCTTCGTCCACGAACAGCGCGGCTATCAAGCCACCCAACGCGGCCAGGGCGGCGGCACCGTACAGCACCACCTGCCAGTCGCCCGCGCCCCCGAAGGCGTTGATGAGGTGTGGGGCCGCCGACCCCAGCGTGAGCGCGCCCACGAGCAACCCTATACCCAGGCCCCGGTCCTCCCGGGTCCACGTTGCCATGATCTTCATGCCCACCGGGTAGACCCCCGCGAGCAGCAGACCCGTCAGGAAGCGGAAGACCAGGGCAAGCTCGATGCCGGTTGCCGCGAGGGGGATAAGGGCCGTCGCCCCCGCCGCCAGCCAGGCCGAGACCGCGAACAGCCAGCGGGTAGGGAGGCGGTCGGAGAGGTTCAGCACCGCCGAGCCGAACGCGCCCAGCACGAAGCCGCCCTGCACCGATATGGTAAGCAAGGCGCGGCCCCACTCGTCAAGCTGCCACTCCGAGGCCAGCGCGGGCACCACCGCCGACGCCGAGAACCACACCGCCATGCCCAGCAGCTCGGCCAGCGCCAGCAGCAGGAGCGTGCGCCACTTGCCCGCTTGTGCGTATCCCGTCCGCATCTTCACCTCGATAAGCTGTAATATGGTGCCGTGCATTGTCGGTGTTGAACCGGCGGGACCAGAGTGGCCCCTGTCATCCTGAGCGCAGCGAAGGATCTAGGATGCCCCGCCAACCGCTACGTTGCACGTCAGCACCCGTGCCCACATGTTCAACAGCACCCCTGTACCAGCATTTTAGATCCTTCGCTGCGCTCAGGATGACAGGGCCACTCTGGTCCCTCCATTCAACGGAGGTGCCTGTTCAATGGCCTTTGACTGGTTGCTGCCGGTCTGCGGCGATTGGCTACATTATATAACCTACTGTGCCTAGCGCGCCCTGACCACCCGTGGTTCGTTTACAATGGTGGTAGGGAGCGGCGTATGCCGCGAAAGTTGACCCCTGTGTCTGTATGGGGGTACAATGCCTGCCTAAGTGGAGTGAAGTCCTCATGAAGGTCATTGTCCAGATACCGTGCCTGAACGAAGAGGCCACGCTGCCTGAGGTGCTGCGCGATATACCCAGGTCGATCCCCGGCGTGGACGTTATCGAGACGCTGGTCATAGACGACGGCTCGACCGACCGCACGGTGGAGGTAGCCCACCAGCTTGGGGTGAACCACGTCGTGCGGCACAACGGCAACAAGGGCCTGGCCGCTGCCTTCCAGACCGGCCTCGACGCCTGCTTGCGCCTGGGGGCCGACATCATCGTCAACACCGACGGGGACAACCAGTACCCCAACCAGATGATCCCCGACCTGCTTGGCCCTATCCTGCGAGGCGAGGCCGACATGGTGATTGGTGACAGGCAGGTGCGCCAGATAGAGCACTTTTCGCCCGTTAAGAAGGTGTTGCAGGTGATGGGTAGCTGGGTGGTGCGCCAGGCCTCCGGCACCGCCGTGCCCGACGCCCCCAGCGGCTTCCGCGCCCTCTCCCGCGAGGCCGCCCTGCGCATCACGGTCATAACCAAGTACACCTATACGCTCGAGACTATCGTGCAGGCGGGCAAGAAGAACATCAAGATTACCAGCGTGCCGGTGCGCACCAACAAGGTCACCCGCCCCTCTCGCCTGGTGCGCGGCGTGTTCGATTACGTGAAGCGCTCGGGCGCGACCATCGTGCGCATATACGCCTTGTACGAGCCGCTCAAGGTCTTTTTCTACATTGGGTTGATGTTGCTGCTCGTGGCCGCGGTGGGCACGGTGAAGCTGTTGCTGCATTACTCACTGCAAGAGGACTGGAACTTCCGCCAGACCTTCGAGCGGCATACCCCCACCACTATCGTAACCCTCATCGCGCTGGTGTTCGGCTTCCAGATATGGCTCATCGGCCTGCTCGCGGACCTCATGGCGGCGGGACGGCGCATCACGGAGGAAGTGCTCTATCGCACCCGGCGGATGGAACTTGACCTGTCGGAGCTGCGGGAGCGCGGGCAGATGCTGGTGGACCGGGTGGAGCACATGGGTACTGCTAACGGCTCGGCCGCCGGCGCTCGCGAGGTGATAGGCGCTGCCGCTGCCGCCGTCGGGGACGGGGGCAGTGCGGCCGGGGCCGCCTCAAAGGAGGGGCAGCATGCCGAAGAACCCGTTTCGGAAGGAGCCGGGGCCGCCCGACAGGTTCGATAAGTTCACCGTACGCGCCCGCCAGGTGCTGCAACGGGCGCAGGTGGAGGCCCAACGCCTCGGCCATGCCTACATCGGCACCGAGCACTTACTCCTGGGCCTGCTGAGCGTGCCCGACGCAATTGGCGACTTCGTGCTATACGAGGCCGGTATCAGGCTGCACGTGGCGCGTACCAAAGTCGTTGATATCGTCGGTTTGGGTAAGCACGGCCCTTTGGGTGAGGTGGGCCTGACTCAGCATGCCAAGAGCGCGATAGAGCTTGCCTTTGACGAGTCGCGCCTCCTGGGCCACGACTATATTGGCTCCGAGCACCTGCTGCTGGGCCTTCTCCGCGTGGAGGAAGGTGTCGCGGTGCGCATATTGTCCGACCTCGGCCTGTCGGCGGAGAAAGGTCGCGAGCGCGTTCTGAGCGTGCTACAGGCACGCCAAGGCCCCGGCGGTCCAACCCACTCACGGGAGGGCTACACTTTCGACAAGTTCACCGAGCGCGCGCGCACGGTGCTGGTGCTTTCGCAGGAAGAAGCGCAACAGCTCAACCACGACTATATCGGCACCGAGCATATTCTCCTCGGCCTCGTGCGAGAAGGGGATGGGGTTGCGGCGCGCGTGCTGAACAACCTGGGCATCGAGTTGCACAAGGTACGCTCTGCCGTGGAGTTCATCATCGGGCGGGGCGACCGCATGGTGATGGGCGAGATCGGCCTTACTCCTCGTGCCAAGCGGGTGATAGAGCTTGCAGTGGAC
>DASVQO010000358.1:0-2859 GCA_036389075.1 Chloroflexia bacterium | reverse complement strand
CAATCGTGGAGTGGGGCCTCGATGATGAAGCCGAGGGTGCCTTGCTGCAAGTCTTCTATGAGGCGGGAGGCGAACGCATAGCCGAAGACACCCTCACTGCCTACCGCATGGCCTACGCCGCCTTTCGGGCCGGGCAATGCCACCTCTGCGCCAACATGTCCGCCCACGACCCCGCCGAACAAGCGCGACTGTGGGACGCCTACACGCGGTACAAAGACCACCTCGCCACGCTGATTAGCTAAACGCCAAGACGCCAAGACGCCAAGGACCACGCCAAGATTAGGGGTGTTGCTCTTAATAAGAGGACCAGAGTACAACAGCATGTACCCTGGTCGCTTTGTACCGACAAAACCCTGCTTCTCTTTGCGCGTCCTTTGCGTTCTTTGCGTCTTTGCGTTTTCGTACTCTTGGCGTGGTCCTTGGCGTCTTGGCGTCTTGGCGTTTAGCTAATCAGCGTGGCTACTAAGTATCTGCCGGAATTTGAGGCAGGTCGCCCAGGTGGTTTACCAGGAGGATGCGCGGACCCCAGTCTTGCAGTTCGAGGAGGCTTAGCGAGGCTGGGCTGATTTCGAGGCGGCGGAAGTGGTCGAGGGGGGCACCCAGGTAGTAGTTGAGGGCCGCGCGGATTACGTCGCCGTGGGACACTAGGGCAATGAGGGAGCCGGGGTGCTCGGCATGGAGGCGTTGGAGGCCGGCCACCGCGCGGGCCTGTACCTCAAGCATCAACTCGCCACCGGAGGGGCGGGTGCCGCTGCGATAGCTGTTGAAATACTCCCACTGTTTGAGCGCGTGCAGGTCGCTGAAGTCGCGGCCCGCCCACTCGCCAAAGTCGATCTCGATGAACTCCTTGCTCATCTGCACCGGCAGACCCCAGCGCTCGGCCAGCGGAGCGGCAGTTTCCATGGCGCGCTGCACGGGGCTGCTGTACAGGGCTAGCGGCTTCAGGTGGGCTAGCCGCTCGGCCAGGCACTCGGCCTGCGCCCTGCCCTCCTCGTCCAGCGGCACGCCGGGCGTGCGTCCCACGAGGGTGCGCCGCAGCAGGGCGTGGGAGGCGTGGCGGATGAGCAGGAAGGTGGTCACGGCGACTTAGCGGGGCACCGGCAGGTGGTTGAGCGCGTACCGCTCTACCACCTGAGAGGCGAAATAGGCGAACTCCCTCAGGTCCACGGGCGGGCTGGTGTGGTGCGGGCGCTTGCCGATTGAGGGGGGCGTGAAGCAGAGCGTCACCGTGGTATCGAACTCCTCGAGCGCGCGCATCTGCCGGTCGAACCACTGCACGGCGTTGGGGCGGTGCCAATCGGCCCAGCTAATGCCGGTGCGCAGCCTCTTCACGCCCATGCGCCTGAGCCACTCCACCGCGAGGTCGAGCCTGTGGTCCTCGAAGTGGAACCACTGGCAGATGCCCATCTCCGGGTTGAAGTGCTCGATAGAGGGTTTGGGCGTGCCGTCGGCGCGAATGAGGCCCATGTAGAAATGTCGATAGTAGGAGCTACCTTCGCTCTCTTTATGTCGAGTTGTTGCCTCCCAGGCGGGCGGCAGGTCGAACAGGCTGTACCAGAAGACGCGGGGCACGCGGCCCAGGAGCAGCTCGGCGGTGCGTTGCAGGCCGAACACCTGCACCTCGTCCGCGCCGAACGTGGACACGCCCACCTCGGTCACCCACACCGGCAGGTGGCTCACGGCCTCTATCTCGGCCACCTTGGCGGGCCAGTCGTTGATCTGCCAGTGGTTCCAGTCGAGCGGGAAGCCGTGCACCGCGACCGCATCGAGGGCATCCAGCACGCCCTGCTTTTGCAGCGTAAGGATGAACTCCGGGTCTATAGGGGATATGCCGCCCAGCACGAGACAGAGGTCGGGGCACAGGTCCCGCACGGCGCGAGCGGCCAGGCCGGTCATCTGGGCAAAGTCCTTCCAGCCCGGGTCTATCTCGAAGTCCCAGTGCGACAGGTTGTTAGGCTCGTTCCAGAACTTGATGGCTTCGATCATAATGTCTCCTCTGGCAGGCGGGCGAATGTCGGGCGGTCGGGGCCATGGTTGCCCTGTGGGGGGTGCCCTGTGGCTAAAGCCACGGGCTTACAAGTAGCAAAGTCTCCTTCGGAGACTGAACAACATCATGTAGTCTCTGGAGGAGACTTTGCTACTTGTAAGCCCGCCAATTCATTGGCAGGGCGTCATTCACCGCCAAAACCTCGATTTTACTTGCCCCTCCTCACCGCAATCGCCAGGTCGCGGCCGAAATCGGGTAGGGGCAGCCGGACGGGTCCATCAGCCTCGGGCAGAGATAGCCGCGCCTCGCCTACTTTTACCCCTTCGTATGTCTCCCAGAACTCTATTATGTACCCACCAGCTACCATGCCAGGCAGCAACAGGTCGATAGGCCCGCTTGCCGCCCGGCCTTCAGCGAGGCGCGTGTCCCGCAGCAGCCAGACGAGCGCCTGCCGCCCGTCCGAGCAGCCGAAGGGCAGCACCTGGGTTTCCATGTTGCCTCCGCCGAGGGCGTCGCGGGGCACCACGCGCAGAGCGTCATCGAGGGGGCGCGGGGAGAAGTCAAGCCAGCGGAGGGGGTTGGCCTTGATGAAGCGGGACATGCCCAGCATCACGTCGTGCATGCCGGGCGAGAGGGTATGGGGGTCGCGGAAGGGCCAGCGCATGCCGCTCCCCGCGCCGCCTGTCGCCAGGTGCGCCCAGGTCATGTTGTGGTAGTACTCGTTCTCGAACTCGGCTGTGGGGCGCTGCCGGGTGTGCATGTAGCCGAAGATAGGGCCGCTCTCGGTGTCCATGTAGGGGCGCACGTCTGTCATGTTGGCGTAGGCAAAGCGCACGGCATCGCGCATGGTGATGGCCCCGCTCGTTGTGTCT
>DASVQO010000357.1:0-11625 GCA_036389075.1 Chloroflexia bacterium | reverse complement strand
AACTCCAGGTGCCGCGCGTCCATCATCTTGTACTCGACGTTCTTGACCTTGCGGGCACGCGCTTTGCGCTCCGCGAACTCCAGCATACCCTCTGCAAGGTCGATACCCACCACCTTGCCGCTCGCCCCCGCCCGGTCCGCGAGCGCGAGTGCCAGGTTGCCGGTGCCCGTCGCCACGTCCAGCACGTAGTCTCCCAGCCTGGGCGAGATCACTTCCACCATCCTGCGGTCTGACTTCTCGGCAAGCCCGTGCCCGAACTCGTCGAACTCCGCCGCCTCGTGGCTGTACGTCTCCACCACCATCTGGTCGAACAGCTCCTCGCGGGCCAGCGGCTTGGGCTTGTCGCCAGGCTGGTCCGAAACCTTGGTAGTGCGCGTGGGAAGGGCCGTGGTCGTGCCGTGGGCCGCAGCCGTGGCCTCGCGCTCGATGTTGGTGGCGTCGCCGTGCTGGCGTATGTAGTTCAGCAGGCCGCCCTCCACCATGATGTTCACCTGGCGCGGGGTCAGGTTGTGCTTCAACTGGTACTTGCTGCCCTTGGTGACGTTCTCCACCTCTATCGTCTCGGCACCCGACATCAGTACCTCGCGTGCGTTCGCCATGCGAAGCTCGTCGCCCTCAGAGATGTCGGCGTAGTCGAGCGGGTCGATGAACACCAGCGGCAGGATGCCGAAGTTGATGAGGTTATCGCGGTGGATACGGGCGAAGCTCTTGACCAGCACCGCCCTGACACCCAGGAACATGGGGGCTAGCGCCGCGTGCTCCCGGCTCGAACCCTGGCCGTAGTTGCTCCCGCCCACCACGAAGCCGCCCCCGGCCTCTTTGGCGCGCGTGGCGAACGACGGGTCTACCTTCTCGAACACGTACTCCGAGATACCGGGGATGTTCGAGCGGAGCGGCAGGATTTTCGCGCCCGCGGGCATTATGTGGTCGGTGGTGATGTTGTCGCCTACCTTGAGCAGCGTCTTGCCTTCCAGGTCTGCCGGCATCGGCTTGTTGATAGGCAGCGGCTTGATGTTCGGGCCGCGCACCACCTCCACCGCCTCGGGGTCCTCGGCGGGGGGCACGATCATGTTGTCCTCCACCAGGAACTTGGGCGGCACGTCCACCTCGAGCCTGCCGCCGAGCGTGCGAGGGTCGGTAATCACACCCGTGAGGGCCGAGGCCGCGCAAGTCTCAGGCGAGGCGAGATAGACCTGGGCGTTGGGGGTGCCGGAGCGTCCTTCGAAGTTGCGGTTGAACGACCGGATGGACACCGCGCCCGACGAGGGGGCCTGCCCCATGCCGATGCACGGTCCGCAAGCCGACTCCAGGATGCGCGCACCAGACTCGATGAGGTCGCCCAACGCGCCCGAGCGGGCTATCATGGTGTACACCTGCCGCGAGCCGGGGGTGACGCCGAAGGAGAGGGAGGGGTGCACCGTCTGCCCCTTGAGCACGCCCGCCACCGTTTGCAGGTCCACAAACGACGAGTTGGTGCAGGAGCCGACCAGCACCTGCGAAACCGGCGTGCCCGCTACCTCACGCACCGGCACCACGCTGTCGGGGCTGTGGGGGCGCGAAATCAGCGGCTCTAGCTCGTCCAGCACGATCTCAATGATGCCATCGTACTCGGCGTCCTTGTCGGGGCCAAGCTCCACCCAGTCCTTGTCACGGCCCTGGGCCTTCATATATTCCAGCGTGCGCTTGTCCGAGGGAAAGATCGAGGTGGTGGCCCCCAGCTCGGCGCCCATGTTGGTGATAGTGCCGCGCTCTGGCACAGACAGGTCGGATACACCGGGCCCGCCGTACTCAACTATCTTACCAACGCCGCCCTTCACTGTGAGGCGGCGCAACAACTCAAAAATGATGTCCTTGGCGGCCACCCAGGGCTGCCTCTTGCCTATCAGACGCACCAACCAGACTTCCGGCATTGCCATGTAGAAGGGGCCGCCGCCCATAGCGACCGCAACGTCCAGCCCGCCCGCGCCAATTGAGATCATGCCCAGGCCGCCGCAGGTGGGGGTGTGGCTGTCCGAGCCGAGCAGCGTCTTGCCGGGGATCGCGAACCGCTCAAGGTGCACCTGGTGGCAAATACCGTTGCCGGGCCGCGAAAAATAAATGCCGTACCTGGCGGCGATGGACTGGAGGAACCTGTGGTCGTCAGCGTTCTCAAAGCCGGTCTGCAACATGTTGTGATCGACGTAGCTCACCGATACGTCCGTGCGCACCCGTGGTATGCCCATCGCCTCGAATTGCAGATAGGACATGGTGCCGGTGGCGTCCTGTGTGAGTGTCTGGTCGATCCTGATGGCTACCTCTTTACCGGGCTTCATCTCCCCCGATACGAGGTGCGCCTCGATGATCTTTTGTACCAGGTTTCGTGGCATAACCTTCCTCCGCGTGACAGCGTTGTCTTTCTTCTATGTTTGCGTTCTAATATTCGCTCTATCCGTTAATTATATCACACAGCGTCCTCCCCTTGCACGACTTTGCTGCTCCTACGCTAAGTAGTAGCGACTTATCTAAACGCCAAGACGTCAAGACGCCAAGGACCACGCCAAGATTATGGATGGTGTTGTTTTAAGCAAAAGTACCAGGGTACCTTATCAAGTACCCTGGTACTCTTTGCACTCTCCAAACCTTAATCTAACTTGGCGTGGTCCTTGGCGTCTTGACGTCTTGGCGTTTAGATAAGTCGTTACCCTTTAGGAACTATGCAACTTGGCCTCCACCACCCTGAAATCGGCCAGCGCCTGCGCGCGGATGCGGTCGTACGCCTCCCCTTCCTGGCGCATGATGTAGGACGGGTGGTACGTCAGTATCACCTCCGTGTCCTCCATGCCCTCCAGCGGCAGCGGGAACGGCATCAACTGCCCGCGCTCCTGCGTCATCCTCACGTCGCGCCCCAGCATCGCCTTGGCCGCCACCGCCCCCAGGCAGCACACCACCTTCGGCTTGATTATGTCTAGTTCTCCCACGCGCCAGATGGTGCAAGCTTTGATCTCAGGCACCCGGGGCGCGCGGTTGGAAATACGCTTGCCGGTGACCGCGGTCGGGCGGCACTTGACGGTGTTGGTGATCCACACCTCCTCCCGCGAGATACCGACCTCCTCCAGCAGCGAGTTGAGCATCTGCCCCGCGCGCCCGTAGAACGGGTGCCCGTGCTTGTCCTCCTCGGCCCCCGGCGCTTCTCCGATAATCAGCACGGTGGCGGTGGGCGAGCCTTCCCCGAACACCACCTGCGTGCGAGTGGCGCACAGGTCGCACCGGCAGCATCTCACCCCCGGCTCACGTAGAGCCGCCAGGGCGGTGGCCTTGTCTTGCCCGTAGGCGGGTCCGGCGGCCTGCTCCGGCACGTCGGCCAGCATATCCTCGTGCGGGTGTATGATCTCCTCGACAGTTGCGTGCTCGTGCGGCTGCGCGGCTTTAGCCATGCTTTTCTCCCCCTTCTTTGTATAATGCTCAGGAGCAAGTGATATGCCGCAGTTTGGTCTATGGCTCGCGGGCAAAGATGTGTTACTGGCAAAAAGGAAAATCCTGCTTAAGGACGTACCCATAGGATTTTTCTTTTCACAGGCGAATGTTCCGCAAGCCAGTCCCCAACATTGTCTTTAATTCCATCTCTCAACCCTCATCCATCGTCAACGGAGCTAAAGGAGTCAGCTATGGCAATCGAGCCGGAAGTGGGCCTGTCTAAGGAAACGGTATACGACGGTAAGCTATTCAAGGTCGTCAAAGAGAAAGTTCGGCTGCACGATGGACGCGAAAGGCCGCGTGAGATCGTGGTGCACCCGGGGGCGGTGGCCCTGGTTGTCGTGGACGCTGAGGACCGGCTGGTGATGGTGCGCCAGTACAGGCGTGCCGCCGGCTCTGTGCTGCTCGAAATACCCGCAGGCACGCGCGAGCCGGGAGAGGACGCCGAGACCTGCGCCCGCCGCGAGGTGCTTGAGGAGACCGGCTACAGCGCGGGCCGTGTGGCGCGCTTGGGCGGCTTCTACTCGGCCCCCGGCTTCTGCACTGAGTTCCTTGAGTGCTTCCTGCTCACCGACCTCAGCGAAGGCCAGTCGGGGGGCGACGAGGACGAGAACATCGAGATCGAACGCCTCACCTTCGAGCAAGCCCTCGACAGCATCCGGCGTGGCGAGATCCGCGACGCCAAGTCCATCGCGGGCATCCTGATGTGGCACAACCTGAAGCGCGGAGCATAGCCACCCGGCCCCTCACTCCTCCCCGGCTTCCGCTTCTCGCGACCCGATATCGCTCCGGTACTGCGCCCCCGCGATCTCTATGCGCGATACGTTGCGGTAAGCGGCTGCCCTGGCCTCCCTGAGCGTGGCCCCGCGGCCCACAACGGTCAGGACGCGACCCCCGGTGGCTTTGATGTCAAAGTCGTCGGGGATGGCGACCGGCTGAGACGGTCCGGCGAAAAGGGTACTGAATATCGGCTTGCGCTTCGTCGTGCCGCCCACCGGCGGTTGCAACGCCAGCGTGCCCGCCCCTTCGGTGCCCCCGTGGAAGACCAGCGTGCCCTCTTCAACGCTCTCAAGCCCGCCAATCGGCACGGGCGAGGGTTTGCCCGCCGGGTAGTTCTCCGAGGCTATCACCACCCCCACTACCGCCTCGTCCGACCACTCGATAGGCCCCACCCGCGAGAGGTCGCCCCCGGCGATGGCAAGCCCTATATCCTCAAGGGGTGTCTTCAGCTTTGGTATGAGCACCTGCGCCTCCGGGTCGCCCAGGCGGCAGTTGAACTCGAGCACCTTCGGCCCATCGTCCGTGAGCATCAGCCCCGCGTAAAGCACCCCACGGTACGTGACGCCTTCGCTTGCAAGCCCCTCCACGGCCTTCCGCAGCACGTTTGCCTCTACTTGCGCCCACAGCTCGGGCGTGACGCGGGAGGTTGGCGTATACGCGCCCATACCGCCCGTCATGCGGCCTGTGTCCCCGTCCAGCAGGCGCTTGTAGTCGCAGGAAGGCGGCATCATCTCCACGCGCTGCCCATCCGTAAAGGCCAGCGCGCTCACCTCAAACCCCTCCAGGTACTCTTCGATAACCACCTTCTTGGCCGCGTCGTCGGCGGGCAGCGCGCCCGTACCCTGCATCTGGGCAATCGCCTCTCCCGCCTCCAGTGCGTCGTGCACGATAGCCGCACCCTTGCCGCCCGCCAACCCATCGGCCTTGAGCACCAGTGGATACCGCGTTGCGGGGTCTTGTAGCGCCGCGCTGATGCTATCAAGCCCCTGCACCACCCGGTACTGTGGGCCGGGTATGCCATGCCGCGCCATGAAGTCGCGCGCCCACGCCTTGCTCGTCTCTATGCGCGCCGCCGCCTGCGTGGGACCAAGCGCCGGCACGCCCAGCAGCAACAGCGTATCCGCCATGCCGAAACTCAGAGGCACTTCCGGCCCGATTATTACCAGGTCTATACGGTTATCGAAGGCCCACCCCGCCAGGATGTCACACTGCGACTCGGTGCCTATCTGCAAATCGACGTTCTGCGCCAGCACGCCGGTGCCCGCGTTACCGGGCGCGCAGTAGATATCCGTTACCCCGGCGCTGGTCGCTAGCTTCCACACAATAGCGTGCTCTCTCGCGCCGGAGCCGACCACAAGTACTCTCATCAGCTATGCGCCTTCCTTACGTTGTGACAATTCGACACACGCTTTCTCGTTCCCGGCCTGCGGGCGGCACCGGCCTCAGCCGATCCACCGCGCGCTCGCGTACTTGGCCGCGCACCAGCCCATGAGCAGCAAACAGGGCACGATTGCAGCCATCGCCGCCCACCGCGCCCTCCCCTTCAGCGTGCCGACCCATACCAGTCCCGGCCACAGCGGAAGCACGTAGCGCGCCATAGAGAAGGTGATGTTGAAGCTGAGCGGGTAGATGATGCCGAGCACGAGCCACGTCCATTCGGAGGCGTAAAGCTTGCGCCGCGCAAGAAACCCCCCCACGAGCAGCACGACCGGGAGCGCCAGGTCCAGCATAATGTATAGGCGGCTGCCCTGGCCGTACCGGAGCACAGGGTCCTCTCCGGTCGGCAGCGTGCCGCTCAGGCTGTTCCAGAGTTGCACGAAGCTATTCCAGTAGGTCTCCGGGAAGAAAGACGTACTATGCTGCCACCCCTCCAGCATGCTCTTGTTCATTGCAAGTGGGTCGCCAAATCGCCACCAGAGAAAGCCGAGGTACAGCAGCACCCCGGCGGGCACCAACCCCAGCCACAGCAAGTCAGGGCGCACCTTGCGCCACCGCCAGCCGGTCTGCGCCATATACTCCACCAGCAACACCGGCAGCAAGATACCCCCTGCGAACCGGGTGAGGGTTGCCAGCAGTCCCAGGAGGCCGACGCACAGCCATTTCCACCGCCATTCCGAGCGCGATACCGTGAAGGCCCCAAGCGCCAGCGCCAGGAAGAGGCTCTCGGTGTACATGGCAGCGAAGAAGAAGGCCGTCGGCAGGGAGGCCAGCGCCAGGGCCACCAACGCCGCGCCCGCGTGCCCCAGCCTGGGCTGGAGCCATTTGATGAGCAGCCCCAGCGCCACAAAGAAGCTTACGTTGCTGATGAGCAGGCCCGCCACGATGATCGCACCGTACTCCTCGTTGCCAAAGTTCCAGCCGAACGTAATCCAGCGTAGCGCGCCCGAAAGCAAGTCTATCAGGAAGGGGAAGAGAGGCGCGAAGGCCACGTTTGCGCCAGCCGGTGCGGCAGGGTCGAACGAGTACGAATCCTTGGCGATGATCGCGTAATGAGCCGCGTCCCACATGAGGGCCATCTCAGCGAACCAGCCCTTGGCGTATTCGGGGTGCTCCTGCACCAGGCGACTCGCGCCCATCAGCCCGCCTGCCAGTGCGAACAGGCGAGTGACGGCCAGTATGAGCGCGGCGGTGCCCCATTCGCTCGCGACTACCCGGTGTAGCGCCACCCTATACCACGGTATAGAGGCCGCGCCACCAGGATTAGCCGCGCGGGTTGGCTGGGAAGTGGTCTGGCTCGCGCTTATTCCCATTCGATAGTCGCGGGCGGCTTGGAGGTAATATCGTAGACCACGCGGTTGACGTGCGGCACCTCGTTCACGATACGGCTAGACACACGGCCCAGCAGGTCGTAGGGCAGCTTGGCCCAGTCCGCCGTCATGCCGTCCACCGAGCTTACCGCCCTTATCGCCACCACGTCGGCGTAGGTGCGGTAGTCGCCCATCACGCCCACACTACGCACCGGGAGCAGCACGGCGAACGCCTGCCATGTCTCCCGCATCAGGTCGGCCTCGCGCAACTCGTGGCGCAGGATGGCGTCGGCAGCCCGCAGCGTGGCCAGCCGCTCCCGCGTTATAGGCCCCAACAAGCGCACGGCAAGCCCTGGGCCGGGGAAGGGGTGCCGCCAGACAATCTCCTCGGGCAGCCCAAGCTCCAGGCCGACCTGCCGCACTTCGTCCTTGAACAGGTAGCGCAGCGGCTCCACCAGTTTGAACCGCAGGTCCTTGGGCAGACCACCTACGTTGTGGTGCGTCTTGATGCGGGCCGCCGAGGGACGTTCGGGGCTGGCGCTCTCGATCACGTCGGGGTACACCGTGCCCTGCGCCAGGAAGTCGAACTCGCCAAGCTTCAGGGCCTCAGCCTCGAACACCCGGATGAAAGTCTCCCCTATCCGCTTGCGCTTCTCCTCGGGATCGTCCACCCCCTCCAGGCGGTCGAGGAACCTGTCGGCGGCATCCACGGCCACGAGGTTCATGTGCATGTTGCGGCCAAAAGTCTCCACGACCTCCGCCGCTTCATCTTGTCTCAGCAGCCCGTTGTCCACGAACAGGCACACCAGCCGGTCGCCAATCGCCCGCTGCACGAGCGCCGCCGCCACCGAGGAATCGACCCCACCGCTCAGGCCGCACAGCACCCGCCCGTCGCCCACCGCCTCGCGTATCTGGTCAATCGCCGTCTCGATGAAGGAGGCCGAGTTCCAGGTGGGCCGCAACCCCGCCACGCCAAACAGGAAGTTGGACAGCACCTCTTTGCCCTGCGGCGTGTGTACCACCTCCGGGTGGAACTGTATGCCGAGCACCTGCCCCCTGCCCATTGCCGCCACCGGGGCGTTGTCCGAGACGGCCAGCAGTTCGAACCCGGCGGGCGGCTCCGTCACCCGGTCGCCGTGGCTCATCCACACCGGCAGCGAGTCACCCAGCCCCTCGAACAGGGGAGACTGGGCCACCCGGCGAATAGTGGCCGGGCCGAACTCGCGGTGCGTGGAGCCTTCGACGTTGCCACCGTAAGCGCGAGTGAGCAGGTGCAGGCCGTAGCAGATGCCCAGCACCGGCCTTTCGTTGCCGAGCAAGTACTGCGGCAATTGCGGAGCGCCTGGCTCGTACACGCTGGCCGGGCCGCCCGACAGGATAAACGCGGCAGGTGCCAGCCGGTCTATCTCGGCTTGAGGGGCATCACACGGCAGCAGTTCCGCGTACACGCCAAGCTCGCGCACCCGCCTCACAATTAGCTGCGAGTACTGAGAGCCGAAATCGAGCACCGCCACTGTATCGTGTTGTTGAGCCGGGCGTGGTGCGCTCACGAGCGGCCCTTCCACTTCCGGGCGTCCCACCTCCTCCGCGACTATCTCCTCGGCCTCAAGCAAGAGCTTGTCGATCTCCAACTGCCCCTTCTCCAAGGTAGACCTCCCTATTGGCTGAGAATGAACGATAGACCTTATCCTGCCGTTACCCCTACCCGGCGGCCTCCCCGCCCTGGTCGGCGCTGAAGAACGCCCCTGCCAGCTTCATGAACTGCGCGGGCCTCTCATAGAAAGGCATGTGCCCCGCTCCCCTGATGATCGCGAGCCGGGCGCGCGGTATGTGCTTGGCCAGGAAAGCGCCATGCTCCAGTGGAGCCACACGGTCGCGCGAACCCCATACGACGAGCGTGGGCACCGTTACGTCGCGCAGCCGGTCGGTGACGTGGTCGCGTTGCAGCACCTGCAACCCCTCGCGGAAGGCCCTCGACTTGCGGGCCAGCCGGAACACCTTGGGGTAGAGCTTGAAATGCCAGGAGCTTGCATCGGTCAGCAGCTTCACAGGGTTGAGCCAGCGCGGGCCACCTTGCGGGAGGCCGGAGCCGGCGACCACCAGCAGCCTGTTCACGCGCTCGGGCTGCATGGCGGCCAACGTAATGGCGATTTGCGCTCCCAGCGAGTGCCCTATGAGGTTGAACCGGCGGTGCCCGAGCGCATCCATAAAGGCCAGCATGACCGTCGTGTAAGCTTCCATCCCATACGAGGAGAGCAGCCCCGAATCGCCGAAGCCTGGCAAGTCGGGCGCGATCACGTGGAATCGCCCGGCCAGCGCGGGCAGAGGGTGCGGCAGCCACAGGTCGGCCCCACCCTGCAAGCCGTGCAGCATCAAGATGGGTATGCCCCCATGCTCGGCCCCCGCCTCGATGTAGCGCAGGGAGACCCCTTCCACCTCGATAGTGTGCTCGTCAGCAACGAGAGTGGAGGAGCCTGGTTGTTTTGTCCGGGTCAGTGTGGCAATCATACCTGTACGCAGCGCAGATTATGTCCGGTTATCGCCGCTCAAGTCCCCCGATGAAATCCAGGATCAACCGGTTGCACTCGGCGGGCTTCTCGTAGAAGGGCATGTGCCCCACGCCCGCGACGACCGTCAATTTGGCCCCCGCGATATGCTCCGCCATATAATAGCCGTGCTCCACCGGCACGACCCGGTCCTTCTCGCCCCACAGTATGAACACCGGCAGGTCCAGTTTCGCCAGCAACTCCCGCATGCTGACCCTGCTCACCATTCGCAGGCACTCGCGCGCCGTCCGCGCCCGCAGCCCGATCTTGATAAAGGTGGGGTAGAAGCGCCACTGCCGCATGCTCGAATCCGCCAGCGCCACGATGGGCACCAGCCACAGGCGCTTCACCAGGTCGGGCAGTCCCGCGCTGTCCACCAGGACGAGGCTGCGGACCCTCTCCGGGCGTGCGTTCGCGGCGGCCACGGCCAGGAAGCCTCCCATCGAGTGCCCCATGAGGTCCGCCCGCTCGTAGCCAAGCGTTTCCACGAAGCGCACGATGAAGTGGCTCAGCGTCTCCATGTTGTGGGCCTCGAGCTTGCCCGAAAGGCCGTTGCCCGGCAGGTCCACAGCGATAACGTGCCTGCGCTCGGCCAGCCCCAGCACGGTCTGCGGGTACCAGTAGTCGCAGCTGCCGTTATAGCCGTGCACGATCACCAGCGGCACGCCTCCGTGCTCCGCGCCCGCCTCTACGTAGCGCACCCGCACCCCGTCCACCCGCGCGTACCTGTCATGCCGGGCACGCGAGCGGGGCAGCGGGAGCCTAAGCCGGGCCGTCCGCGCCGAGGTAGAGGTACTCTTCATCGAACTTCCATTCGTCGGGCGCAATGGCCTCCAACTGCACTTCGATACGGGGGTTGCGCGGGTCTATGCGCTTCACCAGGTGAATATCGACCACGCGGTTGTCGTTCGCGCCCAGCGCCTCACACAACGCATCCTGCGTCACCTTGAGGCCGCCGTCGAGGTCGCGTTTGAGGGGCGAAGCGAAGTAGAAGTCGATGAACAGCGACAGGTAGCTGCCGCGCAGCGTGGCGAGCATCGCGGGAGAGACCTGGCCGGAGAAGCCCAACTCGTCAACCTGCCGCTTCACCGCCTGCTTGTAGGCTCTCGCTTCGGCGCTGAGCACCCGCCTGCCGTTCACGGTGGCGTACTGGTTGTTCACCCCCGGAGGCAGCGGTAGCGTCAACCGCAGGCCCGCCCCGGTGCCGTCCGTGCTTCCCTCCGTCCTCATGGAGCGATTATAACACAATCCAGGGGGCTGCTTTTCGGACGCGATCCGGTGGAAGTGCTTACGCCCCGCGCCCGCGGTCACTCTTTATCGTGCGTGTCCAGCCGGCCCAATCGCCGCAGCTCGGGTGCCAGTACCGCCACGATCGCCACCACCAGCACCGTGCCCAGGCCGCCCCCTACCACCGCCCCCACCGTCCCAAACACAGCCGCCATGACCCCCGACTCGAACGCGCCTAGCTCGTTCGAGATGCCGATGAACACGTAGTGCACCGCGTTCACGCGCCCGCGTAACGTATCGGGTGTGAGTGTCAGCACCAGCGTGCTGCGTATCACCACGCTCACGCTGTCGAGCGCGCCCAACAGCGCCAGCATAGCCAGGGACAGCGCGAAGTCGCGGGACAGCCCGAACACCACCGTCGCTAGCCCGAACCCCGCCACCACGACCAGCAAGGTTCGCCCCGCATAGCGCAACGGCGGGATTACCGCCATTACGAGGGCCGCCACTACCGCCCCCGCCGCCGGGGCCGCCCGCAACCACCCCAGCCCGGCGGCCCCTACCCCCAGGATGTCGAGGGCGAACACCGGAAGCAGCGCCGTGGCCCCACCCAGCAACACGGCGAACATGTCGAGCGTTATCGACGTAAGGATCACGGGGGTCCGCCAGATAAAGCGCACCCCTGCGAGCAGAGAGGTGAGGTCGATGGGCTCGGAGGTGCGTTCGGTGGGCCGCGGTCGCAGCAAGCAGAACAGCAGGGCCACCAGCAGCAGCAGGCCCCCGGAGAGCGCGTACACGCCCGCCGCCCCTCCCCACACGGCGATCAGCACGCCGCCCAACGCCGGACCGAGGATGGCAGACGTTTGCCAGGCCCC
>DASVQO010000356.1:0-8301 GCA_036389075.1 Chloroflexia bacterium | reverse complement strand
GCACGACGTAGCGTGGGACTTCATCCGCCTCGCCCTCGCCTCGGTGGCTGATATGGCCGTCATCCAGTTGCAAGACCTGCTCGACCTGGACAACAGCGCCCGCATGAACACGCCGGGCACCACGTCGGGCAACTGGACCTGGCGCTACCGCCGCGAGCAACTGGACCACGTGGTTGCGGAGCGGCTGCGGACCCTCACCAGGGTCTACGGCAGAAGCATGCCCCCACCCACGGAAGCCGCGGAGCCGACGCCGGGGCAGCCCTGACGAGTACGAAAACGCATCACACGCTGGATGCCAGCATAGGTGGACATAGTTCTAGATTATTCACCGCAGAGACGCAGAGGGCGCAGAGGTTACGCTGAGAAGAATTGAGGTGTTCTGAATAGGGGGCAGCATCGTACGGTTGATGCCCCCTATCCATCATTAAACCTTTCCTATCTCAGCGTACCTTTGCGTCCTCTGCGTCTCTGCGGTGCAATTCTTTAGTCCACCTGGGACTATCTTGGTTTCCTGCTCTGATGTTTGTTTTCGTCACCAACCGATACCGACGTCCAAACCCTACAATCGAGGACCGGCTAGGGTGTAGGTTGGGGTGTAGGTTGGGGTGTAGGTTGGGGTGTAGGCCCATCCGCGCTGCCGGTTGTGGGCTGGGGCGTCGTGGGCGAGTTGGGCTGTGAGGTGGCGGTGGGTGCCGCCTCCGTGGGAGCGGTGGTCGGTGGTGTCGGGGTAGGTGTGGCGGGTGCCTGAGTGGGCGGGGCGGTAGTGGCTGTCGGCTCAGGCGGGGCCGGTGTAGCAGTTGGGAGCACGGCGGTCGGCGTGGGTGGCACGGGTGTAGGCGGGACGGGCGTTGGGGGCACCGGGGTGGGAGGTAGCGGCGTGGTCGTTGGCGCAGGCGGGGCCTGAGTAGCGGTGGGCTGTGCGTTGGGGGTAGAGGTAGGCACGGGGGTGCTCCCCTGGCTGCCGGGCGTGTTCGTGGGCGCTGCGCTACCCGTGGTGGGGCTGGGCTGAGGTGGCTGCGTTGGCGTTGGCGCCTGGGGTGTCTGCCCGGACGGTGCGGCGGTGGCGGTAGCCGGGGCAGCCACGACGGCCTGGGTGTTGGTCGGCGCGGCGGTGCCTGGGGTGCTCCCGGTCGAGGCTGTGCCGGTGCTGACCGCCGTGGCGGCTACGGTGCTAGCTATGGTGGCGGTGGCTGTGGCCGAGGGGGTGGGAGTGCCCCCGGCGGTCGTCTCCTGCGAGGCATCGCGCAGGTACTGGGCAAGGCCCTTAAACTGGGCGATTACCCCGTTGATGCGCTGGTTGGCTTCCTGGGCGGTCGTGGCGCTCTGGTTGATGTCGCGCAGCTCGCGGTCGAGCGCCTTGAACAGGTCGTCCACTTCCTTAGGCGTCTGCTTGAGGTCGTCTACGGGGATGACGTACTGTATGGCCCGCGCCACGGTGATACAGCGTGTGCAATTGATGTTCAAAGCCACCGCCGCGTTCTGGGGCGTCACCTGGGATGCGCCCCGCTCATAGAGATTGACCTGCAAGGCCGTGGCAAAAGTCTGGCAATCGGTGCAGGTGCTTCTCGCCTCCGCGAAGTTCACCGGGCCGACCTTGGGAGCGGGTATGCGGTTCATCTCCAGGTTGCCCTTTACGAGCAGGCGGCCGTTGGTGCTGTTGTTGGCCTTGACGACGTTGTTCCCGCCTCCCCCGTTCGGGTTGAAGTTGGGCGCGGTAGCCGCATCGGGGGTCGAGGTGGGCAGCCCCGGCGTACCCTCCGCAGTGGGGCTGACGGTGCCCTCGGCGGTGGGGCTGCCGTCCGGCGTGGCGCTCGCGTCGGCGGTGACCGTGCCTGGCGTGGTAAGCGGCGTGACGCTCCCGACCTCTCCGATAGCCGTCGGGGAAGGTAAGGTCTGCTTCTCCGTGGTGCTCGCGGCATCGGGCGTGACTGTGCTCGTCTGTTCGCTCAGGATCAGAGTGGTGCCGCCTACGACGAGCGCGCCCAATACGAGCACAACGAGCGCCACCAACGCGACCCTGTTCATTCTGCTGACTAATGCTACTATTGCTTTCATATCTTTCCCATTCTCCCCCAGGGCTAGACGCTATAGTCGTCTTGCTGCAAGCTGGCTAAGGTGCTGTCGTGGCCGTAGGCGGGACAGCCTCGGTTTGCGTGACGCTCGTGGCTGTCGGCGCGGTATTGCTGATGGGCGTGTCCTGCACCGCGGGAGGGCTGGCCGTAGCTGTGACCGCAACTTCCGGTGCGGATGTGGTGGCCACGGGTACAGGCGTGCTGGTGGGTGTGGGTGTAGGGGTAGAAGTGGCCGTGGGTGTGGGTGTGGGTGTGGGTGTGGACGTAGATGTTGGTATGCGCGTGCTGGTAGGTGCGGCCACGGGCGTGTCATCCAGCGTCGCGGAAGTGGGCTGTACGACGGGCGTGTTGGTCGGGGCCGTCTGGGCTGTGGGTGCTGTGGCCGCTGTCGGCTGGGTGGCCGCCGTCGGAGCGGGGACTACAGGCGTGGTACCTGTGCCGCTGCCCGCAGTCGGAGTGCTACCGATTGCCGTCGGGGTGCTACCGCCTGTGGTGATAGTAGCACCAGCCGGTCGAGTGGTAGGCGTGGCGGCCACCGGGGCGGTGGTTGGCAGGCTCGTACCGCTGGTGCCGGTGGGTTGCGCGGTGCTGCCCGTCGCGGGTGTTACAGTGCCTCCCAGTGGGGCTGTAGTGGCCGTGCCTGCTCCACTTGATGCTCTAGTGGCCGTGGGCTGGACCGTACCCTGAGACGACGGCAAGCCTGCCGTGCCAGTGGCCGAGGGCACTACGGAGGCTACGGGCGAGCCGGAAACAGAGGTGCGTGTAGCAGTCGGCGTCATGGTCGTGAGCGTCGTGGTCGTGGTAACAGCCACAGTGGGCGTGCCGGCGCGGGCGGTGCCGGTAGCGGCTGCCGCAGTGGCCGAGCCGCGAGAGCGCGGCGTGGCGGTGCCTGTCAGCACGTTACTGGCAGTGATGGTCCGGGTAGCAGTAATGGTGGCCGTAATTGTGGGGGTGGTCGTGGCTGTTACGGGGGTTGAGGGCGAACCGAAGTCGAGGCCGAACAGCGCGAGGCCGCTCTTGCGGGTCGTGGTCACAACCTGCCCCGTCAACACGTCCCCTACCGCGAACCGCTCTTGCTGGCCTATGGGCCTGAACTGGACGACCTCCTGCAACGGGCCGCGCTCAGGTACGCCCTTGACGAACAGGGAGAGCAGCAGCGAGGGCGACCAGAGGAACAGCAACAGCAATGCCGCCGCCACGCTACCGAGGCTGGCGATGACCCCGTTGCGGGGCGACTTCTTGCCCCAGTTCCACACGCCCGTCACCAGGCGCTTGCCGAGGTTGAATAGCGTAAAGAGCAGGGCGAAAGTGGGCAGCGCCAGTAGCAACATCTGCCCCCCGGCGGCCACCACGCCCAGGAAATCGCCCGCGTCCCAGGCTTTGCCGATGTTGCCCACCTGCTGCCAGAGTGCGTCCCAGAAGGTCGCCAGCACGCGGGGCACGCCCATGACCATCATGATGAGGAGGAACGCGAGCAGCGGCACGGTGATGATTATATAAAGCGTGAACACCCACCTGGCCCAGGGCTTCAGGTTGGGGCACTTGCGCCCGTCGGGTAGCGGCAGCCACTTGAAAGGCGCGTGGCTGCGGCAGTAGGGGGCCAGCATCGAGAAGAAGTCGGGTATGCCGGTGATGTCGGCCAGCGTCCAGTAGCCGTCGAGCCGCACGAAAGGCAGCAGGTTGTGGAAGATCTCGAAATTGATGAATAAGACCACCATCAAGAGGAAGGCCGAGCCGGTGGCGACGTAGAGGGCCATGAGCGCGGCCGAGAAGATGAGGCTGAAATAGATGCCACCCAGGTCGGTGCGCACCCTGGCCCAGCGGGGCAGCCTGTAGTTGTCGGTAACGTCGGTGTAGAAGGCGGGGTACACGATATAAATGCCCGCGCCCATCTCGCCCACCTGGCCGCCGCCCTTTTGGAGCGCCGAGGCGTGGCCGAACTCGTGGAAGGCAGTCGCCACGATCACCAGGCCGAACACCGCGATCAACAGCCCCGGCGTGTACAGCGCGTCGTGGATGCCCCCGCCCAGGCCGTGCACGAAGAACATCCAGGCCTCGGCGGCGAACGTCACCAGCAGCGTCAGCAAGAGCACCGGCTTCAGGTAGAACACCTGCAACACCTTGCTCAGGGGTGTAAAGACGCGCGGCGGGATGCGGAGCATCTTGGCGTTCACGGAGAGCGCGCCCGCCGCCGAGCCCCGCTTATGCGCCTCCTTCGGCAGGCCCGGCACGTCTACGATGCCCATCGGGATCAGCTTGGCAACCAGGGTCTTTATGTTGTCGGCGGTGACTTTGCGGCCCAGCTTCTGGCCCACCGCCTCGGCCATTTGCTCGTGCGTCTGGTCGCCGGTGCATGCCTCGGCCACGTGGTACAGCAGCTTGGGCACCTGGATATAGCCGCCGTCGCGCTCAAGCAGCCATGGAGGCTCCTCAAAGGCGCTCTCCTGCATCTCCCCTTTCAGGTTGATGTCGTCCGCCAGCTTGGGCTTCTCCGGCACCTCTATCTGCACCTGCTGCCCGTCTTGCTGCCCTGTTTGTCCCGGTTGTGGCTGTTGCTGCTGACCTTGAGCCGCTTGCGAGGCGGCCTGGGCACTCGCACCCCGCCCGTTAGCCGCTGCTACCCCGTTGCCTCCTGCATTAGTAGCTGTAGCAGCCTGCCCGCTTACAACCCCCTGGGCCTGCGTGGGCGCATCGGGTGAAGCACCTTTCACCGCGCCGGGCACGACAGGGTACGCTCCCTGCGAACGTGGAACAGCGTGGGGCGTAGTAGAGCCATCACCCCTGCCGCTACTGGGCGTGGGCTGCTGGGGACCGTTTGAGGGGCGCGCGCGGCCTGGGAAGGCAGAGGTGTTGGCGCCTGTATCGTCTGCCGGTGTAGGGTGCCCACCGCCGGGCGGGGTGCCGTTCAGCATAGCCTAAGACTTCCTCCGGTGTGTTCAAGCACTCGAACTCAGCCTGTATCTGGTGAAACCCTGTGGATGCTTATTGTTGAGGGAAAACGAAGGGGCCGGGAACTGCCGCGATGCAACCGTCCCAGCCCCCACACTAAATGCCAATTACCTGTCTGATTACAGGCCCACTGAGGCCCTATCAGCCCCCGGTGCCGGTCAGGCCCGGCAAGGTGCCGCCCGTGCTCTGGTCGATGTCGGCGTACTGGTCGGCGTCCGCGTAGGCCACGGCGTTGTCGGACAGCACGTTGGCCGCCACTGCCGCGTTCACGGGCACCGCGATGTTGGCGTTAATCAGGGACATCGCTTCGCGGTCGGGAAGCTCGTTTACGTCCTGCGCTTGCAGTTCTTCCGCGCTCAGCCCATCGTTCTGAGAGTTCGTCTGGTCAGCCATCTAAGCCTCCTTATGTGTCTCAGTTCGTCTGGTTTATTACAGCCATTTACGCCAGGTTCGTGTTGCTGCCTACCCGGTGCTCTGGTCGATATCGACCGTCTGCTCCGCGTTGGCGTAGGCAATGGAGTTGTCGGACAGCACGTTGAGGCCCGCTGCCAGGTTCACCGGCGCGGCCACATTGGCGTCAATGAGGGACATCGCCTCGCGGTCGGGAAGCTGGTTGATTTCCTGGTCCTGCAACTCGGCGTCGCTGAGGCCCTGGTCCTGGGTGCTCCTATCCTGATCGGCCATTTCTACCTCCTTCAACGTTCAACTACCAACTATTCCGGCTTACGAATGGAGTTAGCGTGTAACCCCGAAATCTCCTACCCGGTGCTCTGGTCGATATCGACCGTCTGCTCCGCGTTGGCATAGGCCACCGAGCCGTCGGACAGCACGTTGGCTGCCACTGCCGCGTTAACCGGGGCGGCAAGGTTGAGGTTGAGCAGGGACATAGCCTCGCGGTCGGGAAGCTCGTTTACGTCCTGCGCCTGCAAGTCCTCCTCCGACAGTCCCTGGTCCTGGATCCTATTGTCCTGATCGGCCATTATGTCTACCTCCTTGTGCTCTGTTGCCACGTCTTACGCATCCACCATGTTCTCTAATTCGCAGGGGCAAGCCCGAACACCCACACAGGCGGGTCGCGCTGCACGCGCCGGCTTGCGTTCTGCCTGGGTCAAGTAGCCCGGACGAGGGGGACACTCAAGCGGGGGCCGCGCACCTTGTGGGGGTGTCCGGTCCATAAATGGCGTAGTAGCTTGCTTGAGGGTGAAGAAGAGTCCCGCTGCCGGGCTGAGCGTGCGCTCGTGTGGCTAGGTGTGCTGCTCGTGCGACACCTGCACGCTCTTCGTGTCGGACACTTGACCAGTTCCTCCGGGACCCTGTGCGATCCTGACGCTTTGCCTGGAGGACGCGCCCCTGACCGTGTCCGTCTCACCGATATCGGTCGTTACAGCCTTGTTAACGCGACTTGCCAGGTTGATGTTACGCTGGCCGGGCCTTTTCGCGGTGCGAGCCGCCTGCTTGAGCGATCTTTCCACGGTGTCTCTTGCACGGCTCAGCCTGGCGAGGCTCTTTCGCAGTTGCCCTTCCCTGGACATGGTGTTGCTCCGTTAGAAGGTCGTCGCGCGATTCAAAAAAGCAGAAACCGTGCCATTCTGTCGCTTGTTGGCGGGTGCCGCACAGGCATAAGGGAAGCCCCGTCATAGCCTGAGCGCGTGCCGTACGCCCCGTGCGTCCTGGCGGTGCTGTCTCCCATCCTTGCTCTCGCCCTGCTGCCAGAATTTACGGATGACCTATGTTCCTCGCAGTAGTTGGAGCCCCTCGGCCGGGGCGTTCGGGTCGTCTGTTCTCAGGGTAATGTGGCCGATTTTGCGGCCTGAGCGGGGTGCTTTGCCGTAGAGGTGTAGGTGGGAGTTGGGGAGGCGCAGCACGCTCGCGGTGTCGGGCGGGTCGCCGATGATGTTCAGCATGGCGCTGTAGCCGCGTGGGGCGGTGGAGCCGAGAGGCAGGCCGAGTATGGCGCGCAGGTGGTTCTCGAACTGGCTGGTCTCGGCGCCTTCTATCGTCCAGTGCCCCGAGTTGTGAACGCGCGGGGCCATCTCGTTCGCCAGCAGCTCGCCCTCGACCTGGAACAACTCTATCGCGAGCACCCCGACGTAGGATAGCGCCTCCATCACCCGCCGGGCGTAGCCTTCAGCCCCGGCCTGCATCTCCCCGGTGACAGTGGGGGCCGGGGAGATGCTCAGCCGCAAGATCCCTTCGCTATGATGGTTCTCCACAAGTGGGTAGAAGGCCATGTCCCCGTCTAACCCGCGCACCGCGAGGATGGAAAGCTCTCTGTTGAACCGGACAAACCCTTCCAGGATTAGCGGGCTGCCACCAAGCGCCGTCCAGGCTGCATCGGCCTCCCGGTCGCTCCCTATCACTACCTGTCCCTTGCCGTCGTAGCCGAAGCGGCGCGTCTTCAGCACAGCCGGCGTGCCGAGCGTCCGCAGGGCCTTTTGTAGCTCCTCGCGGGTGCTTACGGGCAGGAAGGGCGGGGTGGGTATGCCCTGGTCGCGGAAGAAGCGCTTTTCGGCGAGCCTGTCCTGGGCTACCTCCAACGCCCCCGGCGGCGGGTATACGGGCACCCGCTCGGCCAGCAGGCGCGCAGTCTCTACGGGCACGTTCTCGAACTCATAGGTGACGACATCCAGCCCCTCGGCGAACCGTTCTAGCGCCGCAGAGTCGTCGTAGCTGGCGGCAATGTGCTCGGCCAACTGCCCGGCGCAAGCGTCCGCCGAGGGGTCGAGGAACCGGGGCCGCAACCCAAGCGGGTATCCTGCCAGGGCGAGCATCCTGCCAAGCTGGCCCGCGCCGAGAATGCCGACCGATTTGTGATTTGGTAGTTCAGAATCAGAGTTTAAGGGAAGCATTTAGCTTGACTCCCGTGGGTCAGGGTGGGCCAGCACGGATTGGGTCTGCTCGTCCCGGTAGCGGTGGAGTGCTTGACGGATGCCGGGGTGTTTGTTGGCTAATATGGCGGCGGCGAGCAGCGCGGCGTTGACGGCACCCGCGCGGCCTATTGCCAGCGTGGCGACGGGCACTCCGGCGGGCATCTGCACTATTGAAAGCAGAGAGTCTATACCCTTGAGCGCCTTCGACTCGACGGGCACCCCCAGCACCGGCAGGGTGGTCTTGGCGGCGGCCATGCCAGGCAGGTGCGCCGCCCCACCCGCCCCGGCGATAATCACCTCAAGCCCCCTCCCCTCGGCGCTACCGGCGTACTCGAACAGCAGGTCGGGCGTGCGATGGGCCGACACCACCCGTACCTCGTATGCCACTCCGAGGCGGTCCAGCGTGCCTG
>DASVQO010000355.1:0-2761 GCA_036389075.1 Chloroflexia bacterium | reverse complement strand
CAGCCCGTGGCTTATGAATATTAACAACTGAATAAGGTAATAAACAGGCGTGAGAAGCGCCAGTAGGGGGAGGCCCCGGTGAGTGCCCACGCCCGCACGCGTATCCTGCCGCTAATCTCCACCAGGGCAGGCACGGGAACCTGCCGCTACTCACCATTACCTTATTCAGTTGTTAATATTCATTAGCCACAGGGCGTCCCCATAGGGCATTGATGGGAGCAACTGCACCCTGACTAACCACTAACCACTAACCACTAACCACTAACCACTAACCACTGTGCTATAATGTGCCAGCCTGGAGGGCAGACCGGCGACGGCAGGACTCATCATTCGCGGAGAGGGTGCGTGCCACTTTACCTGGACATCAGCATCGCGCTGGTCGTGTTCATGGGGCTTGCGAGCGGCGGCATATTGTCGCTGGTGCTCATGTCAGAGCGGCGACAACAGACGAACTTCAGCATCATGCTGGCCCTGTCGCTGTTCCTGGCGCTCGGTGGAGGCACGGGCATGATAGCCGCGCTGCCCAATGTCGCCTCCAGCCTCACCAACATGCTCATACTGCTGGTGCTCTCCATGTCGCTGGGTTACACGCTCACCGCCTTCTCGGTGCTCTCGCCCCGGAGGAAGAAGTGGAGCCTCGAAGCTCCCCAGCCGATGGCGCGGGGCGAGCGCACCGCCGTGATACTCCTCATGCCCGGCGAACCGCCCAACTACTCCGTGTGGAGCGCGGCCCGGCGTCTCGAACTGGCCGACGACCCGAAGGACGTGCCCCCCATTTTGCTGCGCCCGTTCTACATGCGCGACCTCAAGCACAAGTACGCGGCCCTCGGCAGCAGCCCCTATCGCGTGCACCAGCACCGGCTTGCCGAGGAGATACGGTCGCGGCTTGAGTCGGGCTACAGCGTATACGAGGCGTACTACAGCGACCACCCGACGCTGACGGAGGCGGCTGTGGAGGCTATCGAACAAGGCGCTCGACGCATCATCGTGGCCCACGTGCGCGTCACCGACCCGCCCGACCCAATCATGCAGGGCGAGTTGTGGGAAGGGCTGGATTTAGACGGCCTGGGTGTAAAGGTGACGCAGGTGGGGCCGATGTGGGTGTCCAGCTTGCTGCCGCAGATTTACGTGCGGCGAGTGATAGAGGCCATTCCCCAGGCCGGTAACACGCCCGACGACGTGGGCCTACTGATAGTGGGCAGAGGGCACGGCCCGGATGGCGAGACGGCGCAGGCGAGACAGGAGCAAGAAGAAAGCTTCCAGCGCAAAGTGCGCCAGGCACTTTTGCGGGTGGGCTTCGGTGAGGACCGCGTGGTGATTGGCTGGGTGCGGCGCTCCCCCAACTGCGCCGAAGCCTTGCAAACGCTGGCGGCGGCGGGCTGCAAGAGCGTCTACGTTATACCGTCCGCGTTCGTGGCCGACGGCATCACTACCCTGTTCGATATCCCTGCCCAGGTCCAGGCTATAGCAGACGAGCGCGGCATCAAACTCAGCTATTTGCCCGCGTGGAACGCCGACGGCCTGGCCGCCGAAGAGATAGCCGTCTACGTTCGCGCCGTGAGCGCACCAGCCCTGATGGAACTGGGAATACAGAGTTAGGAATTTGGAAATTAGAATTGCGAATTGCGAATTTGGCTGGAAACCGAGCGAATTCGCAATTCGCAATTCTAATTTCCAAATCGGTTATAATGGGCTGATTTACGATGTTCGGAGAGTGGGGACTGAATGGCGAATGTAGGTGGGATGGGTAATATGGAGCGGTGGCTCCCCAGCGGCTACGGCTTCCGGCGATGGGCGCTGGTGTTCGCGGTGGGCGTGGCGATAGTGGGCCTGGCCCTCGCGATGGGCGTGACCAACCTGTACCGCAACTACGTGCTCCCCCAGAGCGGCACACCCTTCATCTACGCGGTCACCTTGCAGTACATCGCCCACCCGTGGCGAGAGGGACTGGTGGGCCTTATCGGGCTGGTCACAGGCGTGCTGGGGGCGAGGGGCATGTTCCGCGCCGCCGGGCGAGCAGCCGCCAAGGGCAGGCAGTACGAGATGCCGGTGCTGGCGCCGCTGAGGGCGGCCAGGCGGGCGGGCGGGCCGCGCATCGTGGCCGTTGGCGGGGGCACGGGCATGCCCACCCTCCTGCGCGGCCTCAAGGAAGTCACCGACAACATCACGGCGGTTGTGAACGTGGTGGACGACGGCGGCTCGTCCGGCAGGCTGAGGCGCGACATGGGGGTGCTGCCCCCGGGCGACTTCCGCAACAACCTCGTGGCCCTCTCCGAGTCGGAGCCGCTGCTCTCCGAACTGTTCCAGCACCGCTTCACGGGGCCGGGGGAGCTTGAAGGCCACTCTTTCGGCAACATCTTCCTGGTCGCCATGAACGAGATCACGGGCAACTTCGAGCAGGCGATACGCGAGTGCTCCCAGGTGCTCAACGTGCGCGGCAAGGTGCTGCCCGCCTCCCTCACCAACATCGAGTTGTACGCCGAGCTACAGAACGGCCAGGTGGTGCGTGGGGAGTCGGTAATACCGCGCGCCCCCTCGCCCGTCAAGCGGATATACATGGAACCGGCGCACGCCCCCGGCTACCCCGAGGCCATAGCCGAGATACTGGGCGCCGAGCTAATAGTGCTCGGGCCGGGGTCGCTTTACACCAGCATCATGCCGCCCCTGCTGGTGGCTGATATAGCGCGAGCGGTCAAAAACAACAAGACGGCGGTCAAAGTGTACATATGCAACGTGGCCACGCAGCCGGGGGAGACCGACG
>DASVQO010000354.1:0-5903 GCA_036389075.1 Chloroflexia bacterium | reverse complement strand
ACGACGCTGGGATCGTCTACGGCCCAAGCGGCCCCTTCCTGATTGTCGCTATGTCCAGCAACTTACCCAGTTACGCCCTCGCCCGGCAAAACATGCCCATCTTGATGGAGCGCGTGTACAGGTACTTCAACGACAGGGCGTACTTGCCCGCGAGGTATTTCCCCGAGACGCGCCGCACGGTGGGGCACGACTTCCTGAAGTTCTATAATATGTATGGCGGCCTCACGACGTTCGGCTATCCAATCGGGCCAGAGCAGGTGGTCGATGGCACGCTGGTGCAGCAGTTCGAGCGGGCGCGCATGGAGTGGCACCCTGACCTCGCGACGGGTGCGCCCCCGGCTCCCGGCGTGGCGCTCAGCCCGCTCGGGCAGCAACGCGCTAACGAGCTTAACTTGAGTTGGCCCGCGAGCGCGGACACCGGCGGCGGGCGCTACTTCCAGGAGACGGGGCAGGGCATCAGGGGCGGCTTCCTCGAGTACTGGCTCAACCACGGCGGGGAGCGCATATTCGGCCTGCCTATCTCGCCGGAAGTTGCACTGCGGAACCCCACGGACGGTAAGACATATACCACACAGTATTTCCAACGGGCTCGCATGGAGTTGCACCCAGAGCTACCGGACGGCCAGCGCATTGTGCTCGGTACGCTGGGCAAGGAACTGGGCACCAGACCCTAGCCTAGCCGCAAGGCGTGGACACGTGGGTGCGTTGCGCTAGCATGCAGCACGCACGCTCTTTTCCGCTCACATTTATTTCTTTCCAGCCAAAACCCGCGCGTAAGCAACCGCTTGCAACCCTCGCCCGTTAACTAATAGGGACCACGCTACACGTGGAGAACCAGACGCACCTCAACCCCGAGTGTGCTAGTATGGGCACCGGCGAAGATCCGATTAAGGAAGGACCGATAGCTTGGCAAGAGCAGCAACGCGCAATTCAGTGGGCACGACGCGGGCGAGAGTGGGACTGGCGGGAATCCTGGCGATGTTGGCCCTGGCGCTTGCTTCCGGTGGTGGAAGCAGCCAGGCAGCAGCGCCGAAGCCTCCCGTTTTGCCGACGTCGCCGCAGGCCGCAAACCAGAACTACGGCTTCTTTATGGCGTTGCTTGGCAACAACGCCGAGGTCAGGAACATGGGCTTTCAGTGGGTGCAGTACGGGGTGTACTGGAGCACCTCCGAGCCCACCAAGGGCAACTACCAGTGGGGCGACCTCGAGAACATCGTCAACAGCGCCCGCGATTCTGGGCTCAACGTCCTTATCCGCATCAGCCGCACTCCTGAGTGGGCGCGGGACTCGAGATGCCCTGAGGTGGACAGGTGCCCGCCCGCCGATCCCGCCGACTTTGGCCGCTTCAGCGCGGCGCTGGCCGCGAAGGCGCGGAGCCTGACGCCTAACGCCGTGGCCTACGAGATCTGGAACGAGCCGAACACCAACGACGAGTGGGGCGGCAACGACCCGGATATGTGCCCGGAGCCGGAAAAGTACGCTAACCTCCTGAAGGCCGCATACCCCGCCATCAAGAACGCCGACCCATCAGCGCTCGTCCTCGGCGGCGCGGTCACTACGGTGGGCGAGCGGCTGCGGCCTAACACATGCGCGCTCGATGACATCACCTTCCTGGAACGGATGTATGACGCTGGTGCCAAGCCCTATTTCGACATCCTGGCCGACCACCCGTACGGTTTCCGGGCAGCGCCGGAAGACCCTCCTGTGGGCGGTGAAAACCGCCTGGTGTTCCGGCGCGCGGAGAGACACCGGGACGTAATGGTTCAATACGGCGACGGCGTCAAGAAGGTCTGGGCCACCGAAATGGGCTGGGCGGTGGACCCGCATACGGAAGGTAAGTGCATGAACAAGACCTTCCCCTGGTACTTCTCTTTTACGCCGGAGCAGCAAGCCGATTACCTCGTACGCGCCTTCCAGTGGTCCCGCTCGTACTGGCCGTGGATGACCGGCATGTTCGTCTTCAACTTCGACTTCAACGAAGCCTCCTGGTACCAGGAGTGCGACGATTTCAACTTCATGTCCGTCAAGGGCCGCCCGGCACAGAGCGCGCTAGCCGCCTTCGTCCAGAACCCCCCAGCTACTTACACGCCCGTGCCCGCCACGGCTACCCCCATTGTGGACCTGCCCCCCGCCATTACGGCGGTACGCTACAGCGCCACCGAGTTCAACCGCTTCGGCGGTACGCTCACGGTAGAGGTGGATGCCAACGACCCGGATAGCAGCCCCATTGACGTAGTGCAGGCTAACCTCAACTTCCCAGGCGGCGCTTACCAGGTGTTCACCTTCGAGCTTGTGTCCGGCACAGCCGAACAAGGCACGTGGCGCGCTACTATACCTATTGATGCCAACAATACAGGTAGCGTTCAGACCTACTCACTTGCGCCGTACGCGGTTGAGACTTACCCCGGCAGGCGTAGCGCGGTAGCCCCGGTGCAAAACATTACCGTGCACGCGACGCGCTTTATCGATGTGCCTACCAGCTACTGGGCGTACGAGTACACCGAGGGGCTTGCCGAGCGAGGGGCCATTAGCGGCTACGGCGACAACAGCTTCCGGCCGGGCAACTCGACTACGCGGGCCCAGCTAACCAAGATTACAATGTTGGGCTTCGGGTACACGTTGGTGGAGGACGGGCAGCAAACGTTCGCTGACGTGGCACCCGGCAGCCCCTTCCACACCTACGTCGAGACCGCCGCGCGCCGAAGCATCATCGGCGGCTATCCGTGCGGCAGGACCACCGAGCCGTGCGACGAGCAACACAGGCCCTATTTCCGGCCCAACAGCAGCATCACCCGGGGCCAGATAACCAAGATCGTGGTGCTGTCGGCGGGCTGGCCGGAGCTGAACGACAGGCCGCAGACCTTTAGCGACGTTCTGCCCGGCTCGCCCTTCTTCGGGTTTGTGGAGTCGGCCTCGGCCCACCAGATCATAGGCGGGTACCCGTGCGGTGCGGCCGGCGAATCTTGCGACCCAGCCCGACGCCCCTACTTCCGGCCCAACGATACGACCACTCGCGCCCAGATCTCGAAGATGGTCTACCTGGCGCTTCAGCAGAACGCGCCCCCCACCCCGACGCCTACCGGCGCACCCCTTTCGCCTCCCATGAAGGCCACGGCGGTGGTAAAGAGCCTGCCGTAGATTCTGCTCAGCCAGCGCAAATGAAGGCCGCCCCAGTGTGATGCTGCGGGCGGTCTTCCTATCCGGTGTACGGTGTATGGTGTCAGTGGGGTGTTTATGGCCCGTGGTAAGACGACGAGGACTCCGTGAGGTGACCTGCACGCCATCGCTGCTTCGCTGGGAAACGGCTCGATCCTCGGCACATGGGTAGTGTACACAGGCCAACTACCTGCTATAATGTGCTCGGAGGTCGTTATGCAACGCGCCCAGCTTGCCATTGTGCCCGACGCGGAACCTGACGCCGGGGCGGCGGTCCGTCACAACCTGCCTGCACAACCTACCCGCCTGATCGGGCGACACTCGGAGCTATCAACCGTCCTTGAGCTGTTGCGGAGTCCCGACACGCGCCTGCTCACATTGACCGGGCCGGGAGGCGTGGGTAAGACCCGGCTGGCAAGCGAAGCGGCCGCCGAGCTGGTGGGGGACTTCCCTGACGGCATCTGCATGGTCGAGCTTGCGCCTCTAACCACGCCGCCCACGGTGGTGGCCGCTATCGCAGGTGCCCTCAACCTGCGTGAGAGCGCAGGCGTCCCACTCGTCACCACCCTTTCTGATTACCTGTACGATAAGCGATTCCTCCTGCTCCTGGACAACTTCGAGCAAGTGCTTGCGGCCGCCTCGGTCGTAGCCGATCTGCTGGCCTCATGCCCCTCGCTGAAGCTGCTTGTAACCAGCCGCGAAGTGCTCAGGTTGCGCGGCGAGCATGAGGTGGCTCTGTCGCCATTACCGCTCCCCCGTCTCCACGGCAGCGGCTCCCCGAACATTGAAGCCCTGGCGCGAAACGAGGCGGTGGCTCTCTTCTTACAGCGCGCCACCGCCGTGCGCCCGAATTTCCAGCTTGACGATAGCAACGCCCGGGCAATTGCCGAAATCTGCATCAGGCTTGACGGCCTGCCCCTGGCCATAGAACTCGCGACTGCACGTTTGAAGCTGCTTTCACCCCAGGCTCTACTCGCCCGGCTGCGACAGGCCCTGAAAATCCTTACGGGTGGGGCGAACGATTTGCCCGCCCGCCAGCAGACACTCCGCGACACGATAGACTGGAGCTACAACCTGCTCGATGCAGACGAGCAGTGTTTCTTCCGGCTGCTCGGTGTCTTTTCCGGCGGGTGCAACCTGGAGGCAGTGGAGGCCGTAGCGGGCGGTCCCGACTCGGACGATGGATTGTTGGCCCTCGAGCGGGTCTCCTCCCTGGTGGACAAGAGCCTTCTTCGGCGGCTGGACCAGCCCGACGGCGAGCCCCGCCTGCTTATGCTCGAGACGATTCGCGAGTACGCGATGGACCGTCTTGTAGAGGCAGGTGAGGACCAGGCCGCCCACGAGCGTCACGCCTCGTACTTCGCGACGTTCGCGGAAGCTGCGGAGAAGGAGCTACGCGGGCCCGGCCAGGCCCACTGGCTCGACAAACTGGAGGCAGACCGCGACAATCTGAGGGCCGCCCTGGCGTGGAGCACTCACATTGAGGCCGGGATGAGCCACGGGCGCGTGGAGTACGGGCTGAGGATAGCGGGGGCGCTGGCGCAGTTCTGGCAGATATACGGGCCGCTGAGCGAAGGGCGCGAATGGCTGGAGGCCGTGCTGAAAGTGCCCGAGGGACAAGGAATCACGTCCGTCCGCGCCAAGGCTCAGTTCTCAGCAGGTTGGCTCGCGCTGTTTCAGGGGGACTACGAGGTAGCGGTGAGTCACTGCGCCGAGAGCCTCACTATCAACCGGCAGCTTGGAGACGACTGGAACGCCACCTGGGCGCTCAACGGCCTGGGCAGGGCGATGGAGGCCACGGGCGAGCTGGACCGCGCTACCGCCTACTACGAGGAGGGGCTTGCAATTCGGCGCACGATGGGCAACCAGTGGGGCGTCGGCGGCTCTTTGAACAACCTCGGCAGGGTGGCTATGAGGCAAGGGGACCACGACCGTGCGGCCGCGCTGTTCGAGGAGGGCCTCGCAGTGTTCCGCGACGTGGGCGATAAGGGCAGCATGGGTGCCCTGCTGAACAACCTGGCGCTGGTCCACATCAAGCGCGGCGATGTCGCCCTGGCGAGAAACCTGCTCGATGAGTGCCTAGCAGTGGAACTTGAAGTTGACTACAAGTGGGGCATCCCCTACTGCCTGATGGCGCTCGCTGAAGTCGCGGCCACGCAGCAGCAGCCGCAACGCGCCGCCCGCTTGCTGGCCGCCGCCCACGCGGGCGTCGAGTCTTCAGGGGCGCGCCTTTCGCCCGGTGACCAGGAGGACTACGACCACACACGGGCCTCTGTGCTTTCTCAACTGGGTGAGGAGGCATTCGAGATTGCCTGGCGCGAAGGGCTCGCGCTCGCGCCCGCCGAGGCTGCGGGGTACGTCGAGCCTGTCCAGCCCGCCACCGGCAAGTCGCGCTACCCGGACGGTCTCACGGGCAGGGAGGTAGAGGTCTTGAAGCTCATCGCGCGGGGGTTGAGCGACATCGAGGTGGCCTCGCAACTGCACCTGAGCAGGCACACCGTGAACGCCCACCTGCACTCTATTTACGGCAAACTTAACGTAAATTCGCGCACCGCCGCCACTCGTTATGCAGTAGAGCAGGGCCTCGCCTGACCTCCTTGACCGGCTGACGTTTCGGTGCAGTGCAGGCACACCTACAGCGGTCACGAGGCGACGAGCAATTGAAGGCGTTGCAGCTGGCCCCCACCCGAGTTGACGCGCTGAAGAGCTATAGGCTATCATTCACTGGCCAGGCCGCCCATGGCCCG
>DASVQO010000353.1:0-8152 GCA_036389075.1 Chloroflexia bacterium | reverse complement strand
GAATAGCCACGTCGCGACTCACTCTATCTCCCTGTCGCCTTCGCCACGCTCTTGCGTGACTTTTCGCCTTAAGCGGGCCTCATAGTGCTCCCACAGCAGGGCTATCTTGAGCAAGTTGTTGGTGTGCTCCAGTGCGTGTTGAAGCGTCTTGCTGACCACCCAGTACAGCGTGCGCTCGCCCCAGGGGGTCTGCCGCACCTCCATCCAGAGCGCATCGCCGGCCTTTGCTAGCATGTCCAACTGTTCGGCCCGCAAGCCCTCCATTAGAGCCAGGGCTGCCTCCGCATGCGGTGCCCCGTCCCAGGCTGCCGCTTCGTTGTAGCCCCCGAAATCGGGGTAAGCTGCCCCAAACCAGAGCCTCAGGCTTGGCACTGCCACTTCGCGCTCGTAGTAGAGTAGGTGGAACAGGTGCCGGGCTGCGTGCCACTCCCCCAGCAGTGCGGGAGGCGCGGTGTGCAATCGGGCCTCCCCGACCTCGGTTACTGCCCACGCTAATACCTCAGTGTTAGCCTCGATTTGCCTTCTGAAGAAGTCCGGCGAGCCAGGTGTCACAAAGCAGCCTCCTGGTAGTGCGATTGCCGCCCGCGCCACCAGCTAATGGGCGTGTTCAACCGCACAGGCGTCAGGGCGTGGAGCCACCAGTCACCGGCTCCGCTATCTTCGTGACTACCCAGTTGGTGACCTGCCAGCGGCCCTCTCGCCTGGTGAAAGTCCGGGCATGTCGGAAAGTGCCGTTGGCGGACGCCTCGCCCCGCGTGCCTTGCACCGTGACTTCAAGCTCTACGTCGGTGGTAGCTCCCCGCACGTTCACCCCTATCACCTCCGAGCCGATAACTTCGATCTTGTACGAGGGGGACTTTACGCCGTCCAGGTACTGCTCTTTGCCCAACTCGGCGCCTTGCTCGTCGATGAAGGTGAGGTCGTCCGCGAGCACCGGGCGGAGGTAGTCGAGGTCTTTGCGCTTCTCGGCTTCTCCAATCTCGATGTTAAGGTCACGAAGGGCAGGCTCCAGCATCCTGTTGGCCGTTTCCGCAACGGGAGCGGCGGCCTGTGGCGTCTCGACTTCCGTGGCCGCTTCTGACGAGGGAGCCTCCTCCACAGGTTCGACCGGGGGTAGCGGGTCGGGCTTGAGCATGAGCACGGAGAGAGGCGGCACGGTCAAGTAGAGGGCGCAGCCACCCTCCGACCAGGGGTCTTCCGCCGTATCGAGGCCGCCCGCGTTGCCCATGTTGCTGCCCCCGTACGCGCTGGAATCGCTGTTCAGGATCTCGCGGTAGTAGCCGGGACGTGGCGCGGGCACCCGGTAGTTGTGGCGAGGTATCGGGGTGAAGTTGCACACCACCATAACCATGTCGTCGGGGGCCTTGCTGCGCCGCACGAAAGAGATGACGCTGTTGTCGCTGTCGCTGGCATTGAGCCACTGGAAGCCGTCCCAGCTAAAGTCCACCTGGTGCAAGGCAGGCTCGCGCTTGTAAGCGTGCAGCAAGTCGCGCATGAAGACAAGCATGCGGCCATTGAGTTCGTTGCCAAGCTCGTGCCAGTCGAGGCTGCGTTGCTCGTTGAACTCGGTGCGCTGGCCGAACTCGCCCCCCATGAACACCAGCTTCTTGCCTGGGTGGGTGAACATGTAGCCGAACAGGGCGCGCAAGTTGGCGAACTTCCGCCAGTCGTCACCAGGCATCTTTTGGAGCAGCGACTTCTTCAGGTGCACCACCTCGTCGTGGGAGAGGGGCAGGAGGAACTGCTCGGTGAAGGCGTACATGAGGGAGAAGGTAATCAGGTTGTGGTGGTAGCGCCTGTACACCGGGTCTTGCTCCATGTACCGGAGCATGTCGTTCATCCAGCCCATGTTCCACTTCAGATCGAAGCCGAGGCCCCCCAGGAAGGTCGGCTTGGTGACCATCGGCCAGTCGGTGGACTCCTCGGCCATCGTGAGGGCGCTGGGGTACTCCATGTGCACAAGCTCGTTGAACCGCTTGAGGAAGTCTATCGCCTCCAGGTTCTCCCGCCCGCCGTACTTGTTGGGCACCCACTGGCCCGGCTGCCTGGAATAGTCGAGGTAGAGCATCGAGGCCACGGCGTCCACTCGCAGGCCGTCTATGTGGTACTTATCGAGCCAGAATAGGGCGTTGGAGAGGAGGAAGTTGCGCACCTCGTTGCGCCCGAAGTTGAACACCAGCGTACCCCAGTCGGGGTGCTCGCCCAGGCGGGGGTCGGCATGCTCGTACAGGTGGGTGCCGTCGAAGTAATTGAGGCCGTGTTCGTCCTTGGGGAAGTGGGCGGGCACCCAGTCGAGGAATACGCCTATCCCGTTCTGGTGGCACACGTCCACGAAGTACATGAAGTCGGTGGGCGTGCCGTAGCGGCTGGTGACGGCGTAGTAGCCAATCGTCTGGTAGCCCCACGAGCCGTCGAACGGGTGCTCTGACAGGGGCATAATCTCTATGTGCGTGTAGCCCAGCATTTTGACGTAGTCCACCAGCTCGTGGGCAAGTTCGCGGTAGGTGAACACGCGGTTTTGCTCCTCGACCTTGCGGCGCCACCCGCCCAGGTGCACCTCGTAGATGGACATGGGCGCATCGAGTGCGTTGTGCCGGGTGCGGTCCTGCATCCAGTCGCCGTCGCCCCATTCGTAGTTCCCGATGTCGAACACCTTCGAAGCTGTGCGCGGACGTTGCTCGGCGTAGAAGCCGTAGGGGTCGGACTTCTGCACCTCGTAGTTATTGTACCGGGAGCGAACGTGGAACTTGTACGCTTCACCCTCTACCAGCCCCGGGATGAAAATCTCCCAGATGCCCGCGCCGGGGTGCTGGCGCATGGGGTACATGGTGGGATCCCAGTGGCTGAAATCGCCCACCACGCTCACGCGCTGGGCGTTGGGCGCCCATACCGCGAAATGTACCCCCCTCACGCCGTTCACGTCGAGCAGGTGTGCGCCGAGCTTCTCGTAGGTGCGGAAGTGGTTGCCCTCGCCGATGAGGTGCAAGTCAAAATCGCTGAGACAGGGGCCGAACGAGTAAGGGTCGTGCAGATCGACCGTGCCGCCCACCTCGTTGGTGGCCCTTAGTGTGTAGTCGAATGGTTGGTCGCCCGGAATAATGGCCTCGAACAAGCCTGCCGGGTGGATGCGCGCAGCTTCGTGGGTCTCGCCGCCGCGCGCGACGACCTCCAGCGTTTGTGCCCAGGGCAGGTAGGCGCGTACGGCGGTGCTCGGCTGATCGTCGTCGCCGGTGCGGTGCGGGCCCAGCACGGCGAAGGGGTCGGCGTTGGAGCCACTTACGATCGAGTCGATGAGTTCCTGCGAGAGCTTGGGCATAGTGCCTCCTTCCAGTCGGTCGCAAGCGTAACGTATTTGCCCGTGTAAGATAGAGGTCTGAGCAGGGCAGCAAAAGCTTGCGATGGGGGTATATTCAGCATAACTGGGGCCAACGTCCGCTGGGAAGTATCACGGGTGGTGAGGTAGCAAGGTAGGCTCCCATATAGGTGCCCTCACGTTCTGACACGGTCAGGTACGACCTATATGGGAGTGCCCGGCGTGACGCCCTGTGGCTGAAGCCACGGGCTGAGAAGGGGCAAAGTCCCCTGCGGGGACTGAGGAACCTCATGTAGTCTCCGAAGGAGACTTTGCTTCTTGTCAGCCCGCCAATTTATTGGCAGGGCACCCCCACATGGCGTCCCCAGGACATCCGTGCACGAGAGTCAACACAATTGCACAGCCCAGGTCTGACATCGGCGGTTGCTTTGCGCCACCTCCCCCCTGCGCTATAATGTTGGGACCGAAACCAAAGCTAACCCCCTGGAGCCGCTCTGTGATGCTTTTATCCGCGCGCCGCCTGCGCCCCTTCGTGCTGTTCTTCATGGCCTTGGCGCTTATTTTCAGCGCCTCGGCACAACCCCGTACCGCGCACATGCAGGCTGATGACGAGACGGCCGCCCTCATGCGCTTTGGCAGCGCCCCCTCGGTACCCGACGCCGGGCTGCAAGCTATTGTGGACGAAGTTGTAGGCGAGTTGCCGGGCACATGGGGCGTGGCGGTGAAGAAGCTGGACACTGGGCAGTACGCCTCCTTCAACGCTGACGGGCAGCAGGTCTCGGCCTCCCTCTACAAGCTGTGGGTGCTGACCGAGCTTTTCCGGCAGGTGGCCGAGGGCACGGTGAGCCTCGACAGCCGAGAGACGGTCACGGCGGAGGACGCCGCTTATGACGTATTGACCGGCGAACTGCGCCTGCCCGCCGGTAGCGACGTGCAAATCTCCCGCGCGGCATACCTCATGGTGACCCTCAGCGACAACACCGCCGCCAGCCTCCTGGTGCGCGTGCTCGGACCGGGCAACATCAGCCGCTTCATGAGCCGCAACGGCCTGTCTCACTCCGTCTTCGACTGGGAGGCCGACGATGGTCCGTTCACGACCCCAAACGACATGCTCAAGCTCCTGGAGATGCTGGCGACCTCGCGCATGGTAGACGCACAGTCGAGCAGCGAGATGGTCGACCTGATGCTCGGCCAGCAAATCAACAACCTCCTTCCTTCCGGCCTGCCCGATGATACGCCTATCGCGCACAAGACGGGGGCGCTAGAGGACCTGCTACACGACGCCGGCATTGTCTATGGCGCGTCTGGCCCTTACATCATCGTCGCGATGTCGAGCGAGCTGCCCGATTACGGTATCGCATGGGATGCGATGCCAGCCCTGTCGAAGCAGGTTGACGCCTACTTCAACTCCCGGCCAACCGCCCCCGTGCGCTACTTCCCCGAAACGCGCCAGGCTGTGGGGCACGACTTCCTCAAGTTCTGGCAAGAATACGGGGGCGGCGACACCTTTGGGCTGCCAATCGCCCCTGAGAGCCTAATGAACGGGCGTGTCACGCAGCAGTTCGAGCGCGCCCGTTTCGAGTGGGACCCTACAGGGGCCGGTGGCGCGCAACCTACCGTGTCGCTGGGCAACCTGGGCGAGGAGCGAGCCTCAAAGCTTGGCCTGTCATGGCCGCGAGGCGAGGACACCGGGGAGGGGCGCTTCTTCGAGGAGACGGGGCAAAGCCTCGCAGGCGAGTTCTACATCTACTGGCTCAACCACGGGGGGGAGCGCGTGTTCGGGCTGCCCATCTCCCCGGCCGCCCGGATGCAAAGCCCTGCCGATGATAAGATGTACATGACGCAGTGGTTCCAGCGGGCGCGTATGGAGTTGCGGGCGGATGGCTCGGGAGTGGTGCTGGCGCTGCTTGGGCGGGAGATGGCACCGGGGCGGTGAGGGTGTGTAAATGAGATTCCGGCCCTGCTCTCGCTGGTCAATAGGCTTGGCCCTGTTGGGACGCCCTGTGGCTAAAGCCACGGGCTGGGAAGTAGCAAAGTCTCCTTCGGAGACTGGTGATGTGGTAGCACAAGTTGGTCTAGTGCACTTGTAAGTGTCTGCATGGCATCGCATCCGTCCTGCCGATAGCGTACCTTGCGAATATGGAGGACTATTGGACCTCCCATTCGGGCATAAGTAGACCTTGTTGGTGATGAGTCTTCTGGTTCCTGATGTAAGTCTCCAGCCTGGGCAATCCTGGCTTATCTACTGTAAGTGCTCCATAGCTTATCTGCCACCGGAAGAATGTATTGGGCGTAAGTTCGTGATTCATAAGGTGAGAACTCGCACCTTTGACCTCTTGCACTAGCTTAGCAACGCTAGTCACAGAAGCAAGTTGGACCAGTAAGTGTATGTGGTCCTCCGTTCCACCTATAGCAATCGGCTCACATTTTAGCTCCCGGCACTTGACAACGATGGTATCGTAAACCCTCCACTCTACATTCGGCGCAATCAAGGGCAACCTCTGCCACGTAGCCCAAATGTAATGCACAAACAGTAAACAATATGGGTTTCCCACCTCCAGCCTCCCCGTCACCTTCAAAATAGTCCCCGAAGGGGACTTTGCTACTTCTCAGCCCGTGGCTTTAGCCACAGGGCGTCCCCACACGGCAATCTTCCCTTCTACATACCTATTCCCGCCCAAATCCCCAACTTCGACACCCTGGGCACACCCCTCCCCAAAACTACTCCCCCAGTCCCTTGTCCCCTCCAGCGGCCACCGCCTATACTGGCAGCACACCTCGCCGCGATGCCCGAGCGCATCAAGGGCGGCGGGTATACACCCAGTCAAAGGAGACCTACACATGCCCAGGATAGAGTCGCTCCTCTCGGCTCGTCTGTTCCTCGCGCCGCAGTTGTGGAAAGACCGTATCTACTTCATCAGCAACATCAGCGGCAAATTCAGCCTCTACGTCATGGACTACGGCGGCAGCGTGCCCGAACCGCTCCTGCCGCCCGACATCTCCCTCCAAAACCCGGAGCTGCTGGGGGGCCTCTCCTACTGGGTCTTCCCGGAGCTTGGCAAGATCATGGTCACGATAGACCGCGACGGCGATGAGAAGTACAGGCCCATGCTCATCCCGATGGAGGGCGGCTTCCCGGAGGAGGCGTTCCCGCAAATCACCGACGTTCGCACCTTCTCCCAGCACGGCCCGCACGGCAGCACCAAACTCTACATGGGTAGCTCCAGCCTCAGCCAGCCGACTAACTGGAACTACGTGGGAGACCTCAAGGACGGTTCGGCACGGGAGGTTTACGAAACCAAATGGGGCGCGTACGTTGGCGACGTGAACGACCCTGAGACGTTGCTCGTGCTCGGTGAAGGTTACACGGTGGGCGATACCATCCTCCGGCTCATGAACGTGGAGGAGAACGACGTCAGGGTCATCTACGGCACGCCGATAGAGGAGCGAGAGCCGGGCCAGCCTGCGCCCCTCAGCGGCTTCGGCAGCGTGCAGTTCATCGATGGCGACCGGGGCCTGCTGCTCACTACTTCCCTCTTCGAGGACGCTTACAGCCTCGGCTATCTCGACCTCCAGCGGCCGGGAGAGGTCTTTCCGGTGCACGTAGAGGGCACGGCGCATACCGGCGTGGGCGAGCTTGAGTCGTTGGAGCGCACCAGGCCCGACCGCTACCGCTTGCAGTACAACATCGACGGGGCAAGCTGGGTCTACGAAGGCACCTTCGACCAGGAGGCACGCAAGTTCTCGGTGGACGCGGTGATTTGCGGGCAGGGCGAGCTTGCGAACGGCGTGTTGGAAGCCATCCACTACGACGAAGAGAGCGACCGCTTCGTGCTGGCCTTCTCGACCGCCACCTCCCCAACGCAGATTTACACTGTGGAAGGAGACGATCGCAAGACGGTGCGGCGCCACACGCACGAGCGCATCCTGGGCACGCCACACTCGCAGATGTCGCCGGGTGAGGACGCGTCGTTCGTCAGCCACGACGGGCTGAGGGTGTCGGCCCGCCTTTACATGCCCTCGCCGGAGCTTGGCTACGAAGGGCCGCGCCCGCTGGTCTACTACATACACGGCGGCCCGCAGGGGCAGGAGCGGCCCAACTTCGCCTGGTTCTCCATGCCCATTATCCAGTTCCTCACGCTCAACGGCTTCGCGGTGTTCGTGCCTAACGCCCGCGGCTCCACCGGCTACGGCTTGAGCTACACTAAGCGGGTCGATAAGGACTGGGGAGGCCAGGACCGCCTCGACCACGTCTACGCCATGACCGAAGTGCTGCCCAAAGACGAACGCATCGATGTGAAGCGAGCGGGCGTCATCGGGCGCTCCTATGGCGGCTACATGACGCTGACGCTGGCGATGCGGCACCCGGAGTTGTGGAAGGCTGCCGTGGACATGTTCGGCCCGTACGATCTCGTCACCTCTTTCCTGGAGCGCATCCCCGAGACCTGGAAGCCCTACTTCTACGAGGCGCTCGGCCACCCCGTCAAAGACCGCGACTTCCTCATCGAGCGCTCCCCCAAGACCTACATGCAGGACCTGAGCGCGCCCATGCTCGTCATCCAGGGTGCCAACGACCCGCGCGTGATAGAGGCCGAATCCCGCGACGTGGTCGAGTCCCTGCGGGCCGCGGGTAAGGACGTGGAGTACATCGTCTTCGAGAACGAAGGTCACGACGTTATCAAGTACGAAAACAAAGTCCGCTGCTACAACGCCATCACCGACTTCTTCAAGAAACACCTCCAGCCTTGATAGGATAGGAGACGAAACCGCATCACGCCAACGACGCAGAGGACGCGCCAAGAGCATTAAGCTTGGACAGTATAAAAAGGAAGCAGGGTA
>DASVQO010000352.1:0-10328 GCA_036389075.1 Chloroflexia bacterium | reverse complement strand
TCTCCGTATCCGCCACGTAGAAGTTGCCCTGCGCGTCCCTGGCTATGCCACGGGGGAGGTTGAACTGGCCCCGGTTAGGGCCTGGGCCAGCGCGGTCGAACAGGGCCTGGGGTGGGGCGTTCGGATCGACTTGCTGCCCTTCTTCGCCGGGAGTCAGCACCGGCGCTGGCGTGGGCACCACCACGTTCGGATCGACCCGCGCGCCCTGCACGCCGTACACCACAGTCACCCCGTCGCCCGACCGGAAGACCTCCGGCAGCGCCGCCTTCATCACGTTCTCGCCATACGGGGTAATTTGCTCTTCAGGTCTATATCCACCTGCGCTCCGAGAACCTACCGTGCCACGTTCGACCGCGCCGACCACCACGTAGTCCACGCTGTAGGCGTTCAGGGTGTCCAGCAGTTTCTGGGGCGTCAGTAGCGCGGAGGGGTTGTCGGGGTCCTTGCCCTGGTAGAGGGCGTTGACCACCTGCCGCCTGGTGCCGAGCTCCGAGGACAAAGCGGGTTGGCTGGAACGCCACAGCGCCTCGTGCGAGGTATCCCATGCGATGAGCGTAGCCAACCCGGTGAAGGCCGAGATGCGGCCCGACCAGTCGTATTCGTTGCGGCAGCACTCAAGCACTACGTCGTGGGGGCCGGCGTTCTGGTTAAGCCATGCGACGGCTTCGTAATCGCTAGGGTTTCTCCTCCGCAACGTCTCCAGGCCGTCGAGGCCAACGGGTGCCTTGTTGGCGACCATGTTTCTTTCCTGGGAGCCGACCCAGGCGTAGGGGAGGGCCGAGAGCACCAGCAGCAGGAACACCGTGGCCCAGGTGCCCGCCAGCACCTTCAGGCCGTTGGGGGTGTCGTTCACCGCCCACTCCACCCGGTCGTAGCCCCGGCCCGCGCTCATGAGGCGATTGGCGCCAAACGCGGCCTGTAAGGCGCGCCAGAAGCCGTAAGCCGCCGCCAGCGCCCAGAGCACCCACATCTGGTAGTAGAACTTGAACAGGGTGTTCATCCGGTTGCCGAAGTTGTCGTGCAAGTAGATGATCTCTATCGCCAGGCCGATAGTGGCGGCGACCAGGAAGATGCCCAGGACCAGGTTACGCTCGGTGCGGCGCGGCTCCTGCCAGATGAGGTAGCCTGCCATGATAATCAAGGGCAGCAGGAAGGCCAAGAGCGGGAAGCGCGTCCACACGGCCGCCAGCAAGATGACCATGAGCGCGATGCCGAACACCAGCAGGGAGTTCACCCCTTCTTCGCCGGCGCGTGTGCGTTTGCGCATGTACGTGGCGAACTCGTAGACGAGCCACACCGTGAGCGAGAGCAGGAAGATGCCGAAGATAACCATGAAGCCCGTTATCGTCTTGTCGGCGGTGTTCACGAGGAAAAGCCCGCTCAGGCTCTGCAACAGCCCGCTCAGCACGGGTATGTTGGCGATGTTCTCGGGCAGGGCCACCGGGCCGCCGCCCCCCGCGAACGACTTGAAGGTCAGGTGGAACGGCAGGTACGCAAGCAGGCTTATCGCCACAAGCAGGACCGCCTGCACGACGAAGGGCCGCGCCCACCGCCAGCCGCCCCCGTCCTCCCGCCGCCCCGCTGCGATAAACGGCAGCGAGAGGCCGCCGAGCATCACCAGCAAGTAGGTCGGGTAGTCCCAGGTGTTGATGGCGTAGAGCGAGCCCGCGATGATGGTGGAGAGGAGCAGCCCGAGCCAGCCGCCGAGCGACCGGGGCACGCCGTCGCGCCAGCGGTTGGACCGGGCGACCTTGCGGCGGCCCAGCGCGTAAGCCGACATGACAGCGAGCAGCACAAAAGGCAGCCCCATCACGTGTGGGTGCAGGTCGGCGAGCACGAACGAGAACGCGGGGAACTCGTTGATGGTCTCGTACCCGACCTTGGACTTGAGCAGGCTGCCATCGGGCTGTTGCGTCGTACGGTAGTCCAGGATGATGCGGGAGGGCGCCCACCAGTAATCGTATTCTTTCTTGGGGCAGAAGAAGCAGAAAGTCCAGCCGTTGCCGTTTATGGTAGCGGCGTCGCTGCTATCCTTAGTGCCGAAGGGCGCGGCCAGGTTGCCCATCGCCACTATCATCAGGGCGGCCAGCACCCCGTACAGAATGGGCGACAGGTAGAAGGGCACGCGCCGAGTGGGGTCGTCCGCGCCCTCACCGGTCTCCACAGGCTCCGCGTACCGGGCCTCTTCACGTTGCGCGGCCGCTCTGTTCCGGCGGGCGGGCAGCGGTACAGCGGCCACCTCCTCGTCAGCCACGGTCGCGTACGTACCGGGGGTGGCACTTGCGAACGCGAGTTGTTGGGTGCGCACCTGCCGCGTGGATAGCGGCTTGTTCTGAGCGAGTGCGGGTCTGTTGCCCCGGCGTCCGCCCGCTGTAGAGGGTGCGGGAGGTGGGGGTGCCGGCGCCTGCGCGAGCGTGCTGCGTCCCGCGCGGCGCAGTATGGTGCCCACAATCAGGTTGTACACCACGCCGTAAGCGCCCAGGCCGGTCATTGCGAAGAGGAAGGCATTGGCGATGTTGAAACTCACCGAGGCCGCCACCCCGCTCAGGTTGGACATAGCGGCCATGAGGATGTAACCGAAATAGTAATAGTTGAGCGAGTGCCCCGCCAGCCACATATCGGGCGGGGGCAGGCTGCCTGTGCGCACGATGGAGTTCAGGATGCCGAAGTCCATGAACTTCTCCTGGTCTAGGATTTCAGGGTTGAAGGCCCGCATCCAAGCCCAGAAGGCGAACAGCACGGCGAACAGCACCTCGGCGGCGATAATGTGCCGCAGCAAGGAGCGAGTGCGGAACTGGGCGCGAAGCTCCCACAGCAGCGCCCGGTTGTCGCGTAGCAACAGCCAGGCGGACAGGCCCGCCACGAGCAGCAGGCAGACGAAGAGCAAAGCGCGCCCGAACGGCACCGCTCCCGTCATCGAAATCATAAAGGCCAGCCATGTGACGAGCAGCAGGCCGAGCGCCTTGGCGGCGGTATAGCCCCTATCGGGCACTCCGCGCATCAGCACCGCCGCTACAGGCAGGGCCACGAGGCCGAGCACCTGTGCCGTCAACCACCAGAGAAAAGTCTCACCCATTAAGCGTGCTCCAGAGACAGGTCGGGATGAGTGAAAATGTCAATAACGCGCAACGCACCAGCCTTATGAGAGGAATGTTAGTGCCGTCTAGCCCTGTTGTATGTGTTAGTTAGAATTATAGCAGCTTTGGCGGAATAAAATCTAAGCGCGCACTTATTGCGCCAGGAGGTACGAGCTACCTCAAAGTGACAATGTGGAACAGGGGCAACCGCGTCTCCCTATGTCATTTCGAACGTAGTGAGAAATCTCGTCCTTCAGCACCCACGTTTCACCTATCTTACGACATGTCACAGCGCTACGTGGGGAAAGAGACACATCCCGGTGGAGGACGAGATTTCTCACTACGTTCGAAATGACATAGGCGGGGCTTGGGTGCCAACATCCGACGTACTGTTTTGAAAAATCTCTATTCAACCTGGGCGAGACGAGGAAGACGCCCTGCCGCCCCGTGGCCGAGTGTCTCCACAGCCTACACGGACCGGATCGCTCTCTTGTGGGAGCGCCGAACTTTACTTGCTGACAGGCAGCCGAACGGTGAAGCTCGACCCCACGCCCGGCTCGCTCTCCACGCTGATCGTGCCCCCGTGTTGCTGCACGGCCCGTAGCGAGCTTGCCAGCCCGATGCCCGCGCCGCTGATGCGTCCTGACACGTCGCTGGCCCGCCGGAACCACTCGAATATGTGGGGCATGTCATCTGGGGAGATGCCCAGGCCCTGGTCTCGCACCGTCAGGACGGCCCAGGTTTCGGCCCCATCGGCGCTTGCCTCTCCCGCCACGCTTTCGTGGGCCACTTCCACGGTAATGTCGCCGCCGCTGGGGCTGTACTTGATAGCGTTAGATAGCAGGTTGGCGATTACCCGCTCAAGCCGCTCGGCGTCCCACCACCCCACCAACTCCTGCACGCTTGCCTGCATGCGGATATTGTGCTTCGTGGCGGTATGCCGCTGTTCCATGACCACCTCGTGCGCGAGGGTCACCAGGTCAACCTGCCGCCGTTGCAAGGTGAGGGGCAGCCCTGCCTGCAAGCGCCCGAAGTCCATTAGCTCATTGATGAGCATGTTCATCTTCGCCTGTGCGTCGTCAATCCGCTCCAGGATGCTCACCACGCGCGAGGGGTCCGAGTCGTTGGATTGCTCGATGCGCCGCCTGGCAAGCTGGATGTTGCCCTTTATCACCGCCAGCGGGTTCTTGAGGTCGTGCGACACGATGGCGAGCAGCTCGTCACGCATGCGGAGGGCTTCTTCGGCATCGGCGCGGGCGGATTGTTCGCTGACTAGCAGTTGGTTGCGCTCTTCTTCGGTCAGCCTGCGCTCGCTGATGTCCTCCACGGTGCCGGTGTGGCCTATAAGCTCGCCGTTCACCGAGAGCATGGGGGCCGTGCGCATGTGCACCCACCGGTCGGGGCCATCCCCGATGCGGAACCGGAACTCCCCGGAGTACTCACGGCCCGCCTGCGCCGCCGAAGACCAGCCCGCCAGCACGCGCGACCTGTCGTCAGGGTGTACGTACTCGGTCCAGCCCAGGCCCAGGCTTTGCTCGAACGTAAAGCCGCATATAGCCTGGCAGCGCAGGCTGGAGTAGGTCGCGTGGCCCTGGGTGTCGGTCATAAAGATGCCCACGGGCGAGCAGGTGCTCAGCGACTGGAAGCGTTCCTCGTTGGCTCGCAATTCCGCCTCGATGCGCTTGCGCTCGGTGATGTCGCGGATAACCTGGCATAGCACCCGTTTGCCGCCATACGACACCGAGGTGATGCCCACCTCCACGTTGACCAGCGAGCCATCCTTGCGCTTGTAGAGGCGATCGCTCACGTGGTACTCCTCCGAGTCGAGGGCGCGCTGGATGGTGCGATCTATGCGTTGGCGCTCGTACGGCAGCACGTCGTAGATAGTCATGTCCGCGAGTTCCATCTCCGTGTAGCCGAGTAGCCTCTGGAACGCGGGATTGGCGGTCACAAAGCGGCGGGTGTCTGGGTCGAGCAGGAATATCGCCTCGGAGACCTGTTCGAGCACGGCGCGATTGCGCTCCTCGCTCTCCCGCAACGCCTCTTCCGCTTGCTTGCGCTCGGTGATGTCGCGGGTAAAGCAGCGGGTGTGTACGAAACGGCCTTCCTCGTCCCAGAGCACGTTGGAGCTGATGAGCACGTACTTGAGCGAGCCGTCCTTGGCCCTCAAGCGCGCTTCGTAGCTATGCAACGTCTCCTTCTGGGAGAGCCTGCGGAGGATGTCGTTGATTATAGGCCCATCGGCGTGGAACTCCGCTATGTTGCGGCCTATGTATTCTTCTTCGCTGTAGCCCATCAACTGAAGCTCGGCGCGGTTGGCCCACAGGATGGTGCCGTCGGGTCCGACCCAGTGGAGGCCAACGGCCCCGTTCTCGATGAAGTCGCGAAGCTCTTGCTCGCGGCGGCGCAGGTCGGCCTCGGCCAGCTTGCTCTCGGTAACGTCGCTCATGCTGACCACCACGCCGAGCGCCTGGCCCTGCTGGTCAACCTCGGGTACGTAAGAGACCTGTAGATACCGGGTCCCCCTATCTCCACAAGGCATCGAGGCCTCAAAATCGAGCGTGCGGCCCGACATAGCTGCTTCGAGCATCTCGCGGACGGCCTCATACGCCCCCTCGCCCAGCACTTCCGCAACCGGTTTGCCGGTAGTCTCCTCCGGGGTGCGCTCGTACCACCGAGCGAAAGCGGCGTTCGCGAACCTGAGCAGATAGTCCCTGTCTATGTAGGCGAGGAGCACAGGGCTGGCATCGACAATGAAAGCTGAGTGGTCTTTGCCGCCTCCATATCCGTTAGCGTTTCGCTTATGCTCTGCTGCGGTCTGTTGTGTGCTGTCAATGGTATGCATCATAGCCCTCTGTCTGAGACGGGTAGCGAAGCGTTCTCTATGTTGTTAGCCGACTGCTGAAGATTATAGCAGAGTTGGCCAAATGGCGCGCCTGCCGCCCCCTGCCGCCCCCTGCCGCCCTGTAACCCCACATGTAGGGATGGTAGGAGCCTCAGCGGGCAGTGCGCTATACTGAGGGACCCACTAGGCAGAGCACCCACTGGAGAAAACCCTTGCAATCGATGGAAGCCGCAGCCGCCACATGGTACGTGCGCCCTTACAGGCCCGGTGACGAGGCGCAGCTCGCCGCGCTATATGCGGAGGCGTTCGGCCGCGAGCGCCACCCGCAAGTATGGCGCTGGAAGCTGATGGAGCGCGAAGGCTCACCAGGCTTTAGCTGGGTGGCAGCCACCCTCGATGGCGGGCGCATAGTGGGGCACTATGGCGGCATCCCTTTGAAAATGCGGTTGCGGGGCGAAGAACGGGAGGTGATACATGGGGTGGAGGCTATGACGGCCCCCGACTTCCGGCGGCAGGGGATACTTACCAGGCTGGGGGGAGCGGCTCATGAGGAATGGAGACGGTCCGGTTACGCCGCCGTGCTAGGTCTTCCAAACGAGCAATGGGGCACTCGCAACTATGCCGTCGGTTTCAGGCGTATTTTCCCCCTTGCCTGGCTGCGTTTCCCCCTGCACGTCGAGCGTGTTGTGGCGCGTTCCGGCCGCGTGCCCGCGCCTTTGGACGGGCCGGCCAGAGCACTCGCGGGAGCAGGGTCCGCCGCGTGGCGCTGGGCGTTCAGAGGCACCGCACGCACGAGAACCGGGAGCGCCAATTTGCGCGTGGAAGAAGCCCACAGCCCCGGCGATTTCGACCGCCTCTGGTCGCGACTGGCAGCGGAATACGAGAACGCGGTCGTGCGCGACGGCGAATGGGTAGATTGGCGCTTTGTGCGCGCCGCTACGCATCATTACAGGGTGCTGGTAGCCCATAAGGGCAGCGAGCCGTCCGGGTACATAGCATACTACCTGGCAGAGATAGGCCCGCGCGCCAACGGTTATATCGCCGACCTCTTCCTGGGGCGAAACGACGCCGCAACAGCCTCCGCCCTGGTGAGGAGCGCCCTGGAAGACCTGTCGGCACGCGGAGCGGGCACCGTGCTGGCAACCGCCCATCCCGGCTCGGCTCTGTACGGCCGTCTGAGGAGGCTGGGCTTCCTCCCGACGCGCAGGTCAACCGCTTTCAGCGTCGAGATCGCCCCCCTCCAACCTGACATAGACCCTGCGAACCTGGCGGACCCTCTCACCTGGCATTTCACCGCCGGGGACTCCGACGTGATATGATTGCTGCTATGTCTGCCAGCCTCCACCCCAGTTTGCGACGGCTGGCGCGGAGGGCGGTCTACCCCGCCGTGGAGAGGGCCTGGGAGTTGGGCTTCCTCTGCGCAGGGCTGCTCTTTCGTCCGGCGGCGGAGAGGCGTGTTCCCACCGGCTCGGATTACGTGCTGGTGATCGCGCCCCACCCCGACGACGAAACGATGGGCTGCGGAGGGGCCATCGCCCGCCACGCCGGGGCCGGTGACCGCGTGCGCGTGCTGGTCGCGACCGACGGCGGTACCTCGCGTGCGGAAGGCAGAGGGCCAGAGGAGATGCGCCGGCTACGAGAGGCGGAGGTTGTACGAGCAATGCGGTGGCTGGGGCGGGTGGATCTGGTGCAGCTGGGCCTTCCCGAGGGACGCTGGGACCCCGGTGACTTGCAACGCACGCTGGAGGCCCTGCTGCAACGCGACCCAACGGCTCTCATCTACGCCCCGTCGTGCGTCGATTTCCACCCGGAGCACGTCAAGGTGGCGCGGGTGCTGGCCGGTACTTTGCGGTCGCTACGAGGGGCCGCACGCCCCACAGTGAGGGTGTACGAGGTACAGGTGCCGCTCACACCTGTGCTGGCTAACGTAGCGGTAGAGATAGGAGGGCACGCGGCGGCTATGAAGGCGAGGGCGCTATCCGAGTACAGGACGCAGCAAGGTTCGCTGGCCGGCGCGAACAGGCATAGCAGGTACGTGCGGAGGCTGTATCGCACGCACCGGCCGGTGGAGGTTTTCTGGGAGTTGGATTCGGAGGGCTATTGCAGGCTGATGGAGAGCGGAGGCGCAAGGCGGCCCTATAGAGGCTTGAGGCCGCGCCCGCTCACCGATGGCCTGGCGTGGCTAGTCGGGTTGAGAGCGCGCGTGAGATTGAAGAAGCTGGTCGAACGTCGGGCCGCCGTATGAACAGCACACCCGGCGTCAGCGTCGTAATCCCGACGTATAACCGTGCGGCCATGCTCCGCGAGGCCCTCGACAGCGTGATGTCGCAGACTGCGCGACCCCGCGAGGTGGTGGTGGTGGACGATGGCTCCACCGACGACACGCCCGGCGTGGTGCGCCGGTTCGAGGGGGCAGGCCCCACCGTCACTTACCTCCGGCTGCCCCATTCGAACCAGCGCGGCCCCATTCGCAACGCCGGGGCGGCCGCGGGCACAAGCCCCCTCCTGGCCTTCCTCGACTCGGACGACCTATGGGAGCCTACCCGCCTTGAGAGGCAGCTAGAAGAGTGGGAGCGCGCGCCGGACGCCGGTTTCGCTTTCTGTAACGCCCGCCGGTTCGATGAAAGCGGCGTCTTCGGCGCGCCCTGGCTGCCCCCTGCTGCCCGGCCCACGGGCTACATCCTGGACGAACTGCTGGAGGAGCCGCTGGCGGGTGGGAGCACCCTCATGGTGAAGCGGCAGGCTTTCGAGCGCGTGGGCGGCTTCCACAACCTGCGTCTGAACGAAGACTACGAGCTGACGCTGAGGCTCGCCGCTCGCTACAAAGCGAGCTACGTGCCCGAACCGCTTGCGCTGGTGCGAGAGCATGCGGGCCGCACTACGCTCGCCGGGTGGGAAGCCCCTATGCTCGATTACCTGCGTATCGTCCGGCGTTTCATGGCCGCCAATCCCCGGCTCCCGAGGCGAACCAGGACGAGCGGCAGGAGGGGCATGGCAAACGTGCACTACAAGCTGGCCCGCGCCTACCTTGAGGTGGGCGACAGGAAGGCCGCCTGGCGGCACCTGTGGGCCATGTCTACGTTGAAGCCGCTGGACCGCCGCGCGCCCGCCGCCTGGCTCCGGGCGCTGGCGCTAGGCGGGAGCAAGCCTGCGTCTCCCGCTATTGCGCCGCCCCCTGAAGGAAGGGGCTAGTCAGGTGCGCGGCATTCCTCGGTTGCCAGGTGTCGCAAAGCTGGCACGCAGCCGGGCGGCGACAGACCTGGCGATCACCGCAGGCGCTCGCGGCGTATCACTGGTACTCGCGCTGGTGGGGAACGTCGCCTCGGCCCGCGCGCTCGGCCCCGCTGATTTCGGCAGGTTCGGCATTATCATGGCTACCGTCATGATATGCGGCACCCTGGCCGACCTGGGTCTCACGCATGCCGCTCTCCGGTACATAGCCAGGGAGCGCGAGCACGGCGACCCCCACGATGCCGCCAGGGTGTACCTTGTGCTGCGCCCCGCCTCCGGTGCCATAGTCACCCTGCTGGGCCTGCTCCTCTCCGCGCCCCTCGCGAGCGTGCTGCTGGGCCATGCCGAGATAGCGCCCTACCTGCAACTGGCTTTCCTGACGCTGCTCAGCCTGTCGGTAAGCAGCTATCCGGGCACCGTGCTGCTGGGGCTGGGGCTGTTCGGGAGGCTGGGGACGGCGGGCGTGCTCAACGCGGTAATTACGGCCGGGGGCATACTGGCGCTGTGGCTCGCGGGTCGGCTCGATTTAGGTACCCTGGTCGCCTGGAACGTGCTGGTGCCCCTCGCCAGCAGCATCCCGGCCTGGCTGCTCCTACCGCGAGAATGGCTCCCCTGGCGGCTGGCACCGAGAGGTGTGCCCTCGATACGGCTGCTCCTGCGGCGGGGCGGGCTTGGCTGGACGATGCTGGGCTTCGGCAAATGGATGGGCCTGGCTACACTAGGCTCGATTGTGGTGGCCCAGGCCGACGTGCTGCTCCTGGGGCGGCTCGCAAGCCCCGAGACGGTGGGTGTTTACTCGGTCGCGCTGGCCCTGGCTATGCGTCTCGATGCGCTCAACCAGAGCCTCATTACCGTGATGCTACCCAGGGCCAACCGTCTACAAGGGCAGGCCGACCTGCGGGGCTACTCGCGCCGGGTGCTCGGGGGTTCGCTCTCGCTGGCGCTGGGGCTGGGGGCCGCCGTTTTCCTGGCCCAACCGCTGATAGAGCTCCTGTATGGGGAGAGCTACAGGGCCTCCGCAGGGCTGTTCGTGGTGCTGTTGAGCGTGGTGCTGTTCGACCTGGCAACAAGCTCGCTATTCCTGGTGGCCCTGCCCCTAGAAAAGCCGCAGATTCTGGCTGTGGCAGAGTGGCTGCGCGTAGCTACCATCGTGGTGGCAGGGTGGCTGCTGATAC
>DASVQO010000351.1:0-7507 GCA_036389075.1 Chloroflexia bacterium | reverse complement strand
CCCCCCCCCCGCCACTTTAGTGGCAGGGCGCGGTTGGCAGGGCACCCTCCACAGGGCGTCCCCCAGCGTCAATGCCGAACCTCAACCACCACTAACCACTAGAACTTATCTCATGGATACCTGATCGGCTGTGTTCTTGTGCCTGGGACTGGCTGCCCAACCTATTCATGAGACGACTTCTAACCACTAACCACCAACCACTAACCACCCTCCCCGTTTGACACCCCGCCTCCCGTCTGCGACAATCCTGCTATGCAAACCAGGGTACGTGCGGAAGGCTCGGTTCGCGCCCTACCTTATGTCGCGGGAGCCTTCATCCTGTATGGCGTGGTAGGCGTGATGACCCACCTGCGCATGTTTTCTTTGCTCGCCACCGGCCTGGGTGGCTGGTTCGGGTCGCCCTCGCCCGCCGGTGCTCCCGCTTCCCTCGACTTTCTCGCGCCCCTGCGTGCCCACTTCGATAGCACTCCCTGGTTGCCCTGGGCTGCCTGGCTCCTCGGCGTGGGCCTGCTCACGTTCGGGAAGAGGCCGTCTGCCGCAGAAACCAACACGGCGCACACCGAGGCCCAGGTCTCCACCGGCCGCACGCCCAGGTGGCTCGTGCCCGCCCTGGTGCTCGCGGCGTTGCTGCTGCTGGCGGGCTTCGGACGTATGGCGCTGCTCTTGCCGCAGGACGTGGGCCTCACCGAACTGCCCTACGACGACGAGGGGGTGTATGCCGGGGCCTCGCAACTCTTCCTCCAGGGCATCATGCCCTACCGAGACTACTTCTTCGCCCACCCTCCCGTCGCCGCCTTCTCCTACGCGCCCGCTATGGCCTACCACTTCACGGAGTGGGGCAGCCCCACCTCCTTCATGATGGCCCGCTACCTGTCCGTCGGCTACAGCCTCGTCACTCTCGCGCTGCTGTTCCTGCTCGGCACTCGGCTTGCGGGACTTGCGGGCGGCACCATAGCCGGGCTGCTCTGGACGCTCGACGGCCGCGTGGTCGAAATCAACCGCAAGGTAATGCTGGACGGGCCGATGGTGCTCTTATCCTGCGCCGCCTTGCTCCTCTACTTGTCGGCGCGGCCCCACCTGGCAGCCCAGGACGCTTCCCCCACGCGAAGGACAGCCCTCTGGCTGTTGGCTCTCTCAGGAGCATGCGGCGCGCTCAGTACGCTCACCAAAATAGCGGGCGTGGCCTGCCTGCTCGCCATCTTTGCCGACCTGGCCTGGCTGTGGGCGACATATCGCTTTAGCCCCCGCAAACGTGCGTACGCGCGGCGTGTCGGTGCCGGTTTGCTGTCCGCGCTAGCCGGTGCTCTGGTTGGGGCCGCGCTCGTGCTTGTGCCGTTCCTCGTCCTTGCCCCCTCCCAGTTCCTCCGCGATGTCTTCTTCTTCCAACTCCTACGCCCCAGCGACGGCATAGCCGACATACCCTCCCGTATTGCCGACCTTACCGCCACCCTCCGCAACCCCTTGACTATGCTGCTTGCGGGCCTCGGCTTCCTGGTGCTCTCCCTCACGCTGTGGGTGCGGCGCGCCCCGAGCGCATGGTGGGTAGTAACCATCTGGATGTTCTTCAGCGTGCTGCTGTTCACCTACAGCCGCTCCTTCTACCAGCACTACTACATACAGCTTGCCGCGCCCCTCTGCCTCCTGGGGGCTGCGGTTAGCATGCTGCCCGCCCTCTGGCGTAGCCTTGGTCCGCGTGCCAATGCCGCCCTCCCCGCCCTGAAATTCGCCGCGCCCGCCCTCCTGGCTCTCGTCATGTTGCCACTGCTTCTCGTGCAGTGGAACGGCATCACAACCAGGCGCGAGGACCGCATCTTCGAGGTCGTGGCACGCTACGTCAACAACGCCGTGCCCCCCGGTACCCCCGTGCTGGCTACCGACGAGCAATTCAACCTCCTCGCCGCTCGCCCCCCCAGCCACAACGCCACCGGCTACCTCGTGGACAGCTACGGCCACATGATCTCCCTCGGCATCGGACTGAACACCCGCGAACTCAGCGACCTCTGGTCCTCCATCTTAAGCGGCCGTCGCAACGATCAGGTCACCCCCGGAGAACGCCCCGACGTCTATGGCGTCATGTACCGCCCAGCCCCCCAGGCCGATTTCCTCGACCGAGTCTCACGCGCGCCCATCGTGGTGCTACACGCCACAGGGAGGAACCGCCTCACAGAAGCAACCCAGCAGGCAATAGCCAAAACCAAACAGTTGGCCGTCGAGCAGAGCACCTACTGGATCTACCGCGACACTGCGCCACGATAATCGCCGGTGCTAGGTCATTCTCCGCACCGAGGCCATGACCACAACCAGCCCCCAATGACGATGCCCTGTGGCTGAAGCCACGGGCTGACAAGAGGCAAAGTCCCCTGCGGGGACTAATCAACGTCATGTAGTCTCCCAGTCTCCGAAGGAGACTTCGCTACTTGCCAGCCCGTGGCTTCAGCCACAGGGCGCCCATGCAGGCCGTCCCCACCGCCTTCCCGCCGAGAATGATTAACTCCTGAGATACCCGCCCAACGAACTTGTCTCCCACTGCCGACTTGTGATATAATTGCCGTTGGCGTTCCGAAAGGCCAACCCCAAAAGAGCGCCGAATAGTTGGGGGTATTGCGTGCCCCTCAGTACATATCAAGCACGTCACCCGACCAGCCGGGACGTGCGCGCCAGCCGCCATGAAACGCAAACATTAGTAGCGGCTCGCGTGCCCGGCGCGAAAGACGGTGGCGGACGTTTAACACAGACGGAGGATTCTTTTGGCGACGACCGATACAGACATGGACCAGGTGGCAGCCCCCGCCGAGGGGGATACAATCGATACCCCTACAGCCCCCGCTCCCGCACAGGAAGCCCCTGCACCGGCACCTCAGCCCCAGCCCCAGCCCCAGCCGCAGGCACCCACTCGCGGCTATGCTGGCGGCAACGGCTCCGACGGCTCCGGTAGCTCAGGCGGCCAGGGCGGCAGCGGCATCAATATGAAGGCCCTCCTCGAGGCGGGCGTGCACTTCGGGCACCAGACCAAGCGCTGGAACCCTAAGATGAAGACCTACATCTTCACCGAGCGCAACGGCATCCACATCATCGACCTGCAACAGACCGTCACCGGCCTGCAAGCCGCGATGGGTTTCGTGAGCGACATCGTAGCCAACGGCGGTAAAGTCCTGTTCATCGGCACGAAGAAGCAGGCCCAGGAATCGATCCGCGAAGAGGCCGAACGCGGCGGCGCTTACTTCGTGAACAAGCGCTGGATGGGCGGTATGCTCACCAACTTCGCCACGATCCGCAACCGCTTGCGCTACCTCGCCGACCTCGAAGGTCGCCAGGAGCGGGGTGAGTTCGCCGACCTGCCCAAGGCAGAGGCCTCCAAGCTCGAAGAGAAGGTCGAGAAGCTGAACAGCCTCCTCGGCGGCATCAAGGACATGCGCGATATCCCCGATGCGGTGTTCATCGTGGACACCCACCGCGAGCGCATCGCCATCACCGAGGCGATCAAGCTGGGCGTCCCGGTCGTCGCGATGGTCGATACCAACGCGGACCCCGACGAGGTGGACTATGTGATCCCCTCCAACGACGACGCCATACGCGCCGTGCGCATCATCACCGCCAAGATAGCCGACGCCTGTCTCGAGGGTGCCCAGCGCCGCGAGAGCATGCGCGCCGACGTGGACGTGGACTACACGATCGAGCCGGGCGAGTATAGCTTCACCCCGGACGATGCCGAGGTATAAGAAGCACCGGCGATCAGCTACCGAGTAGCCAGGCAGGCAACAAGCATGGGGGCGGCTGGGTAAGCCTGGCCCCCTTTTTGCGGGTTTTGAGTTATAAGGTTTAAGTGTTGAGTTGCTCAGACTTCCTTCTAACTCAAAACCCAAGAACTCAAAACTCATAACTTTACGGAGGTTAGTGTGGACATTTCAGCAGAGGCAGTGAAGAGACTGCGCGACAAGACAGGCGCAGGCGTTATGGACTGCAAGCGCGCCTTGCAGGACGCAGGCGGCAATGAGGAGAAGGCAATGGAAGCGTTGCGACAAAAGGGCCTCGACAAGCACAACAAGCTAGCCGGCCGCGAGGTCAGCCAGGGCCTCATCGAGTCGTACATACACACCGGCGGGCGCATCGGCGCGCTGGTCGAGGTGAACTGCGAGACGGACTTCGTAGCCCGCACGCCCGAGTTCCGCACGCTGGCCCGCGAGGTCGCCATGCAGGTAGCCTCGATGGACCCCGCCGAAGTGGGCACCCTCGACGGCAGCCAGGGCAGCGGCAACAACGCCCTCCTCGACCAGGAGTACATCCGCGACCCCCGCAAGACCATCCGCGATCTCGTCAAGGAAGCCATCGGCAAGCTGGGTGAGAACATCCGGGTCAGCCGCTTCATCCGCTTCGAGGTAGGCACCTCCGGCGGCACCGAACAGCCCACCTCCGGCAACGGCACCGGGGAATAGGAGTGGCTAGTGGTTAGTGGTTAGTGGTTAGTGGTTAGAGTTGAATTGGCCTTCTAACTAACCACTAACCACTAACCACTAACCACTAACCACTAACCACTAACCACTAACCACTAACCACTAACCACTCGTCAAGCACTCAGGTTGTTGTCATCGACTGCCAAACCTGATAGACTATTAGGCAGCATGGCAGCCTGCACCAGGAGGTCCCCTTGATCGATCCGCTGTTGCCTGATGACGACGATGTAGAAGAATTTCCCGCCATGAGGCGCGTGAACAACTCGCTCCCGGAGCCGCGCTACCGGCGGGTGCTGCTCAAGCTCAGCGGTGAGGCGCTGGCGGGCGAGGCCAAGTCGGGCATAGACCCGGCGGTGGTTAGCTCCATCTCCAACCAGATTAGCGAGGTGGTCGAGCGCGGCGTGCAGGTAGCCATCGTAGTGGGTGGCGGCAACATCTGGCGCGGTATCGCCGCCTCCGCCAGGGGCATGGACCGCGCTACCGCCGACTACATGGGCATGCTCGCTACCGTGCTCAACGCCCTCGCCCTGCAAGACGCCCTGGAACACCGGGGCGTGTCCACCCGCGTGCAATCAGCCATCGCCATGCACGAGGTGGCCGAGCCTTACATCCGCAGGCGGGGTATCCGCCACATGGAGAAGGGCCGCGTCGTCATCCTGGCGGCGGGCACCGGCAACCCTTATTTCAGCACCGACTCGGCGGCCTCCCTCCGCGCGCTTGAGCTTGGCTGCGAAGTGCTGCTCATGGCGAAGAACCGCGTGGACGGTGTGTACACTGACGACCCGTTCTCCAACCCCGACGCCACCAAGTTCGACGTAGTTACTTACCGGCAGGCGATTGAGATGGACCTGCGCGTTATGGATACCACCGCTATGGCCCTGTGCATGGAGAATAGCCTGCCCATCGTCGTGTTCAACTTCCAGGAGCCGGGCAACATCCTCCGCATCGTCATGGGCGAGAAGGTCGGCACCACCGTCACCACCGAGTCTGACGATACGCGCGTCGCGGAAGTCATACCCGAGAGCAAAGCGCACGAACTACAGACCATGCGAGGATTGCAGCAATGATCGAAGACGTTCAAAAAGACGCCGAAGACCGTATGAAAAAGGCCATAGAGGCCCTGCGTCGCGACCTACAGACCATCCGCACGGGCCGAGCTACCCCCGCCCTCCTCGACCGGGTCACCGTCGAGTACTACGGTACCCCCACCCCCCTGAACCAGCTTGCGACCGTGGCGGCTCCCGAACCGCGCCTGCTCACGGTGAAGCCCTGGGATAAGGGCGCGCTGCACCTGATAGAGAAGGCCCTGCAAAAGTCGGAGATGGGCTTCAACCCCTCCAACGACGGCCAGCTCATCCGCATCCCCATCCCGGCCCTTACCGAGGACCGCCGCCGCGAGATGGTGAAGGTGGTCAAGCACAAGGTGGAGGAGTCCCGCGTCGCGATCCGCAACGTGCGCCGCGACGTGATGCACGACCTTAAGGAGATGGAGAACGAGAAGATGATCTCCGAGGACGAGCACAAGCGCGCCAACGAGAAGATCGACGCCCTGGCCCACAAGTACATCGCGGAAGCTGACCACGTAGGCGAAGGCAAAGAACACGAGGTGCTGGAAATCTAACCATTTTAGATTTTGGATTTTGGGTTCTAGATTTACGCTCTAATCCAAAATCTAAAATCTAAAATCCAAAATTATGAGCGAAGCGAACTCCGACCCCAAGCCCCAACACGTTGCCATCATTATGGATGGGAACGGGCGTTGGGCTAGACAGCGCGGCAAGCCCAGGCTCATGGGGCACCGCGCGGGCACCGAGAACATCCGGCGCATAGTCCACGCTTGCGTCGAGAACGACGTGAAGTACCTCACCGTCTACGCCTTCTCCACTGAGAACTGGAACAGGCCCGACAGCGAGGTCAACGGGCTGATGCGCATCCTTGCGGAAGTGATCGAGCGCGAGACGCCGGAGCTTGACCGCGAGGGCGTGCAGATACGCCACCTGGGCCACATGGAGAACGTGCCCCAGGCGCTACAGGACGCCATCGCCTACTCCCTTGAGACCACCAAGCACAACAGCCGCCTCATCCTCAGCGTCTGCTTCAACTATGGCGGTCGCGACGACGTGGTGCGGGCCGTGCGCAAGATAGCAGCCCAGGGGGTCGCTCCCGAAGACATCACCGAGGAGTTGATTTCGGCGCACCTCGACACCGCAGGCACACCCGACCCCGACCTCATCATCCGCACCGCCGGGGAGATGCGCCTGAGCAACTTCCTCCTGTGGCAGGCCGCCTACTCGGAGTACTATTCCACCCCCACCACCTGGCCCGACTTCGACAAGGAAGCCTTTGCGGAGGCTATCCGCGAGTACGGGCGCAGGCATCGCAAGTTTGGCGGCATCCTCCCCGAAGAGTACCGCGAATACGCCGAGCGCAACGGCCTACCCTTTTCCGCGGACGCTCAGCAGGCGGACGACGGCACCCCTTCCCCGTCTACTTCGGACGAACAGGCTCCCATCTCCAATAGCCCAGACCCGGCGGCGGTCTAGAGAAGCCGCTGATGCGGGGTTCGCCCACTGCCACACCCGCCCCTCGCGTTGAGCGCGTCCCCAACCACGGCGGCCCCCGCGCAAGCTGGCTCAACCTCGCCTGGAAACTCCTCCTAGCTGCCCTCATCCTCCTGCTGATGTCCTTCGCCAGCCCCCTGTCCTGGCTGCTGTCGTGGACGCTGCTCAACCCCGTAATGGCTACCCTGCTCGTCTGGGGCGCGCTGGTGGTCGGCGTGGCCTCAAGCAACCTTTTTGAAGGCCCTACGACCCTGCGCCTGGCGTGGGGTGCGCTTACCCTCGGCGCTTACGTCGCCCTGACACTCCCCACCCTCGTCACGAACGCGCCCTCCCGCCTGGTAGACGCCCTCGCGCCCGTCGCTGCCCTCACGCTGGTCGCGCACCTGGGCCGCCGCGACCTCCAGCGCGCGCTCCGCGATTGGGCGCTGGTCATGGCGTTGGCCCTCTACGCTTCGCTCGGGGTGCACGCTATGTGGCTGCTAATGGGCGTGTTCG
>DASVQO010000350.1:0-7177 GCA_036389075.1 Chloroflexia bacterium | reverse complement strand
TGTTTCGGGACTGCCACCATTATACTCCCGGCCACGCGTGTTGTGGAAAACTCGCAGCCACTCCCGTTCGCCCCGCCCGTACTTTTGGCACATCGAGTAAGGTTGCTGAAATGATAGGAAGGCTGTGCTGGGGCTTGTGTCGCCTGCCGAGGCGCGCGGGGTGAGGTACGCATTATGCAGCTTACCCCGTACTGTGTTCAGCCTTCTATCGGAGGACCTGAAAAGGGCTGAACAAGCGTGAAGGAGCTACCAACCTGGGCTAGAGCACATTCTGGTGCTGGGGGCCTGCATCGCGGCAACCATTTTGGTATTGGCGTCTTTGCTCGACGTGGAGCCTGCCTACGTCCTATTTGGTCCTCAGGGTAGGGTCTCGCAAGCAACGCCATCGTGGTCGCCGTCAAGCTTGTGCGGGTCGCTGCCCGGCCCACCCGCCGCCTCGAAGAAAGCCTGGGCCTCTGCGTGCGTGCCGAAGTCGCCGCAATCGCGGTCGGGGCCGTTAGGGTCGTAGAGCAGGGAAGTTGCTGCGGTGGGTGACGCTACATCGGCGGCTTGCGTGGCAGCAGGTTGTTCCAGGGTGGGAGAAAGCTGCACCTGTGGCGGCGTAGTGGCTGTGGGGGGTACGGGGGTTGGCGAGCAGTTGCCCCAAAGCCCCAGTTGTCCTTCCCGGGCCTCGCGCTCGGCTTGGAGGAGCGTCTCTTCGTACTTCACATCGGGCGGAAAGGTCGCCACGCGGGCGTAGCCCTGCCTCACCAGCTCCAGGTTGAGCATAGTCCTCCCGGCCCCGCCCTCGTACCACACGTAGCGTAGCAGGCGGCCATACCTGTCCACCTCGGACACGTCCTTCTCCAGCAGCAGCCGCTCGCCTACCGGCCTCAATAGCTCCTCGGCCTTTGCCGCCGCTTCGGGACCGTAGCACACCGGCCCCTGGTTCGTCTCCGGTGCGTCCATACCAATCAGCCTGAGGCGAGCCTCCCGCCCCTCCACAAGCACCTCTATAGTGTCGCCGTCGATCACCCTCACAAGGCTGGCTGGTTCAAATTCAGGTGCGGGGGTGCTGTCTGGCACGCTCTCAGGCGTGGAAGTCGGTAGTAGCGTGGGTGTCGCTATTTCCGTCGGTGGTTCCTCTATCGCCGCAACGCTAGTATTGGCAATGGAAGGAGTTGCAGGGGCCTGCACAGGCGAGGTAGCAAGCTCAGGCGCTTTCGTCGGAAGCGATGTAGCAGCCGGAACGGTGGTATCGGTAGGGGCGAGCCCAGGGGGAGAAGTGGGTGTAGCAGTAGCCCAGTTTGGGCCGGATTGAGGCGTGCGGCTGGCAGCTACTATCACGATGAGGAACGCTACGCCAAGTAACGCCAGCACGCGCCGTCCGCGCAGGCGACTTGACAAACCGGGCTTGGAAGTACGCTTGGACATAATCGCTAAGCGCCTGGCGGTTGAAACCGCGTGCAACAACTACAAAGTCCCCCTGCGGGGACTTTCTCTGCTTTGCGATAACCTGCCTATACGGGCTTTGCAAACGCAGCCCGTTCCTCTAGCCGCCCGGCGTGCTTACTCCCCTGGCCGGGTGCCCGTCACCTGCCGCGCCACGCGCAGCAAGAGGTGCGCGAACGTGGTGTTGATCACCTCGAACATCTGCTCCTCGAACGACATCTCAGGGATCCACTGCACCACCGGGCACTCGTTATCGTCGTTCAGCCTCGATGTGGCAAGACATAGGATGTCGCCCTCCCCGGTGTCCATGACGGGCACCAGGTCGCTCGGGAAGAAATCGTCGGCGTTGCGCATCAACTCGGTGGAGTAGACTACGCTAGGCTCGGCGGTAGGGGGCACTCCCAGACCAAAGATCACCAGCCCGCCGTAAGAACCCGCCCCGTACCGCTGCAGGAAATCCCGGTACGAGTCGGGGAAAGTCACCGCAAGCTGCTGCTCGGCCACCCACACCTCCTCGAACGGCACCCCACCCGCGAAGTTGGCGTACTCCGAGTAGGCGTCAATCAATTCGGCGGCCCTGCGTATCGTAGCCATCGCTTCCCCTTCGGGGAATTACGAACTACGAATTACGAATTACAGCTACCGCCACCAACTCGTAATTCGTACTTCGTACTTCGTACTTCGTAATTACAGTTCCACCACCACAGGAAGTATCATCGGGCGGCGCTTGGTCTCGGCGTAGAGGTACTGGCTTACGGTGTCGCGGATCTTCTTATTGAGGAAGTTCCAGTCGGGGGCGGTGGTGTAGACGCCGTCGGCGTGGGTGAGGGCGCTGCGCACCCGCTCCTTGGTCTCCTCCAGCAGAGGACCGGCCTCGGCGGCGTACACGAAGCCGCGCGTCACGATGTCGGGGGTCGTCACCAGTTGCCCGGACTGCTTGTCTATCGTTACCACCACCAGCAGCACGCCGTCGCGGGCGAGCATTTGCCTGTCGCGGATCACCACGGGGCCGATGCCCCCGACGCTCAGCCCGTCGATGTACACCGCACCCGCGGGCACCCGGCCCGCTATTCTACCTTCGTCCCGGTTCAACTCGACCACATAACCGTTGTCCACCAGGAACGTGTTCTCCGGCGGTACGCCCAGCGACTGCGCTATCTTGGTGTAGAGCACCAGGTGTCGCCGCTCGCCGTGAATCGGTATCACGTACTGCGGGCGCAACAGGTTCAGCACCAGCTTGTGCTCCTCCTGGCTGGCGTGCCCCGACACGTGCACCTGGGCGATGTGGCTGTAGATGACCTCAGCGCCCTTGAGGAACAGGTTGTTGATGACCCGCCCCACGCTGGTCTCGTTGCCGGGGATGGGCGAGGCCGACAGGATGTAGGTGTCGCCAGGCTTCACGCTCCAATGGCGGCTGTCGTCGTTGGCAATGCGTGAGAGGGCCGAAGTTGGCTCCCCCTGAGCCCCCGTACAGATGACCAGCACTTCGTTGTCGTACAGCTTGCCGGTATCGCCCACGGGCACTATCAGGTTGTCGGGAATCTGCAAGTAGCCAAGCTCCACGGCGACCTGCACGTTGTTCTCCAGGCTGCGCCCCAGCAGCGCCACCTTGCGGTTATGCTTGTAGGCCAGGTCCATGATCTGCTGCACCCGCGAGATGAGCGAGGCGAAGGTAGCAATAATCACCCGGCCCGGCGCGTTCGCGATGATAGGGCCAAGCGTACGCCCGACCATCTGCTCGGAAGGGGTGTAGCCGGGGGTCTCCACGTGCACGCAGTCGCTGAACAGGCCCAGCACGCCGTCGTCTCCCAGGCGTTGCAAGGCGGCGAAGTCGGGCGGGTATCCGTCCACTGGGGTGGGGTCTAGCTTGAAGTCGCCCGTATGCACTATCGTGCCGATGGGGGTATGCACCGCAATCATTGTCGCGTCGGGTATAGAGTGGCAGGTGTGGATGAACTCCACCCGCATCTCACCAAGCTGCACCACGTCGCCCGCGTTAACCTCGCGCAGGTCCGTCTCTTCCAGCAGGCCCCGCTCCCGCAGCTTGTTGCGTATCAGGCCCAACGTGAGCGGCCTTGAGTAAACCGGCGCTTTAAGCTGAGGCAGCAGGTACGCCAGGCCGCCGATGTGGTCCTCATGTCCGTGGGTGATGACGATGCCCCGGATGCGGTGCTCCTTGCCGTTCAGGTAGCTGATGTCGGGGAGCACCAGGTCCACCCCGAACATCTCTTCCTCGGGGAAGCCCATACCCACGTCTATGATTACGATGTCCTCGCCGTATTCGACTACGGCCATGTTCTTACCGACCTCGCCCAACCCGCCTATGGGTATCATGCGCACGAACTCGGTCGTGGGCTGCGGGTCGATGTACGCGCTTTCTACTTTTTGCCTATGCATTATTCCTTATACGCGAGGCAATCTGCGACACAAGCTCGTCCCTGTTTTCGACATCACCATGGATGGGTATCGTGTTCCCATGCGCCTGGGTGTGCAGGAACCGCAGCAGCGGATTTCCAAGCTGGCTATCCACTTGCGGCCTGTAACTTTCGCGCACGTGCAGGACGAGAGTTTGCGGCTCTGCCTCGCTCTCCTCTTCTTCTTCGTTTGTACCGCCCGGCGTTGTAGCACCGGCGTTTGTGTCAATTTCGTTGTCAGTAGTGTCTTCCTCGCCCAGGAAGAAGCGCGCTACGCGCCCTCGCCGCTGTTCCGTCTTGAACCCAGCGAGTTGCTCCCACGGGTAGAGCAGTTCGATGCCCCCTATGCTGGTGTAGCGCAGGCCGTCGGCTGCAACCGCATACCGGCTATTCATCTCTTCAAGCAACGTCCAGGCCACCAGGGGCGCGACGAGGGCGATTCCGAGCATGAGGAGCGCCGAAACCCACTCGGCCCCGTCCAGGCCCCGGTCCAGGATCGTCACCAGGCTCCAAACGGCGAATACCTCGAGGCTCAACACGCCGACCAGCAGGATAATCCCCTGCCGCCTGCCGTCCCGCGACAGGCGGTACTCGTTCGACACCGAGGAAGTGAGTACCGGGGCGGGCGCGGCACTGGCTTGCGCGTCAACATCCGACATTCGCGTGTTGCTCCATTACAGGTCGAAGAACGACATCTGCTTGTACTGCGGTCCCGACTTCTTCTTGCTTCGCCTCGCCGCCGGTTTGGCCCTGACCTCTTCAACGGGTGCCGTCGCGACCTCTGCGACCTGTACTGCTTCCGGCACGACTTCGGCCACCGGCTCAGTCGCGGCATACTCCGCGGGCGCTTCCTGCATCGTTGCAATATCAGCACCGTCTAGCGCAGGGGCCGTGGCGACTACCTCCATCACCACTGGAGTGTCAATCACGGTGCCCGTTTCAGGCTGTGTGACTACCTCGGCCCTGGCTTGCTCCGCGGCCTGGATACGCTCCTCCGGCTCTACGAGCATGGGGCGGGTAGACAGCCTCGCGGCGGCCTCTTCCATGAACAGGGGCAGCTTGCGGAAGTCGTCGCGGATGATATCGGCCAAGCTTGCCTGGTGCAGGCCCGCCGCCGGGTGGTACATCGCCACGCACAGCCGCCCTTCCACCACCCGCGCCGTGCCATGGATCTGGCTTATTCGCTCGCCGGGAAAGAACCGTCCCATCGAATGCCGGCCCAACGTCACGATCACTTTGGGATTGATGAGGGCAATTTGCCGCTCAAGGTAAGGGGCGCAGGCCATCTTCTCATCAGGTTCGGGGTCGCGGTTGTTGGGCGGCCGGCACTTCACGACGTTAGTTATGTAAACTCGGTCCCGCTGGAGGCCCGCAAGCTCCAAAAGCTCGTTCAGGAAGCTGCCCGCCTGCCCCACGAACGGGCGGCCCTGCTTGTCCTCGTGGTAGCCCGGCCCCTCGCCAATGAACATCACATCGGTGCGAATGTAGCCTTCGCCGGGCACGGCGTTGGTGCGCGTCTTAGCGAGGCGACATAGCTGGCAGGTCTTGACCTGTATCTCCAACTCCCTCATCCCCGCCAACCGGGGCGACGCACTCTTTCCGCCTTCACCCTCCGGCGTGGTGTTCGTCATGGGCCTATTATACTAGATTCTAATCAGGACGGACCTAGACTTTCGCCCGCCAGTAGTCCAATGTATCGCGCAAGGTCTGCTCGTACGGGATGGTAGGCTCCCAGCCCGTGGCCTCTTTGAACTTGCTGGCGTCCGCCCACAGTATCATGACGTCGGAAGGCCGCAGCCGGGTGGGGTCCACTCGCACTTCCACGTGCACCTGGGACATGCCCAGGAGCATGTTCAACACTTCCTGCATGGTGCGGGTGTTGCCGGAGCCTATGTTATAGACTTCGCCCGGGCGGCACTTCTCAAGCAACAGCCAGTAAGCTTTCACCATGTCGCGCACGTCGGTGAAGTCGCGCTTGCTCGACAGGTCGCCCACGTAGATGACCGGCTCGCGCTTGCCCTTCTCGATCTCAGCAATCTGCTTGGCGAACGAGGAATCCACGAAGTTCTCGCCACGGCGCGGCCCACTATGGTTGAAGCCCCGCGAGACGATGCTCTTGATGCCGTAGCTCTGGTGATACTGGTAGGCCAGCATCTCCTGCGTGACCTTGCTCACCGCGTAGGGCGATAGGGGCCGCAGGGGGTTGCTCTCCTTCATGGGCACTTCGTCGGGGTAGACCAGGCCATACTCCTCCGACGAGCCTGCAATCTGGATCAGCGGGTCAATCCCAGCCACCCTGATGGCCTCAAAGATGTTAAGCTGGCCCAGGATGTTGTCCTGTAACGTGGCCGACGGGGAGTTCCACGAAGTCGGTACGTGGCTCTGCGCCGCCAGGTGAAATATGCGGTCGGGCCGCACCGCGCCGATCAGCTTCTGCACGCTGAAGGCGTCCAGCAGGTCGCAATCGATCAGGTTGACCTTGCCGGGCTGGAACGCGTGCTGTATCGTCTCTACGCTCGCCACCCCCGGCTCTATCATGTTGATTTGCAGGTCGGTGTCCTGCATGTGCTCCAACCTGCTCCGGCGGCGATAGACGCCGAAAATCTCCACATCAGCGTGGTCGGCAGCCAGGTACTCGGCCATGTGACTGCCCGCGAACCCGGTGATGCCCGTTACCAGTACTCTCAAAACTTACTCCTTCAAACTGTTAGTCACGCTATTATAAGGTATGGGGGCGCTATATGTTGGTAACCCACTACCCGTTACCTATCAGCCTCCTGATACTCGCGGCAACCTCGTCCAATTCTTCGCGCGGAGGCCGTACGCTCCAGTCGTCCTCTATCTTGAAGCCGTCGCCCGCGTAGCGCGGGAATACGTGCAGGTGGACGTGAAATACTTCCTGGCCCGCTGCCTCGCCGTCAGCGAGGAAGAGATTTATGCCCTCACAGCGCACGCCTGAGCGCCGTATCCCCTCCTGCACGCGCATGGCGACCCGGAACAGGTGCGCGCCTGTTTCCTCGTCCATGCCGGACATGAGTTCGAAGTGCGCCCTGGGTATAACCAGTACGTGCCCGGCGTTGATAGGCTGGATGTCCATGAAGGCGAGGGCCGCCTCGTCCTCGTAGACGAGGCTCGCCGGCAGCTTGCCCTCAACGATGCCACAAAAGACGCAATCAGCCATCCTGCCCCGCGGGTACCTGTTCCCCTATCTCCACTCGTCCACCGCTTAGACGGTTCGCCGCCCCGACGGTTGCATTGTCGCCCACCACGGTCATATCCCTGATGTCGCACTCCGCCCCTATCAGCGCGCCATTGCCGAAAAGCGAGTCCGA
>DASVQO010000349.1:0-4227 GCA_036389075.1 Chloroflexia bacterium | reverse complement strand
CGCGGACCGGGCGGGGGCGAGCGGCAAGGTGGTGGGTATCGACCTTGCAGAGGGTATGCTGGAGTTCGCGGAGCGCAAAGCGCGTGCCCGCAAGGTCAAGAACGTCGAGTACAAGATGATGGACGCGCGGCACCTGGAGTTCGAGGACAACACCTTCGACCTGGTGACGTGCGGGCTGGCGGTGTTTTACTTCCCGGATATCCCTGGCACGCTGGCCGAGATGTGTCGCGTGCTCAAGCCGGGGGGCCGCCTGGTGATTTCCTCCGCCGACCCGGAGACGGCCTTCGCGCCGTTGAGCCAACCCTACATGGCACGGCTTCGCAAAGTGTCGGAGGAGCTGGACCTTCACCCGCCGGAGTACTCGGAAGCGGCGAGGCTGACGCGCACGGGGAAAGGGTTGGAGCAACTGTTGCGGGAGGCGGGGCTGCAACGCGTTCACGCGCGTGAGGAGTCGATCCCGGTGCACTTTACCTCGCCTAGCGACTGGTGGAAGTACGGGAGAGGCAGCACCTGGGGCGATATCCTGCTTCAGGAGCTTCCGCCGGAGAAGCGTGCCGAGTTCGAGGAAAAGCACCTGAAGGAAGTCAAGAAGTACTTCTCGGACGAGGGCGTAAAGACCGCCACCCCGATACTCATAGCCATCGGCCAGAAGCCCTACGGCCAACAGCCCGTCCCCGACATGTAACGCATGGGGCAGTAGCAACAGGAGACGGAACCGCCAAGACGCCAAGAACGCCAAGAACCACGCCAAGAGGATGAGGTTTAGAGAATAGCAAAAGGACCATGGTACCTAATGACGTACCCTGGTCCTTTTGCTTAGAACACCCTCATTAACCTTGGCGTTACCTTGGCGTTCTTGGCGTCTTGGCGGTTCCGTCTACTCGGCTAGACGTACCGGGAGTCGTCGCGGCGAGGAGGGGGTTGTTCTCCGCCGAAGAGGTCCCCGAGGGGAGATTGGCCGCCAAGGAGGTCTTGCAGGGGGTTGCTTTGTCCGCCCTGGCCCTGCTGAGGGGACTGCCCGCCGCCGAGTAGGCCGCCGAGGCTGCCGAGCAAGTCGTCCTGGCCCTGGCCCTGTTGCTGTCCCTGGCCGCCACCCATCAGGCCACCTAGCAAGCCGCCCAGGCTCCCCAGGCCGCCGAGGGGGTCGTTTGAATTGCCGCCCATCTGCGGCTGGCTCTGTTGAGCCTGTGACTGCCCGCCGCCCATGCGGCTCATTACCGCGCCGAGCACGGTGGGTAGCAAGGCAGAGACGATGCCGCCGATGATGTTGGTGGCCGAGGCCGCGCCGGGGTCTATCGCGCCGGTGGGTGCCTGCTGGCCTCCGAACCAACTGCCCCTGGCGGCTTGCTGGGTGTTCTTCGCGCCCATGACCGCGCTACCCAGCGCCTGGAGGGCGGCCGCCTGTGGATCCAGGCCGCTGCCGCGTGCGTTGTTGAAGCCCTGGGCGGCGGGCAGGAGCGCATCGAGCATGCTGCCCTGGCCGGGCTGTGCGGGGTTGTTGCGCTGAGCGCCGCCCGCCAGCGCCTGCAAGAGTGGGCCGAGATCGTCGGGAGTGAGGCCCTGCTTGCCCTGGAACTGCTGCGAGGCCAGTTCGAGGCCGTTGGCGTAGTACTGCGTGGCCTTGCCTTTGCCCTGCCGCCTCATGGCTTCCGCCGCCGCCGCGAACTGCTCTCCTGCGTCGCGAGTGCGGGCTTTGCGGGCCGCCGATGCCGATACCTGGAAGGCGGTAGCCATCCTCTCGCCGTGGGCGGTGGCCCCGTGTTGCGCGCCGGTGCTGTCGAGCCCGGCCTGGTTTTGCTTGAGCATCTGGGCAACCGAGTCGAGCAGGCTGCCTACGTCTACCGTTCTGTTAGCGTCCACTTGGTGTGTCCTCCATATAGGGTCTACAAATCGCCCTACACAGCAGGGAGGCAGGATGCATGCCAACAGCCGCTAGGCACGCAATAGTAGCAGGGGAACTAAACGCCAAGACGCCAAGACGCCAAGGACCACGCCTAGTTAAGGATGGTGTTCTTCAAAGCAAGAGGACCAGGGTACATAGTGTCGTACCCTGGTCCTATTTGTACCCCTTAACCTCAACTATCTTGGCGTGGTCCTTGGCGTCTTGGCGTCTTGGCGTCTTGGCGTCTTGGCGTTTAGTTCCCCTGCTGCCCTTCGCCCGTAACCCGGATATGCAATTCCTTCAGGGCGCGTTCGGAGACGTGGGAGGGCGCGCCCATCATGAGGTCGCGGGCCTGGGCGGTCTTGGGGAAGGCTATCACCTCGCGGATATTGGCTTCGCTTGCCAGGAGCATCACCAGGCGGTCGATGCCGGGGGCGATGCCTCCGTGGGGGGGAGCGCCGTACTCGAAGGCCGACAGCAGGTGGCCGAAGCGCACCTCTATGTCCTCGGCGGCGTAGCCCATCAGCTCGAAGATGCGGAACTGGAGGCCGCGCTCGTGGATGCGGATGGAGCCGCTGGCAAGCTCGTAGCCGTTGCACACGATGTCGTAGGCGGCGGCGCGCACCTGGCCGGGGCTGGTTTCGAGCAGGTGCGCGTCCTCAGGCAAGGGAGAGGTGAAGGGGTGGTGCGTGGAGTCCCAGCGCTTCTCCTCCGCGTTCCACTCGAACAGGGGCGGGTCGATAATCCAGGCGTAGGCCATGACAGACTCGTCCATGAGGTCCAGCTTGCGACCCATATCGAGGCGCAGGCGGCCCAGCACGTCCTGCGTGGTGGGGGTGGTGTCGGCCACGATTAGCAGCAGGTCGCCCACCTCCGCGCCGAAAGCTGCCACGATGCCGCTTGTCTCGTCCTCGGTGAGGAACTTGGCGGCGGGGCCGCGGAACTGCAGGCCACCTTCGGCCTTCTCCTCTACCGCGAACCACACCAGCCCTTTCGCGCCGTAGCGTTTGGCCGTTTCGGTAAGCTCGTCAAGCTCGCGCCGGGTGTAGCCGCCCGCGCCAGGCACGCGTATGCCCGCGACGCTGCCCCCCGACTCGATGGCCGAGGCGAACACCGCGAAGCTACTGGCACGCAGCACTTCTTCCAGGTAAGTAAGCTCCATGCCGAAGCGCAGGTCGGGCTTGTCGTTGCCGAAGCGGCGCATCGACTCCTCGAATGTGAGGCGTGGGAAGGGCTTGAACAGCACTTTCTTTTCGCTGACGCGCTCGGTGAGCTCCGCGAACAGTCCTTCCATCAGGTCGAGCACGTCATCGCGCTGCACGAAGCTCATTTCGAGGTCCAACTGGGTGAACTCGGGCTGGCGGTCGGCGCGCAGGTCTTCGTCACGCAGGCAGCGGGCTATCTGGAAGTAGCGCATCATGCCCGACACCATGAGAAGCTGCTTAAGCTGCTGCGGGGACTGGGGCAGGGCGTAGAACTCGCCAGGGTGTATGCGGCTTGGCACGAGGTAGGAGCGAGCGCCCTCGGGGGTCTCGTTGGTGAGCATAGGGGTCTCGATTTCCACGAAGCCCCGCTCGTCCAGGTAGTCGCGGATGAACTTGACGACGCGGTGCCGCAGTATGAGGTTGCGCTGCATGCGGGGCCTGCGCAGGTCGAGGTAGCGGTACCTGAGGCGCAGCATTTCGTCGGCGTCCGCGCCGCTGGCGATTTCGAAGGGCAGGGGCTTGGCCTCGTTCAGGATGGTAACCTGCCCAGCCACCACTTCCACGTCGCCGGTGCCGAGATTGGGGTTCACCCGCTCGGCCCCGCGAAGCTGCACGGTACCCTCTACGCGGAGCACGTACTCCGAGCGCACCGTCTCCGCAATCTTGTGGGCCTGGCTGTTCTGCTCGCGGTTGAGCACTACCTGGGTGATGCCGTCGCGGTCGCGCAGGTCGATGTAGATGAGCGCGCCCTGGTCGCGCCGCCTGTGCACCCAGCCGTTGAGTTGCACCTGCCGACCGTCGTCCTGCGACCGAAGCTGGCCGCAGCTTACCCTCTCATAACCCTGTTGCCCGCTCTGTCCGAGTTCGACCTGCATGCGTGTCTCCTTTGTGACCTGTGAATTTTTTCTTAGAAGCTAGCTCAAGAATGACATTAGTATGGATACGAGCACCAAAGCCCCACCTTGTCATTTCGAGCGTAGCGAGAAATCTCGTCCCTCAGCACCCAAACAAGCCCTTTCGTATACCAACAGGGTCCCAGGAGAAAAGAGGAACGACCCGGTGAGGGACGAGACTTCTCACTGCGCTCGAAATGACAAGGTGGGGCTTTGGTGCTGGTGTTCTACAGCTAAGTCTTCTTTT
>DASVQO010000348.1:0-7629 GCA_036389075.1 Chloroflexia bacterium | reverse complement strand
CCAACCTCCCCCTTCACCTCGAACCGCCGTCCCGCCCCCTCGAACCCCTCAAACCAGCGGGCCACCTCCTCAGGCGAGAGGCCCAGCTCTACGCACGCCGCCATGACCGCCAGCGAGTTGAGCACGTTATGCTGCCCCGGCACCCGCAGCGACACCAGCGCCGCCACCTTCCCGTCCCGCAAGGCAACGTAGTCGCTGCCCCCTATGTCGTTGGGTGTGATAGCGTCAGGCCGCCAGAGAGCGCCGGAGGCCGAGCCGTAGAACTGCAAGCGGAAGGACGCGGCGCTTGCCTGCAAATCGGCGGCAAGCTGCATAGAGGTGGGGTCGTCGGCGCACATGACGAGCAGGCCGCCGGGGCGCACGTTGGCCGCGAACTCCCCGAAGGCGGCGTAAATGGCGTCGTTGCTGCCGTAGTACTCAAGGTGGTCGCTGTCGATGTTGGTGATGATAGCCACTTCGGGGCGCAGTTGCAGGAAAGAGCGGTCGTACTCGTCCGCCTCGGCCACAAGCTCCGGCCCGCCGCCCCAGTGCCCACCCGGCCCAAGCCCCCGTATCGTGCCGCCCACCATGTAGGAGGGATCGCGTCCGGCGCGCGCCAGCACCCAGGCCAGCATAGAGGAGGTCGTGGTCTTGCCGTGCGTGCCCGCCACCGCCACCCCACGCCGCAGGTCCATCAACTGCCCCAGCAACTCGGCCCGCCGAATGAGAGGCAGGCCCCGTTCCCGCGCCGCCGCAATCTCCGGGTTGTCAGCAGCTAACGCGCCGGTGTACACCACCCGGTCCGCGTTTCCCAGGTTCGCGGCACGATGCCCTATCGCGACCCGCGCTCCCCTGGCCTCAAGCGCGCGTGTAACTTCGGAAGCCGAAAGGTCGGAGCCTGAGACGGAAGCGCCAAGGTCTAGCAACGCTTCAGCCAGTGCGCTCATGCCCGCCCCGCCTATTCCGATAAAGTGCCAGCGATGGGAAGATAGGTCCATTGGTTCCGTTCTGGGGGTAAGTGTGGCTTTGCTTACGCGACGTGGTTTAGTGGTAGCGACTCGTTCGCGCCTATAGCAAGCGTGACTTGCAGGCGATACGACTACAGGACCAAAGTGCCCCTGTCATCCTGAGCGCAGCGAAGGATCTAAAGAAGTTGAAGAGGGTTTCTGCTGAGCGTCCGGGATAATGTTGGTGAGGGTTTAGCATGAGGCAAGGCCAACATCTTAGATCCTTCGCTGCGCTCAGGATGACAGGGACGCTTTTGTCCGAGGCATTCGACAGGTGAGACTTGTGTACCAGGGCACGATGCATTATACCTCTACGTACCGCAAGCCCGTCACACTCTTAGTGTGTTCTTTGCGTCCTTTGCGCCTTTACGGTTTCCGTCTCTTTACTCGGCACTCGGCACTCGGAACTCGCTACGTAGGCCGGATGGCGCGCCAGATAGTGTACACGATTATGATGAGGAGGAAAAGGCCGATGGCGAGGGTTGCCAGGCCCATGAGGGGGTTGGAGCTTGGGATGCCCGCCACGCCCACCGAGATTTGGGGCACGGTGATCGTGGTGCCCGCCGCCGGGTTGCCACCGCTGCGCCTCACGAAATCGGCCCAATAGTCGAAAGCCTGCGACACGGCCACCAGGCACGCCAGCACCCCGAAGATGCCCCCAATCAGGTAGCCGAGCACGCCCACGTCCCCACGGCCCGCCAGCTTGCGCACCACCCACCAGGAGATGAACACCAGCGTGAGGAACAGCGCGCCCGTCGCCACAGGCTCCCACGGAGAGGCGATGCTGACCTGCGGGGTGGGGATGGCGCTCTTGTCTTTGTCGGCGGCTATCGCGAAGAACTCGCCCCCGACCGAGAAGAACTTGTTGATGAACAGTTCCAGCTTTGGGCCGAGGCGGGCGGCCACCAGCCCGCTGAAGAAAACGCCCACCGTCCACAGCCCCATGATGCGCCAGCCCATGTAGAGGCCCACCACCCCGCACGCGATGAACGCGGGGAGGATGTACTGCCACCATTCGAGCGTGATTGTCATGGGGCGTCTCTCCTGGGCACGGCACGCACCTCTCTACCTCGCCTTTGGCTCAAGCCGGAGCACCTTCGAGGCCGCGTTGCCTACGTTGCGCGTCTCGGCCACGGGGAGGTTGGCGTGCTTGGAGATGTTGAGCAGAATGCCCACGCCGGTAAGCAGGATCACGAGGGACGAGCCGCCGTAGCTGATGAAGGGCAGGGGCACCCCGGTAAAGGGCACCGCGCCGCTCACCGCGCCGATGTTGAGCATCCCCTGGAAGATGATCCAGGTGGTGATGCCGGTCGCCAGCAGCGACGAAAAGCCGTCCGGGGCGAGCCGGGCCACGCGATAGCCGCGCCAGGCCACCACCAGGAAGAGGGCGATCATCAGCACCGCGCCGACGAAGCCGACCTCCTGCCCCCACACCGAAAAGATGGCGTCGGTCGATTGCTCGGGGAGCCAGCCGTACTTCTGACGGCCCGAGCCCAGGCCCATGCCCGTCCAACCGCCCGAACCGAGGGCCAGCAGCGACTGCACCGAGTGGTAGCTCACCCCCTGCGGGTCGTGCCAGGGATCGAGGAACGATAGCACGCGCTGCATGCGGTAAGGGGCCGCCGTGGCCGCGATGGCGAAGGCGATCATGGCCCCCAGGAAGCCCACTATCAGGTGCGACATGGCAGCGCCCGACACGAAGTAGATAGTCACGCCAATCGCGAAGATGACCAGCATGGTGCCCATGTCCGGCTCGATGAACACCAGGCCCGCCAGCGCGCCCAGCACGATGCCGAACGGCACCAGGCCATTTGTGAGGTCGCGCACCTTCTCGCCCTTGGTGGAGCACCAGTCGGCCAGGTAGACGACCAGGGCCAGCTTGGTGAGTTCGGAGGGTTGAAGCGAAAAGGGCAGGTTGCCGATGGAGAGCCAGCGTTTGGCCCCGTTGATAGTGTCCGCGAAGAAGGGCGGCAGCACTAGCACCGCCACCAGCAGCAACCCGGCGACCACGATGCCCAGGACCGAGTACCTGCGCCAGCGGGTGTAGGGCACGCTCATCGTCACGAGCAGGGCCAGGGTGCCGATGCCGAGCATCATCGCGTGGCGAGTCACCAGGCGCGTGGGGTCGCCCTCCTCGACTCCGCTGGAGGAGAAGACCATGAGCACGCCTATCATGCACAGGATGCCGATTGCAGCCAGTATCCAGTAATCGGGTCTTTCGAAACGTCGGGCACGAGACATAGTGGTGGGGTGATTTTAGATTTTAGATTTTGGATTTTGGATTTGCCGGAGGGCGAGGATGACTCCTTGCCTTCCAGGGAGTCCATCTTAGCGCACGGGGGACGTGCGGGGGCCGTTATCCACAGGTGGGGAATACCGGGAGGGCAGGAGGCGGAACCGCCAAGACGCCAAGAGCCTGCCCTGAGCGCAGCCGAAGGGACGCCAAGAGCGCGCCAAGAGGACTAAGGGCGTAGTGGGATTAAAAAAGGCGGATAAGAACTGGGTAATGGAGTTAAAGGTCTGCGGGCGTGGGACGAAGCGAGAATCTATCTACAGTTGGGAATTGCTTAACATCGGTAGATTAGATTCCCACCGTTGAGACACAGACAGGGTGCCCCTGCCCGGCGAGAGCCTTTATTCTCTTGGTGCGGTCCTTGGCGTCCCTGGCGCCCTGGCGGTTCCGTCTCTCTTGTAACGATATGGAGTCACTAGGAGTTGTCGGTCAGCCAGGCGATTACCGTCTCGGCGTTCTTGTCGGGAGGGAAGACGGGGTAGAATACGTGCTCGATGACGCCGTCGCGTAGGATGAGGGTGACGCGCTTGAGGAGGGTTACGCCTTCAAAGTCGAAAGTAGGGAGGCGCAGGGCGCGGGCGAACGCCAGGTTGGAATCGCTCAGCAGGGGGAAGGGGAGGTGCAGCCTTTCGGCGGCTTCACGCTGGTAGTCGGTGGTCTGGGCGCTCAGGCCGAACACCCTGGCACCGAGGGTTTGCAACTCTTTGTAGTGGTCCCGGAAGGCGCAGGATTGCGGCGTGCAGCCTCGCGCGCCCGGTATGTCGTCCCAGCCCTGCGGCGGCTCCCTGCCGGGCAGCCCCGTCCGTGGGTAGCAGTAAACGACGGTCCTCCCCGGCAGGTCCGCAAGATTCACCACCTCCCCGCCCGTGGCGGTCAGGGGCAGAGAAGGCACGGGCAACCCCGGCAGGTGGTCGCACGCACCGTCATCCGAGGGGACAGGCAAGTTGGAGGGCAACTGGTAAATATTAGGGGAGCCGGACACGGTCGAGCCTCACATACTCATGTAAGGGCGGCCACGATGGCGCGGAACTGCTCGCCCCTATGAAACTCGTTGCGGAACATTCCGAAGGAGGCGGTGCCCGGCGACAGCAGCACGGCCCCGCCCTCCGGCGTGGCGGACAAGGCGACCCGCACCGCCTCGCCGAAATCGGAGAAGCGCCCCAGGAGGTTGGCCCCCACCTCGCGGAACTGCCCCTCCATGCGGTCGGTGGCCGTGCCCTCCAGCAGCACCACGCCCACCGTCTCGGCTGTAACCACCGGGGCAAGCTCCGCGAAGTCGAGGCCCTTGTCCGCCCCGCCCGCTATGAGCACGATTGGTCCCTCGATGGCGTTCAGCGCGGCGATAGTGGAGGCGGGGGTCGTTGAGGTGGTGTCGTTGTAGAAGCGCACGCCGCGCAAGGTCCGGAGCAGCTCCTGCCGGTCGGCTACCCCCCTGAAGGAGCGCAGGCCCTCCCGCACCGCTTCCAGGGGCGCGCCCGCCAGGATGGAGAGTGCGGCGGCGCAGGCGGCGTTCGCCAGGTTGTGCGCGCCAGGTACCTGCAAGTCGGCAGCCTCCCCAACAAAGACACGCTCCCGGCCCTGCTCGTACCAGTAGAACACGCCATCCTGCACGTAAACGCCCGGCGTCCGGGTGGCGGCCCCTATGCCGAACCAGGCTACCCCGGCGGGAGCGTCATCGGCCCAGCCCGCCACTACCGCGTCGGCGGCGTTGAGCACCACGTAATCGCCGCGCTCCGGCTGCTGGTAGAGGAAAATGTGCTTCTTGGCCGCGCCGTACTCCTCCATGCTCCTGTAGCGGTCGAGGTGGTCGGGCGAGAGGTTGGTGACGGCTGCCAGGTGGGGCGCAAGCCGTTCCTCCTCGAATCCCTCGGTCTGGAAGCTCGATAACTCAAGCACCACCGGCGTTTCGGGGGTAATGCGGTCGAGGGCCTCCAACGCCGACACCCGGAGGTTGCCCGCCAGCACCGCGTCCTCCCGCCAGTGCCGCACCATCTCCCACGTCCAGGTGGCGGTGGACGACTTGCCCTTGGTACCCGTCACGGCAATGACGGGCCCCGGGCACAGCCGCATGAAGATGTTGATTTCAGTCTCCACGGGCTTGCCTAGCCGCCGCGCCAGGGCCACCCAGGGCGAAGTCAGGGGCACCGCCTGGTTGCGCACCACCACGTCCGCCCACCGAAAATCGACCTCCCGGTGCTCGCCAAGCGTGTACTCCACCGCGAAGCTCTCCCGCGCCAGGGCGTCAACCGACTCCTGCATCTGCTCGGCGCTACGCAGGTCGGTCACGCGCACGTTGGCCCCGTTGCGCCCCATGTAGCGCGCAACCCCCAGCCCGCCCCCGTGCACCCCGAGGCCCATGACCAGTACGTTTTTGTTGGCGTAAGGAAAAGACATACGATTTTGGATTTTGGATTTTAGATTTTGGATTTAGGAGAACAATCCAAAATCCAAAACCTAAAATCCAAAATTACACGAGCGCCAGCGCTACCCCCAGCATCCCGGCCAGCATGCTGATTAGCCAGAAGCGCATCGTGACCTGGGTCTCGGACCAGCCAAGCTGCTCGAAGTGGTGGTGGATGGGGGCCATGCGAAAGAGGCGCTTGCCCTTGGTCAGCTTGAAGTATAACACTTGAAGGATATCGGAAATACCCTCCATGACGAACACTATGCCCACCAGGGGCAACAGCAGCCACTGGTCCGTCATGAGGGCGCACACGGCCAGCAGCGCGCCCAGCGTAAGCGAGCCGGTATCGCCCATGAACACCTGCGCGGGGTGGGCGTTGAACCACAGGAACGCGAGCAACGCACCCACCGTGGCGAAGCAGATGAGCACCACCGGCTCCTGCCCTTGCAGGTAGGCGATTATGCCGTAGGAGACGAAAGCGATGGCCGTGGTGCCGCCCGCGAGCGTGTCGAGGCCGTCGGTGAGGTTTACCGTGTTGGCGGTGCCCACGATGGCGAGCACGGCCAGCACCATGTAGATGGTCGCATCCACGGGCTGCAACCCCATGAACGGCACGCCCACGTTGTGCCTGCCGAGCAGGAAATAGATTATCCAGGCCGCCAAAATGGCGATCACCAGCAGCCAGGCCATTTTGAAGCGCCCCGCCAGGCCCCCCCGGTTGCGTACTACCGTGCTCAGGAGGTCGTCAAAGGCCCCCAGGATGCCGCACGACACGACGATTGCGAGGGGCAGCAGCAACGACAGGAAGCGGGGGATGTCCATGAAGATGGCAATCACGATAATCAGCGGTATGATGAAGATGATGCCGCCCATCGTGGGGGTGCCCGTCTTGATCTGGTGGCTGGCGGGGCCTTCGATGCGTATGCTCTTGCCTATGCGGCGGTCTCGCAGCCAGTTGATTACGGGCCTGCCTATCATGAGGCCGATGAGGAAAGAGACGGCACCCAACGTCAGGCCGCGCACCATCACGTCCCTGGGGAGGGGCAGGGTGAACGGCAAGTCGCCGCTGGGTGGGGGAGTGGGCGTGACCGTGGACGTGAATACCGCCGTCTGGGCCACCACGTCGCCAAACAGCGAGAGCACATCAGGCAGCGACCTGGCCACTTGACCGGCGATGCTGGCTGCCAGGGACACGCACAGGAGAAGTAAATCAGGCAAGACTATCCATCAACTTTCAAAGCATCCACAATCTGCTCCATCTTCAGGCCACGCGAGCCTTTCACCAGCACGTAGTCGCCCGCCTTGAGCACGCGCTTGAGGTAGACGGCCACCTGCTCGTTGTCGGCGGCGAAGAACACCCGGTCCTGGGGCATGCCGGAGCGCAACGCCTCCTCTCCGATGAGCCGCCCCAGGCTGCCCACCACGACCAGGCGATGGGCCACCCCCGCCGCCCTGCGCGCCACCTTGAGGTGCCCCTCCCGCTCGTAGCTGCCCAGCTCGAGCATGTCACCGAGCACCGCCACCCGCTGCCCCGGCATCTCCTCCAGCAGGTTGAGCGCGGCCATCGTGGAGTCGGGCGAGGCGTTATAGCTGTCGTCTATGAGGGTAGAGCCGTTGTAGCCGGGCACCACCAGCAGGCGCACCTGCGCGTCGAGCCGCTGCAAGGCCATGATTATCGAGTCCCAGTCCATGCCCGCCGCGTGAGCCGCCCCCGCAGCCGCCAGCGCCGTGTGCACGCTGTGCCGCCCCAGGAGCGGCAGCCGGATGCGCCAGCGGTCGCCGGTCGCCTTGACGTGCAGGGTGAAGTGCACGCCCTGCAAGCCCTGGCCCTCTATGTCGGTGGCGTAGATGTCCCACTGCGGGTCGAGGCCGTAGAGGAGCACCCGTGCGGACGCTACCTCGCTCATGCCCCTCACCAGCGGGTCGTCGCCGTTGAGCACGGCTGT
>DASVQO010000347.1:0-4552 GCA_036389075.1 Chloroflexia bacterium | reverse complement strand
GCAACGGCACCAAGGTCTACGTCCTGGCCTGGTCCGGCAACTCTCCCCCGTAGCCAGGGTAGATAGACCTGTCGGGCATCTTGTACTCCACGTCGCCCAACAGGTACCGCTTCAGGATGTTGTAGTCCTCAAGGGGCATCTTCTTCTCCATGAACACCAACACCGTGTACGCGATCTTCTCGGCAGTCTGCCAGTCCATGCCCGACGAGTCGTAAATGGCCCTGGTAAGCTCGCTAAACATTATTCTCCCCTCCCGGCTTTGTGAGCAAAATTACACGTAAGATAACATATGCCAACACCCGGCGCAACGCCCCCGCGCTCTGCCGTGACACTGATTCCCAAACCCCGCTCATGCAAGGCTCATTCCACGGGCTTGGCTCGCCCCGCGTTAGGGCCGAACTTCGTCCAGAGCCGCCGCCCCACGAACAGCCCTATCACGAGGGCCATGATGAGGTAAATAACCGGGCCAAGAGGGGCCAACCACCCCTCGACCTGGCTCCAGTTGCGGCCCAGGAAATACCCCGCCAGGATAAGCCCGCCGTTCCAGAGGGCGCTGCCTATCGCGGTGAACAACAGGAACCGCCCGTAGTGCATGGAGGCAAGCCCTGCCGGCACCGACACGAAGGAGCGCATGCCGGGGATCACTCGCGCCACCAGCACAGCGTAGTTGCCATGCTTGGCGAACCATGTGCGCGAGTTATACAGGTCGTCTCGCGAAAGTAGCACCCACTTGCCGTAGCGGTCGAGCCAGTCGCCAATCCGAGTCTCGCCGCCCCAACGCCCGATCCCATAGAGGACGCTTGCGCCCATGAGCGACCCGATAGTGGCCGCCACGATAGCCGCTACAAGGTTGAAGTGCCCGGTGGCGCTGAGGCTGCCGGAAAGCGGCAAGATCACCTCTGACGGTATCGGGGGAAAGACAGCCTCTAACCCAATAAGCAACGCTATGCCCGGATAGCCGACCGTGGCGATCACCTCGGTGGCCCAGGCGATCAACTGCTTTAAGAATTCACCCATGTGGCAATTATACCTGAAACGGAAATGTGGAACCGGATAAGTAACCCAGGTTGAAAACAAATGAGGCCCATAGGAAACACAGGTCCTTGAGCCTCAAAGCTGTCTGTGAAGAGCCTCTACGGGCGCGGCGCGTCGAGGCCGTGCATACCGAGCGTGAGCGAAATTTCGCCGCCGTGTATGAGGTCGTGCTCGAGTACGTGCCAGACGACCCAACTGCGCGACAGGTCGTAATGCTCCCCACGCCATTCCTGCGGGAAGGTGTGCCGCATATCTTCAGGCGTCCACCGCGACAAACGGTCCCACATGAACTGCCAGGTCGCATCCAGCCCCCGAACAATGTCACTGCTGCCCAATACAGAGGCACCCGGCCCGTCCCAAGCCGAATATAGGTCGAGCTCTTCGCCGCCTTCTCCCATGAAGTCGTGGAACCAGAGGACACGGGCCGCCACGATATGCTGGGCCATCTGGCCTACCGTTCGCTCCGTGGCCGCCTGGAGTCCCAGTTGTTCGGCGGTGAGCGGTTCAAGAGCCGCCCTCACCGTGTCCATGTACTCTTTCCAGCCTTCGTAAATGACTTCCAGGGTCGTTCGCTCTTCCAGCATGGTTTCCCTTCCTTTATACCCCGTCGGTTGAAACCGCGGGCAACCATTACAAAGTCCCCCTACGGGGACTTCTTTGCACCTGGGGCAGTCGGCGTAGGCCGACTTTGTAGATGTTGCGCGCGGTTTCAACCGCCGGGGCAAAAGCTACACTTCGTCCTCGTCCAGCGGCTCATCCACATCTAGGCCGCGATTGTCAGGCGCGCCGATGAGCACCTCGCGGGGCTTGCCCTTGTTGTCCGAGTTGGCGGGCGAGATGAGGCCCATTTCTTCCATCTGCTCCACCAGCCGGGCCGCGCGGTTGTAGCCCACCCGCAGCTTGCGCTGGAGCATCGACACCGACACGTAGCGGTTGCGCTTGACGTGGTCTATCGCCTGCTCCAGTAGCTCGCTGTCCTCGTTGGGGTCGCCCGTGCCCAGCCACTCCGGCATCGGCATCGGCTGCACCACGCCCTGCGCTTCAGGTGGCGACTCGGTGTCCTCCGGCGAGGGCAGTTGCTTGCGCCAGAAGTTGACGATGCGGTCCGACTCGGCGTCCGACACGAACGTGCCCTGGATACGCACCGGCTTGCTCTCGTCCGAGGCGGTGTAGAGCATGTCGCCGCGCCCCAGCAGCTTCTCCGCGCCTGCGCCGTCGAGGATGACCTTGCTGTCCACCTGAGAGGTCACCGCGAAAGCCGAGCGTGCCGGGAAGTTGGCCTTGATGAGGCCCGTCACCACGTCCACCGAGGGACGCTGTGTCGCGACTACGAGGTGTATGCCGGTAGCTCTCGCAAGCTGCGCCAGGCGGCATAGCGAGGTTTCGACCTCCTCCGGCGCGGTGAGCATCAGGTCGGCAAGCTCGTCGATGATGATGACGATGTAGGGCAGGTGCTCCATCTTCACATCGGGGTTGTCGCGCATGAAGCTGCGGTACTGCTCGATGTTGCGGAACACCTTGCTGATGTTGTCCTTGCCCCTCTGCCCCTTGGCGAATAGCTTGTAGCGCCTCTCCATCTCCCACAGCGCCCACTTTAGCGCCTCCACCGCTGTGAGGGGCCGCTCGCGATCGGCCTGTGCGCCGTTCGGGCCGCGCGACTTCATCTGCGGGTCCTTCTCCATGCGCACGTCAGTGACCACGGGGCGCAGCAAGTGCGGTATGCCGTTGAACCCCGTTAGCTCCACTCGCTTGGGGTCGATCATGAGCATGCGCAGGTCGTCGGGGGTGAATTGCAAGAGGAAGCCTATCACCATCGAGTTGAGGAACACCGACTTGCCACTGCCCGTGGCCCCCGCTACGAGCAGGTGCGGCAGCTTGGCGAGGTCGGTCACGACGGGGTGGCCGTGGGTGTCTTTGCCCAGGCACACCTTGAGCCTCGCCTTGGACCCCGCGTATACCTCCGACTCCATCAACCCGCGCAGGCCAACCACCTGCAAGGTGGCGTTGGGCACCTCCACCCCGATGCGGGACTGCCCCGGGATTGGGGCCTCGATGCGGATGTCGGGCGCGGCCAGCGCTAGGGCCAAGTCTTTGTCCAGTGAGGTCACGCGGCTGACGCGTACCCCCACCCCCGGCTCTATCGCGAACTGTGTGACAGCGGGGCCGGTGTTCACCTCGCGCACGGTGGCCTCCACGTTGAAGGAAGCCAGCGCCTCCTCGATTACCTTGATCTTGGCCTTGATGTCGGCCTGGCTCACCTTCACCTCGCCGGTGGTGTCTAGCATGTTGTACGGCGGCAGGTTCCACACGTAGCCGAACGGAGAGGCGGTCTGTATCTGCGGGGCCGTGTCGGCAGCCGGGCCGGACTTCGGCTTAAGCTTGTTGATGGAAGGCTCCGGCTTGAGCTTTTCCGGCGCGGTGATTTCGGCGGGCAGGACTACTACCTGGGTAGGCGCGCTCTGCAAGTCATGGGAGGTCTGTCTTGCCGGCGTTTCTTCCTCGTCCGCATCATCCTGGGTGGCTGGGGCGTCGTCATCAACCGACAACTGGCCGTTGATGCGCACGGAACCGGGGCCGGTTGCTCTACTTGCGGACCTCTCCCTGAGCAGCCGGGAGACTTGGCTGCCGGCCCTGCCGAGCGTCTTTCCCGCGAAACGCCCGGCTTTTACGGTGGGCTTGCCGACACCCCTGATAAGCTGTCCCAGAGATACCCCGAAAGCCAGCATGAAGCCCAGCGTAGCCACTGCCACCAGCACCACGCCCGCGCCTACTCTAGTCAGGTAGTCGGATAGCAGGGTCGAAATAGCGAGGCCCAGGTAGCCGCCGCCCTGCCCCGCGTCGGCGGCGGCCTGGCCGTTGGCGAACAGGTGGATAAAGCCCATCGCGCCCAGCAGCATTAGCGTAAGGCCGAACGGCACCAGGGGCGAGGTCCACCGGGAGTTGGCCTTCGCGCCTACGAGCAGCAAGACGGCCCCCAGCCCCACGCTCACCGGCACCAGCCACGCCACCACGCCGAACAACTCGGCCAGCACCCCACCCACCACCGACAGCACGCCCGCGTTCCCGCTCAACCAGCTTAGCAGCCCGACCACGCACAACGCGGCGAGCACCAGCATCACCAGGCCCAACATCTCGCGCCGCAAGTGAGACGGCACCTCGAATGAAGGTCGCCTCGATTTGGGTTGGAACTGCCTCGGCTTGCCGTTGCCCCCGCCGCCACCGTAGCTTTGCGGCCTGGGGCTGCTCTTGGTGGAAGCCGAGCGGTTGCGAGGCTGGCCTGATTTGCCTCCCTCGATCTTGGTCCAGGTCGGACCTGGGGGCTTGCTGGATTTCCTGGCGGCACCTGCGGGCATAAAAAGACCTCGTCAAAAAGATAGGTTCTAAGAACGAATTTAGCACGTATGTTTCGGGACTGCCACCATTATACTCCCGGCTACGCGTGTTGTGGAAAACTCGCAGGCACTCCCCTTTGCCCCATGCATGCCTTTAGCACGGCGAGTACGACGGCTGGAACGAT
>DASVQO010000346.1:0-4394 GCA_036389075.1 Chloroflexia bacterium | reverse complement strand
GGCTTACAAGAAGCAAAGTCCCCTGCGGGGACTAAGCAACATCATGTTGTCTCCGAAGGAGACTTCGCTGCTTGTAAGCCCGTGGCTTCAGCCACAGGGCGACCTGGCAGGGCGAACCTGGCAGGCCGTAACACCCCACATTGGGATAAAACCTCAAAACGCACTTAACATGTATGCCATGCGTTTTGAGGTTTGTCCTTATCCTACGTCTGCCTGAGTATCCCCACCGAGAATGACTACACTCTGCCTTAGGCTGCTTATTGATTACCCATGTAGCCTTCTGCTACAATACGAAATACTAAGAGCGCGCATACTCTCCAGGCTTCCTCTATTCCCCGTTCACCGCCACATCAGGAAGCGTTCACTAACAACCAACCCGCACACACCTTCGAGGGGTCATGGCTAACTTCTCATACCTCAACTTCGACGTACACATACAACGCTCCGGCGACGGCGGCTACCGCCTGGTGGTAGAAGCGCCTTCCGGCGAAACTATACGCGCCCCGTTCGACCTGCCGTTCTCCGAACTCGAGCTTGAGAACTTCATGCTCAAGGCAGGCCCCTCGCGCCGGGGCGTGCGGCGGGTCGAGACCTCAGAGGTCGAGGCCGCCAAGCGGTTCGGTGAGAAGCTTTACGCCGCCCTGTTCACGGCTGACGTGCGCAGCGCCATGCAGAGCAGCATAGACCAGGCCCGCCAGCGGGGCGAATCGGGCGAAGAACGCGTGGGTCTGCGCTTGCGCCTGCGCCTGGTCGAGGTGCCGGAACTCGCCGGGGTGCCGTGGGAGTATATCTACAACCCGGGCCTGAACCGTTTCCTGGCCCTCTCCACCGAGACGCCCCTGGTGCGCTACCTCGACCTGCCCGAGCGCATCCGCCCTCTGAAAGTGGTCCAGCCCCTGCGAGTGCTGGTCATGCTGCCCGCGCCCAGCGACTTCCCCGAGCTTGATGTGCGCCAGGAGTGGCTGAACCTGAGTACCACCCTCGCGGGCTTGCAACAGGCGGGCCTCGTGCAGCTAGACCTGCTGGAGGTGTCCACGCTCACCGGCTTGCAAAGGCAACTCCGCCGGGACGAGTACCACATCTTCCACTTCATCGGGCACGGGGCCTTCGACCGCAACGCCGCCGATGGGCTGCTCATCCTGGAGGACGAGGACGGCCGGGGCCGCCCGGTGAGCGGGCAGGACCTGGCGATGCTGCTGCACGACCACGCGTCGCTGCGGCTGGCCGTGCTCAACGCCTGCGAGGGCGCGCTCTCAGCTGTGGACGACCCGTTTGCGGGTGTCGCCCAGAGCCTGGTGCAAGGGGGCCTCCCTGCGGTGATCGCCATGCAGTTCGAGATCACCGACCGCGCCGCCATCATCTTCGCCCACGAGTTCTACCGCGCCATGTCGGACGGGTACCCGGTGGACGCCGCTCTCACGGAGGCCCGCAAGGTGCTGCTCACCGAAAGCAGGGGCAACGGCCTGGAATGGGGCACCCCCGTGCTCTACATGCGCTCGCCCGACGGCCGCATATTCAACCTGGAGAAGCGCCAACCCACCACTGACGGCCCCACGGCCCCCGTGCCGCCATCCGCCGCCGCCCCCGTGCCGGTCGCAAGCAGTGCACAGTCAGAAGCCGTTGCAAGCGGGGCGGCCCCGCAGGCGTCTACAAGGGCCGCAGTGGAAACCGGACCCTCAGAACAGGTGCCGCCCGCCACCGGAGCGCGCGCACAACCACAGCCCCCTGTTGCGCCTGAAAGCCCTGCGGCTGTCACCCGGAGTGGTGGACCTTCGACAGCGCGCTGGGCGGAAAATCCTCCCAGCGGCAAGAGGAACCCGCCCCTGCTGGCTGCCGTGCTTATCATCGCGGCCCTGGTGCTTGCCGCGAGCGCGGGCCTGTTCTTCCTGACCCGAAGCGGCGAGGGCCAGGCGCCAGCTTCTCCCGGGCAGGTGCCCGCCGGGGCGAGCGCGCACAACGACCAGGGTCTGTCTGCCTGGGAGGTAGGGGACGCGGACAAGGCCATCACGGAGTTCTCCGAGGCTATACGCCTCAAGCCCGACTACGCAATGGCCTATAACAACCGGGGGATAGCGTACCGCTTCAAGAATATGCTGGATGAGGCAATCGCGGACTTTAGTAAGGCAATAGCGCTTGTGCCCAACGATGGCCGTTTTTACCTCGAACGCGGCACCACCTATATGTACAAGGGCAATTACGATAGCGCTATTCCCGACTTTACCCGGACAATAGAGCTACTGCCTAACCTGCCGGACCCTTACTACCAGCGGGGCATAATTTACGTGGAAACAACCCAGTACGACCTGGCGATCCAGGACTTTGATCGAGTAATTGAACTGGAGCCTGCGTTGCAGGACGCTTATCACCAGCGCGGCCGGGTATACGCTAAAAAGTCGGACTATAGCGCCGCGATAGCGGACTATACCCAGGCAATAGAACTGTCGCCCAACGAAGCCGATGCCTTTTATTTTGACAGGGCTGAAGCCTACCGCCTCCAGGGCGATAATGTCGAGGCAATAGCCGATTACCAGGCCGTGATAGAGCAGACGGACGACGACGGGCTGCGTACCGAGGCGACGCAGCGGCTGAAAGTGCTGGAGAATAAGTGATACAGCCGCTCCTTACTTAAGCAGGTCACCTCAAAACTTCATCTTGGCACTGTAGCTTATCCGAGGATCGACCGCCACGTGCAGTAGGTCGGCCAGCATGTTGGAGAAGGCGACCAGGGCCACGAACACGGACGTGAGCACCAGGGCCACGGGCACGTCGGGGTCGTTCCCAAACGCGGGACAGAACGTGACGTTGGGGACCGTAATGCAGCCCCCCAGCGCCAGGTAATAGGTCTGGCCTATGCCGTTGACGGCAAACAGCGTCTCCACCACGATGGCGCTCGAAAGCAGGCCCGGTACAGTCAGGCCCGCCGCCGTGATGAAGGGGATGATGGCGTTGCGAAGCGCGTGCTTGATCAGCACCCTGGTGGCCGGCACCCCCTTCGCCAGCGCGGTGCGTATGTATTCCTCCCCCAGCACCTCCAGCATCGAGGCCCGCACGTACCGCGACAGCCATACCACCTGCGCCAGCGCCAGCGTAGTCACCGGCAGCACCATGTAATAGGCGCGGTTGAGCAGGTCGTCGCGGTCTATGGCGTTGGTCCCGCCCGGCGGCAGAGAGGGCAGCCACTCCCAGCCATAGCGGTACCGCAATATCACGGGGAACACCGCCAGCGCCAGTATCAGCAGCATCCCCAGCGCGAACGGCGGGATGGACGACCCGGCGAACGAGAAAAGGGTCAGCAGGTGGTCGAACGTGGAGCGCGGTTTGCTGGCGGCGAGCACCCCAAGCACCAGCGACGCCACTACCGCCAGCACCAGCGCAGCCCCAACCAGAACGGTCGTGTTGCCCCAACGCCCCCCCAGGACGGCACCCAGGGGCTTGCGAAACCAACTGCTATGTGTCTCAAAGTTGCCCGTCAGCGCGCCGCTACCCCTGATCCGCAGGCCCCCGATGCTGAAATCTATCCCCTCGGGAGCCGCAACACCCGTGATTTCCACGTCCGTGGGGTCGTAAGGGCGGAACAGCCAGGACCCAAAACTCTCCGGCCACGGTCGGTCCAGCCCAAAGTAAGTGTAGTCGCTCGCTTCAGACAGCCCGTTCCCACGACCGTCACGCCTTGCCGGACCACCGGGCATGATATACATGAGCAACGTGTACAGGAGGAACACGGATACCACTATAAAAAGCAGCGTCTGCAAAAACCGCCTGATGAGGTAAGTAGCCAATGTCGGAGGACCTCCTACGAACGATGCGAGCGGAGTTAGGGGTTAGTGGCACCACTCCGAATAATCCCCTATCTTTGCGCGGTCTTGGCGGTCTTGGCGTCCCTTCGGCTGCGCTCAGGGCATGCTTTGCGTTTTCGTCTCTTTTCTCATCACTCGCCTACCGTCCCTCCGTCTGGTGTGGGTCCAGCACTTCGCGCAGGGCGTCACCGGCGTAATAGATGCAAAGCACCGTCAACAGTATCATGAAGGTGGGGAGGATGATGAGGTAGGGGCGCATGTCCACCCAGGGGTTCAACTCCGTGATGGTGAAGATGTAGCCCTGTGTGCTCGCCAGCATATTGCCCCAGGAAGGCGTGAAGAAGTCGATTATCCCCTGGTTGAAGTATGCCAGCACCGCCTCGATGATCACGAAATCGCCCACGGCGGCGGCAGCAGCCACCACGAGGGGGCCAATCGAGTTGGGCAGCAGGTGCCGCAGGATGATGCGCCTGTTGCTCGCCCCCAGCGCCCTGGCAGCCTCCACAAAGGCCCGCGATCTCAGCGACAATATAGAGCTACGCACCAGCCGGCATATACCCATCCAGCCGAACATGACGAGTACCAGGATGGTCACGC
>DASVQO010000345.1:0-16433 GCA_036389075.1 Chloroflexia bacterium | reverse complement strand
ATGGTCATAAATCATTTTGCACGCGTGAAGTAACGGCAAATAGTGGTAAGGAGGGAGCCAAATGCCGTATTTTGGACTTGCTGAAGCTACACCTCACGCGTGGGATTGTGCCTCATTTTGATTTATGACCATGCCTCAATTCATTGGCAGGGCATCCCCACAGGGCTCTCGCGCCACTTGCGAATCGGGCCAAGAGGTCGTTTTGTTGACATGTTAAGATATAATGTGACTGCCGCTTGGCTCGGTTATTGCTCAAGTCTGGTATACTAGACTACCGTTACAGATATGCGCGTGGCGTATCCAGATGTCCTTCGACGCAGCCATTCTATTTTCTGAGCGATTGGAGAAACGTCACTAGATGAAATTGACCGCCGCCGACCAACGATTGGAAAGCAAGCTCCGCGAGCTATACACGCTGCACCTGGAGCGTTCGAATAAGATAGACTGGAGCTACCACGACCTCATCCCGTGGGAGCGCGGCCGCAACTTCAAGACCGACCCCTGGCACCCCTCCCAGGCCACCATCTCGCCGGAACTCACCCTGGCAGTGGAGACCGCCCTGCTCACCGAAGTGAACCTCCCCTGGTTCACCACCGGCCTTACGGAGATCTTCGCGGGCGAGCTTGAGGTGCTGCAAGACTTCGTGCGCACCTGGACCAGCGAGGAAGACCAGCACTCCAACATCCTCGAAACGTACCTGCTCGTGACGCGCAACGACGACCCCAACCGGCTGCACAAGCTCCGCAAGGAAGTGTTGCGCAACGCGTGGACGCCGGGCCAGGCCACCCCGTTCGAAGGGATGGTCTACACCACGGTCCAGGAGCTTTCCACCCAGGCGTTCTACGTCAGCGTGGCGAAGAAAGCGGATGGTGAGGACCCCATACTCGCCAACATCCTGCGCACAGTGGCCAAGGACGAGACGCTGCACTATACGTTCTACCGCGAGGCGGTCAAGGCCCACCTGCAAATCGACCCCAACTACGTCTGGCCGCTGTGCGACGTGTTCATGAACTTCGCCATGCCCGGCTACTTGATGCCCAATTTCCACGAGCGCCAGCGGGTTATCGCCGCCGGGGCCAACTACGGCATCGCTGAATATTACCGCCAGGTGGTGGACGTGCTCGTGCGCCTGCTCGACATCAAGAACCTGCACCCCACCTACCCGCAGGCGCAGGCCGCCCTCGACAAGCTGAACCGCTACCTCGACAGCCTAGCCCGGCTCGCCGCCCGCGCCGAAAAGACCCGAAGCGGTGAGGGTGCCACCGAGGCGCGGGGCAACCACGAAGAAGCCAAACGGCTGCTCGGCTACGAGCTATGGGGCTACGAGTGGGAGAACCCGGAGACCGGCGCGACCTGGTCGAACAGGAGCTAAGACCCCTCTCGATAGGCGACATAGGCCGGTAACAAAGTGGGATTGGAGCTTGACACCACAAGCTCCAATCCCACTGTTTGCTAGGGCTGGCCCGTAGGTACCGCTGTGGGTGGGAGCGTGGTGGGGCTGGAGGTGGGCGTGAGGGTCGCGGGCACCTCCGTTGGACTGGCCGGTGCAGTGGCGGTCTCAGCCGCTTCGGTCGGCGGAGCTGTGGCTTCCGGCGAGGCGGTGGGCACAGTCTGGGTAGGTTCGGCTGTGTGGGTTGCCGTGGGGCTGGCCGTCATCGTTGCTGTAGATGTGGCGGCAACCGTAGCGGTGCTCGTGGCGGTGGCTGGCACCGTAGCTGTAGGTGTAGCTGTGCCCCCACATGGGCCGGTGCCTGTGCCGGGGGGCTGTGACGTGCCGCCCGCGCCCGCTGTCGGACTGGCTGTAGGGGTGGCCGTACACGGCCCGGAGGTTGCCGTAGCTTGTGCCGTGGCAGAGGCTGCCATTGTGGGGCTAGCTGGGGCCTCGGTAGCCGTAGCAGTAGCCGAGGCCGCCGGAGTACGAGAGGGACTAACCGTAGCCGTAACGGTGGCTGTGCTTGTAGAAGTCCTCGTAGCAGTGGCTGTAGGTGTCCTTGTAGACGTAGAGGTAGGAGAGGAAGTAGCCGTGGCGGTGGGTGGAGCCGCAGTGTGAGAAGGTGTGGGGGATGACGAGGGCGTGGCGCTGGCTGTGGCGCTGGCTGCGGTGACCTTGGGTGTGCTGGTGGCAGTGCGGGTTGACGCCGGGGCGCTGGTGGTCGTGGGAGTAAGAGTAGCGGTGGCGGTGATGGCCTTTGTGGGGGTAGCTGTGGCGGTGGCTGGGGCGCTGTCTGCGTCCGCCGGTGCGCTTCCCGGGGCGCTCTGCTGGGCACCCGCGGCGGCAACGGACGTGCCTATTGCAAGCGTCGGTGTGCAGTTCCCGCCACCCGTGTTGCTATCACAGATGTGAAAGGCACCGGCGGACGACAGGAGCTTGGTACTGGTCGTGGTGGGGGTAAACGTCCAGGTAGACGCGCTCAGGGTGGGGGCCTTGTTGCCCGCTGTGCGCGAGCCGAGAGTTATCGTGAGCTTCGTATTGCTGTTGCTCCACACGTACGTAGCAGCCCAGCGCGTGTTCTCGACCAGCGAGCCACCCGTGATCTTACCCACGTTCACCGTCTCGGTAGCGGCACAGCCTCCGCCGGTGGTAGTACTGCCAATCCAAACTGTCGTGCCGTTGCTGCACACGCTATTACCACTCACGGGACCCGTAGTGGTATCAATCGACTGGTTGAAGGTAAAGATGAACTGGTCCCCGGTATCCAGCTTGCTGGCGCTGAGATTGACTAGCTGCGCGCTGGTAGCGACCACACCGACCTGGATGCCCGCCACGGGGTTGTTCTGGACGCTGCTCCACGACTGGTAGGCGGTCTGCACCTGGTAGCAGTACCATGTACCCTGTGGCACGCCCGCGGGCGAGCGGTTGGCGTCGGTGTAGCTAAGACCGGTGGTGGTGGTGATGGTCGTGTAGCTGGCGCTGGTGCTTGCGGGGCAGGCGCTACTCGTGCCGTTGCCAAGCCCCAGCACCTTGTAGCCGTTGCCGTTCTGCCCGGCCGTCCAACTAAGCACCCCACTGCGCCCACTGGGGCTGGCTTGCAGGCTAGCCGGCGCGTACAGAGAGGTCGTGGCAAAGCGGGCGTTGGGGTTGGCGGTGCGTGCCGTCAGCAGCGCAAAGGTAACTTTGATGCTGGGGGCGATGCTGAGTAGCACGCAGAGCGCGCACAGGACAACCGCACCGGCAAACCGCCCGCGTGTCACGTTTCTAAGCTCCGGCGGGCGCGGCGTCAGGGGCCTGTTCGGGCTTCCTGGCGGGCAGCCATATCTCCACGAGCAGCAGGCCGGCGAGCAGTAGGGTGGGTAGGACGAGCAGGAGCAAGCGGCCGATGTCGCTCTGGAGGGTGGATAAGGCGTAGCCGAGGTAGGGGATGGCGAAGGCGTAGCGCCAGCCCTTGCCGGTGCCGGGCACTACCCAGCTATCGGCCACGTTGTTGGCATCGCCCTTGGTCTGGAAAGTGCGGCCCTGGGGAGTGTTCTCGATGGCGATGATGCGGTGCGTGACCAGTTCCCCGGCGTGCTGCGGGTTTGCCACCGTAACAATATCGCCGGTGTGTAGCTCCTCGCCCGTAGCGGGCACGGCTACGATCACAGACCCCACGGGCAGCGTAGGCTCCATACTGCCCGACAGTACCGTGTAGGTCTGGTAGGGTAGAAAGCGCGGGCCTATCGTGAGGGCCACCACGCCTACCGCCAGCGCGGTGCCGGCAGTGGTTACGAGCCTTGTGACCAGCTTGCCGAACCGGGAGGAGGTGAAAGTACCGGCTTTGTGGGTCTCCCGCACGGCTGCATCTACTTCTATCTCATTGCTCGACACCGCTGTGCCGCTAACTGACATGGCTTCCATGCTTGCCTCTCTGGGTAGGTGACGAGTTGGCCCGCCGGGTGAAGTTTCCTCCAGCTATGTGTAAAGAGGAAACTTCACCCGGCGGGACTACCGTGTGGTGCGAGGATTACTGGCTCAGGAACCAGTTGAAGTCCATGCTAGCCTGGCGGCCCTGGAAGCTGTTGTCCGCGCTCGAAGGGAGCTGCACGGCGACCTTCACGTAGACGGAGGCCCCGGCGGCCAGCCCGCTGCCTATGGTCAGGCCGTTGGTGGACGAGTTGTATGCGCCCTGGAAGGCCGAGAGGGTCTTGGTGGTGTCCGAGAAGTCGCAGGTAGCGCCCGAGGCCCCACCGTACAGGCAGGCAGAGGGGGTGGTGAAACCGGCGTCGGAGTACTGCTGGATGTAAAGCTGGACCTTGCCGCAGGGCAGGCCGGTGCCGAAGTACGATTCGCCCGCGCTGTTGGCGTTGCCGCACGCGGTGGAGAAGAGCTTGAGGGCCGAGGCGGCCAGGGAGCCTTCGTTCTTCACGGTGAGCGTCTGCGCGGCCGATTCGCCCGGCTTGCGTACGTTGGCGTTGAACAGCGATTCGCAGGCGCTGTTGCTGTTGGTGTCGGTGCTGCCGCCACCTGTCGAGAAGCACGTGGTGCCGCCCGTCTTGGTGTTGCTCAGCACGAGGGTGCCCGCCACGAACGTGTTGTTCGGGTTGGTGGTCTGGGCCGTGAAAGTGGCGAACGTGCCGGAGCCTAACACGCCCGTCGCCATGCCGAGCACCATGACGGTGAGCAGCACTTTCTTCAGACTGCTGGCGTTCCTCAGAGTACCTAGATTAACCATTGGATAATTCCTCCAGAGAGATAATGTTGTTCCGGTCTGCTCCGCGTACTTCCGTAAGCACGTTGAAGAAGGCCGGATGTATAAGACCGGGCCTGTAGCAGGGTTGTCACTATTGACGGCGCTACAGTCTGCTATCGATATTAGCACTTTACCCGACGCGGGACTAAAGGGTAATAGGAGCATGGTCTTATCTTCCTGTATCATTCAGTACTATGTTCCCTGGCACCTGGGGGCCGGAAGTCCCAACAAGTTCGGGACTTCCGTCACTTTGGAGCGAGAAGTGCGGGCGGCCCGGCAACTTACACCCGGACAATGGAGGTGGCTTGTGGAAAACGTAAGCTATAGGCAGATGGCCGACTCGGACCCCGGCCAGGTAATTCCCCTCTGGATGCGGACGTGGGGATACACCGACTTCGAGTTCCTCAAGAGGCGAATAGGTGCAGACCCCGCCTACATGGAACATACCTTTGTGGCCGCCTTGCCCGACGGCGAAGTACTGGCGACTGTGCACTACTGGCTGTTCGACCTGCGGGACGTTGAGGGCAGGCCCCGCCGGGTTGGTTGCGTGTCCAACGTCGTCACTGTAGAGAAAGCCCGCAAGCAAGGCCACGCTCGCAGGCTGATGGAGATGGCGCTCGACAGGATGCCCCGCGATGGCTGTGAGTGGACCCTGCTCTTCACCTCGGAGATGGGCCGCACGCTCTACCTGCAACTCGGTTACCGTGCCTACTCGCTGCCGTACGCACGTGGGGTGCTTTCCGGGTCGTCTATTCCGCTCACAGGCAGCTATACCGTCACGCGCTCGGACCTGGCCCCACAGCCTGACTACTGGCAAGTTATTGCGCCCATATACGAGGCATACAACCGTGACCGGCCCCTTACCGTCGCCCGCGATGCCGCCTACTGGAAGGGCCTCCACGTGCGCAAGCTTGAGCGGCCGCCGAGGGGCTACACAATCGACCTGTTCTTAGCCCAGAGCCTGCAGGAAGGGCGCGACGTAGGTTACGCGATTGCATACATACCCAACCGGGACGCCGCGCAGCCTGCCGGGCAGGAACAGGGCTTCGTGCTGTCTGAAATAGCGACACTCCCCGGCCACGAGGAGGCCATACCACACCTGCTATCGGCCTTCGCGGACGCCGCCGGGGGAGAGGGTGTAGGCGGGACCTCCTTTTTGGCGCGGGACGCAAAGGTGGACCTGGCTTTGAGGGTATTGTTCGAGCAGCCGGTGGAAGAGCTTAACGACAGGTCCATTATGGCGCGTCCGCTAGAGGGCGGTTTGAGCCAGGAGGAAGTGGAGGCCATCATGACCGCTTCCAACGCGACGTTCTGCCGGTTAGACGAGTTCTGAGTGAGGAGATAGCGTAAATGTCGCCCTGCGTGACGCCCTGTGGCTAAAGCCACGGGCTGGCAAGCAGCGAAGTCTCCTTCGGAGACTACCCGGTGTCTGCCAGGTGCTGATCTTGCGCGACCGACTCTCCCTCTGTCATTCTGAGCGTAGCGAAGAATCTCGTCCTTCAGCACCCAAATACCACCTTTCCTTACCCCCGTAAGGAACCCTGTGCTGAATTGTGCTGAGGAAAGGGGAAACACCTGCATGGAGGACGAGATTCTTCGCTGCGCTCAGAATGACAGGGGCCACCTTTGGTCGCTTGCTTCCTACGGTTCGCGGACAGACCCTACCCTCTTGTTCCCTAGTCTCCGAAGGAGACTTTGCTTCTTGTCAGCCCGTGGCTTTAGCCACAGGGCGTCCCCCCACAGCAACCTGGCACGCCACCCCCGTTCAAGGTTACCTTCACCCCTGAACCACGCACCATTCCTTTACTGGGCGGGGCCAAAGTTGTAATATGGAGCAAACACACACGGACACCCCGACACTTAGGAGGCGCACAATGGTGGCAAAGTCGCCATCTGAACTGGACGAGCAGGTAGCGAGCAATGAGGCGGGCCGCAAGATACGCGTGCTTATCGCCAAGCCGGGCCTCGACGGGCACGACCGTGGGGCCAAGGTGATCGCCAGGGCCTTGCGAGACGCGGGCATGGAGGTCATTTACACCGGCCTGCACCAGACCCCCGAAATGATTGCCGAGGCCGCCTTGCAGGAGGACGTGGACGCGGTGGGCCTCTCCATCCTCTCCGGTGCGCACATGGCCCTCTTCCCACGCATCATGGAAGAACTGCGCACTCGCGGCCTCGATGACGTGCTGGTGTACGCCGGGGGCATCATCCCCGACGAGGATATACCCGCCATCAAGGAGATGGGCGTCGCCGGCGTATTCGGCCCTGGCACCCCCATGCAGGAGGCCGTCCGCTTCGTGAAGGAGAACGTCACACCCCGGCACTCGTTGGAAGAGGAAGAGTAGTGGCCGCGGGTGCTCAGGCGCAAACCACCACAGCAATAAAGGAACTTGTAGAGCGGATGGTATCCGGCGACCGGGGGGCGGCCTCGCGCCTGATGACCATCGTGGAGAACCGCCGCACCGGCTACCGGGAGGCGATGCGCCTACTCATGCCGCACACCGGCCGCGCGCAGATACTTGGCGTGACAGGGCCGCCGGGCGCGGGCAAGTCTACCCTGGTGAACGAGCTTATCAAGGCGTACCGAGAGCAGGGCAAGACGGTGGGCGTGGTGGCCGTGGACCCCACCTCGGCGGTGAGCGGGGGCGCGCTCCTGGGCGACCGCATCCGCATGCTGGCCTATTACCAGGACCCCGGCGTGTTCGTGCGCTCCATGGCTTCGCGGGGGCAGCTTGGCGGGCTGGCGGCAGCCACGGTAGACGTGGCGCGGGTGCTCGACGGCATGGGCCGCGATATTGTTATTATCGAAACGGTGGGCGTGGGGCAGGACGAGGTATCCATCGCGGGGCTAGCCGACACCAGCCTGCTGGTCGAGGTGCCGGGCATGGGCGACGACGTGCAGGCCATCAAGGCGGGCGTGATGGAGATTGCCGACGTGTTCGTCATCAACAAGGCCGACCGGGAAGGCGCGGACCGCCTGGCGAACCAGATCAAGACGGTGATGCGCCTCCTCCCCCACCCCGAGGACGCCTGGGTGCCCCCCATCGTCAAGACGGTGGCCGCCGAGGGCAAGGGCATCCCCGAACTGCTCGATGCCATAGCCAAACACCAGGGCTACCTGGCAGCCGAGGGCCGCCTCGAAAGAGACCGCCGCGCCCGCCTCCAAACCGAGGTGATGGAGCGCGCCCGCGACCTCGCCCTCCGCCGCATCCTGGCCCGCGTGGAGCAAAGCGGCGACCTCTCCCGCGTCCTGGACGACCTCCAGGCCCGCAAAATAGACCCCGCCACCGCCGCAAGAATGCTGGCAGAGGCGTAGTTCTTAATTCTTAATTTTTAATTCTTAATTCTTAATTAGACCAATCCAAGCTCGTTCTCAGAACATCAATTAAGAATTAAAAATTAAGAATTCCTCCAAGGGAGGTTTGGTTTGTCTCGGATTATAGACCTCAGTCACAGGCTTGCGCCGGGGATGCCTTCGTACCCGGGGATGCTGGAGCCGCAGTTTCGCACGTGGTTTACGCATGAGGAGAGCGCGTCGCGGGGCACTTACTCGCCCGGGACGACTTTCCAGATAGCTACTTACGAGCTGGGGAGCAACACCGGCACCTACGTGGACGCGCCTTTCCACCGCCACCCGGGCGGGGCCGACCTTGCCGGTCTGCCCCTGGAGAAACTGGCCGATTTGCCGGGCGTGGTAGTGGAAGGGGTGGAGGAAGGCGGGGTGCCCTGGGAGGCGTTTGAAGGGGTGGACCTGCGGGGCAAGGCCGTGCTGGTGCGTACCGGCTGGTCGCGGCGCTGGGGAGAGCCTGGCTACTTCCGCTCCGGGCCGTACCTGGGCGATGAAGTCTGCCGCAAGCTGGTGGAGGCCGGGGCTACGTTGGTGGGCATCGACTGCGCCAACATCGACAACATGTCCGACCCGGCCCGCCCGGCTCACACTATCCTGCTGGCCGCGGGCATACCGATTGTCGAGCACCTGCGCGACCTGGACCAACTGCCGCGTAGTGGCTTCCGGTTTTTCGCCGCCCCGCCTGCGATAGAGCAGGGCACCTCCTTCACGGTGCGCGCCTTCGCTATTGTAGAGTCGTAGCGCATGACCTCCTATCTCACACATCTCGAATGCTCCAACTGCTCCAGCGCGTACAGTGCCGAAGTGGAGCAGCACCTGTGCGCCGCGTGCGGGGGCATCCTGCTGGCCCGCTACGACCTGGCTCGTATCCGGGCGGAAGTGCCCCGCGAAGTCATCGAGGCGAGACCCTGGAGCGAAGGACTGTGGCGCTATGCCGAGTTGCTACCCGTCTCCGGCACGGAGGCGCGGGTGACGCTGGGCGAGGGGGCCACGCCCCTGCTACCCCTGGACAGGTTGAGCGAGGAGCTTGACGTGGAGGTGTGGCTGAAGGACGAGGGGCTGAACCCCACGGGCACCTTCAAAGCGAGGGGGGCTGCCGTCGGCGTCTCGCGGGCTAAGGAGCTGGGCGCGGAGACCATCGCCCTGCCCACCGCGGGGAACGCGGGCGCGGCCTGGGCGGCGTACGGGGCGCGGGCGGGGCTGCCCGTGGTGGTAGCCATGCCGAAGGACGCCCCGCCCCTCACCCAGCAAGAGGTGCGCGTGTACGGCGCTCGCCTGCACCTGGTGGACGGCCTCATCAGCGACGCGGGTCGGTGGGTAGGTGAGGGCGTGCGCGAGCATGGCTGGTACGATGCTTCTACCTTCAAAGAGCCTTACCGCCTCGAGGGCAAGAAAACGCTGGGCCTCGAAATAGCCGAGCAGTTGGCCTGGCGCGCTCCCGACGTGATACTCTACCCCACGGGCGGCGGCGTGGGCCTCATCGGCCTGTGGAAGGCGTTCCTAGAGCTAGCCGAGTTGGGCTGGCTTACGAGCGACAAGCCGCCCCGCCTGGTGGCGGTGCAGTCCACCGGCTGCGCCCCCGTGGTCCGCGCCTGGGAGCATGGCGAGAGCGCTACCCGGTTCTGGGAGGGCGCGAGCACCGTAGCCGCTGGCCTGCGCGTGCCCGGCCCCATCTCAGGGCCGCTCATGCTGCGCGCCCTCCGCGAGACGGGTGGCACAGCCCTGGCGGTAGACGACGCCGACATACGCCGGGGCCTCGGTGGCATGTCGCGCCTGGGCTTCTGGGTCTGCCCCGAAGGCGCGGCCCTGCTCCCCGCCCTCCGCCGCCTCCGAGGCGAGGGCTGGGTAAAACCGGGCGAGCGAGTGGTGCTGCTCAACACCGGCGCGGGGCTGGTTTACCCGGAGGTAGAAGCGGAAGAGGGATTGCTAGGACGAGGGACCAGGGACGATGGCATGTGACCTGGCCCACAGCGCCTGTGCCATTGCAGAATAGCAGGACCAAAGGTGGCCCTGTCATACTGAGCGTAGCGAAGGATCTAAAATGCCGGCAAAGGGATGCCGCCGAACATCAGGAACATGGTGGTTAACGTTCGCCACCATTGTAGGGGTTGCATCTTAGATCCTTCGCTACGCTCAGTATGACAGGGCCACCTATAGTCACCCAAATTGATATGCAGCAAAATTTGGGCGGACGCCATTTAGTATTCAGCATCCAACAAAGGAGCCATATGGACCGTGATAAGTTCCTGGACGCGCTGCTGACGCTGCCCCGCATGTACAACCCCCTCGTGTCGCCCGACGGCGCGTGGGCGGCGTGGACCGTGTACGGGGCGGGCGTGGCGGCTGACGTGTATGCAGCCCCCACCGACGGCTCGCAGGCCCCTTTGCGCCTCACCGACACGCCTGAGATGACGGTGGCCCTCTCCTGGGCCTCGGACTCCCGCTCGCTGGTAGTGCAGCAAGACCACGGGGGCGACGAAAGGGCGCAGCTTTTGCGCGTGTACCTCGACCGGCCCGGCGAAATGGAGCCGCTGACCGAGGAGTGGCCCGGCTTCTTCGTGCGCGGCGGGCGGTTGCACCCCAACGGGCGCTGGCTGGTTTACGGGGCCAACTACGACTTCGAGCGGGGCGCGGAGATAGAGCCGACGTGGGTCTACCGCCACGACCTGCTGACGGGGGAGCGCGTGCCCATCGCCCGGCCCCACAAGCCCCTCTGGTACCAGCCGCACCTCAACGAGCAGGGCACCCACGTCCTATACAACCGCAAGGAGCGGCACCCCTCGGGCGAGCAGGTGTGGCTGGCCGATATTGAGGGGCGGGAAGACCGCGAGGTGCTCAACTGCGGCGACGACATGAAGACCTACGCCTCCTGGCTGCCCGACGGGGTGCGGGCTATCGTGCACGCCCAGGCCGGCACACACAACCGCGTGGGCGTATGGGACCGCGAGACCGGCGACCTGCGCTGGCTGGTGGACGACCCGGCCCGCAACATCGAGGCGGCTTACGCCCCGCGCCGGGGTGACAGGGCCGTGGTGCTGGAGGTAAAGGACGCCCGCCTGAGGGCCACCCTGCTGGACGCGGACACCGGCGAGGAGACTGCCCTGCCCGACGTGCCCGGCGACCTCATCCCCATCGCCCCCGTAGCGGACGGCGAGTGGGTGGGCCAGCACTATAGCTCTCGCCAGCCGGCCAACCTCGTGCGCTTTTCTTTGGACGACACCGACCCCGCCCCGTTCGCCAGCCTCAACCGCATCTGGGAGCAGACGCCGCTCCGCGCCGACGACCTCACGCAGGCCGAGAGCTTCCGCTGGCCGTCGGCGGACGGTATGGAGATACAGGGCTGGCTGTACAGGCCCCGTGGGGAGGCGAAGGGCACCATCGTATACGTGCACGGCGGCCCTACCTCCCACAGCCCCGACGCGCTCAACCCGCAGATACAGTTCTACGTGTCCGAGGGTTTCAACGTGCTGGACCCCAACTACCGGGGCAGCACCGGCTTCTCGTTGGCCTTCCGCGAGGCGATCAAGGAGGACGGCTGGGGCGGGCGCGAGCAGGTCGATATACGCACCGGGATCGAAGCCCTCATTCGAGAGGGGATAGCCCGGCCCGGCAAGGTGGGCATCACCGGTACGTCATACGGCGGCTACTCGTCCTGGTGGGCCATCACCCACTTCCCCACGGACGTGCTGGCGGCCGCCGCCCCGGTGTGCGGCATGACCGATCTGACCGTGGACTACGAGACCACCCGCCCCGACCTGCGCCCCTACAGCGAGGAGATGATGGGCGGCACCCCCGAACAGGTGCCCCAACGCTACCACGAACGCTCGCCCATCAACCACCTGCACGAGATAAGAGGCAAGCTGCTTATCGTCCAGGGCATGCAGGACCCCAACGTCACCCCCACCAACGTAAGCGTAGTGCGCGCCGCCCTGGACAAGCTGGGGGTCCAATACGACGTGCTGGCCTTCGAGGACGAGGGCCACGGCATCCTGCGCACGGAGAACCGCCGCGTGCTCTACCCACGCATAGCCGAGTTCGTCAAGGGGGCGATGGAGTAATTACGAATTACCAATTACGAATTACGAATTACGAGTTTCCAGAGGCGAGTAAGAAGTATAATAAGCGACCAAGCGGCTCTTAGGGTATACAGTCCCCGGAGCCGCTTTATTCGTAATTCGTAATTGGTAATTCGTAATTCGTAATTCGTAATTGATTTAGGCGCTTACTCTCTCCAAACCGGGCGCGTATGCCCCCGCGGGCACGGGGTAGCCGTAGGCGGGCAGGTACACCGGTGATGTGGTGCGCTCTCGCTCGAGCACTTCCAGGCAGGCCGCTAGCACCTCAGGCTCTTGCAGGTAGGACATGCAGGAGCCTGCGCGCAGGGTGCGGCAGGTATCGTCTTCGTACTTGAAGTGCTTCCAGCAGCCCCCGCAGGACGCCTGCTTCTCGAAGGGCGCGACGAGCGATATGCCCTTGCTGTGGTCGTACGGTCCGGTGACTTCGGGGTTGGTAGGGCCGAACAGCCCCACCCAGGGCACGTCCAGCGCGCCCGCCATGTGGAGCAGGCCCGTGTCCACGCCCACGGCCAGGTCGCAGCGCGCCAGCACGCCCGCCACGTTGTCGAGCGAGGTATGCACCGGGATGGCGGTGGAGCCTGCCGCCTGGAAGGCGCGTTGTAGTGAATTAGACTCGCCGCCGCAGAACAGGAGGGTGCGGTGTCCCAGCGCGCGCAGGTGCGCGTCCAGCTTGAGCCAGCCGTCGAGGGTCCACCGTTTTATCGCCATGTTGGTCGAGGGCACCAGGGCTACCACCTTCTGCTCCCCGAGCTCGTGTTCCAACCAGAAGCGCGAGGCGTAGAGGGCAGCCGAGGGGCGCACGATGAGGCGGGGCTTGCGCTGCTCACGTGTAATAGTTATGTCTAGCTGCCTCTCGATCTCGTCGGCCAGGAAGTCGAGAGAGTGGGTAGCGCCGGGCACGGAGGGCACCTGGGGGGTCCAGTAGGTGCGGAAGTCCATCCCCTTCTCCCAGGCGTAGAAGAGGTTGATGACCATGTCGAAGGGGCCGAGGTCGCGGTCGAAGGCAGGCCCGGCGAACCAGGCAAGCAGGCGCTGGGGCAGCAGCGGGCGCAACGCGATTGCCATGCGGCCCGGCTCGTAGTTGAAGCCGGAAGGCTTGAGCACCTCCACCGTGGGGTCGTTGACGAGCATGTTGCCGTGCTCGGACGCGGCTACCGTGAACTCGGCATCCGGAAAGCGCCGCTTGAGCGCCGCGATGAGTGGTTGCGCGTTAATAAAGTCCCCGATGCCGTCGGCAAAAGGGATCACCAATATCGTTTCTTCTCGCATCCTGGTCCTGCTATCCTCCAACGCGCACGCGCCCTACGCACGCCCGACGATTCTACCACATGCCCCAGGCCAGGGCAATACTCCATCGGACTTAGATACGAATGTTGAGTTTTATGTTATGAGTGTTGAGTTAGCTTTCTTCAACTCAAAACTCAACACTGTATAATGTCCTTATGCAGCCACAGTACAAGCGCATCCTGGCGGTGAAGCTGGCCGACCTGGGCGACCTGCTTACGATTACACCTGCGTTGCAGGCGTTGCGGGCGGCCCACCCCTCTGCGCATATCGACCTGCTGGTGCCCCCGCGCTCGGCGGACTTGCTGAAGCACGCGAGCTACATCGACCGCATCGTTACCTTCGACAAGTTCGCCTTCGATAGCTTGCGCGGCTTGTTCGATATACGAGGCGTCGCCAGGACGGTGGCGTTCCTGGCACGCCTGCGCGCCGCCCGCTACGACGGCATGGCGATATTCCACCACTACACCTCGCGCTGGGGCACCCTCAAGTTCGCGGTGCTGGCCCTGGTCTCGGGCAGCCGCGCGCTGGCGGGTATCGACAACGGCAGGGGCCGCTTTCTCAGTATGAGGGTACCGGATGAGGGGTTTGGTGCGGTACACGAGGCGGAGTACTGGCTCCGCGTGGCTGCCCTGTTAGGCGGTGACGCAGAATCGGGCTGGAGGTCGCGCATCCCGGTTGGCGAAGACGACAGGACCGCCGCGCGGGGCCTGTTGTCATATTTCGGCAAAGAGCGTGCCCGCCCCCTCCTCGCCGTACACCCGGGAGCAGGCTCCTACAGCCGCGCCCGCATCTGGCCCGTCGAAGGGTTCGCGAAGGTAGCCGCGGGCCTCATGAAGTCGCACGACGCCGGGGTGGTAGTCCTGGGTGGTCCCGACGAGGTAGAGGCGGCCGCGCGCCTGGAGCAGTTGATTGGTGGGGCGGGCGAGGTGCTCAACCTGGCCGGGCGCACGACCATACACGAAACGGCGGCCCTCATAGACGAGTGCGACCTGTTCCTGGGCAACGACAGCGGCCCCATGCACCTGGCCGCCGCGGTGGAAACCCCCGTGGTGGCGGTGTTCGGCCCCTCCAACTGGCGGGCGTGGGGACCGTATACGCCCGCCGGGCAGCGCAGCCCGCACGCCATCGTCTCCCGCGACCTGCCGTGCATGCCCTGCTTCTACCGCGCCCACGACCTCGGCCTGCGCGAAGGCTGTGGCACCCGCCCCTGCCTCACCGGCCTCTCGCACGTGCCCGTGCTCAGGGCGTGCAGGGACGTACTGGACAAGTCGCAAACATGAACGGGAGCGCGGGGGCGTTCCCCTGCCGGGGTCCCGGGTGTCCCTGGCTTCCTCTCGCTCTTTTTACACCTTTTTCAACCGGGGTGGTACCAGAACTCGGAGGCACATAGTGGGTCGCAAACCTGGCAAACGTCGCAGCAAGAGCAGTCAGACATCTATCAGCCTCGTCGCCGTGCTAATCATCATCGCGGTAGTCTTCATCGTGACGCGCTTCGTAGACAGCACGCCCGCCACGCCCCCGCCCGACCCAGGCGCGAGCGAGGGGGGCGTGCTCGCCAACAGCATAGGCAAGCCCGAGCCTATCGCTATGGACTTCCAGGGCTGCCCCCCTTCCGGCGACGGCGGCGACCCCGCCCTCAACACCCTCAAGAACCGCGTGGACGAGGCCCGGTGGGAGCCTACCACCGTGGCCGCCATCCTGGCCCTCGACTGGCCCAGGAGCATCGAAGGCAAGTCGCGCTCGCGCTGGACGCCCGCCGACGCCCGGGCTATCGCCCAGCACGAAGGCACCCCGGTGCAGTTGGAAGGCTATCTCGTGCAGGCCAAGAAGATGAGCCCCGAGACGTGCAACTGCCACTCGGTAGAGCAGGTCGATTACCACATCTGGATGGTGGACGAAGCCGGTAAGGACCGCTCGCAGTCCATCGTGATAGAGACCACCCCCCGCGTGCGCACCCACCACCCCGACTGGGACCTGCGCGCCATGTCGGACCTCGCCCGGAGCAAGGAGAGAGTGCGCATCAGCGGCTGGCTGCTGATGGACCCGGAGCACCCCGACCAGATAGGCAAGACGCGCGGCACGATCTGGGAGATACACCCGGTGATGCAGATCGAAACGTTCTCCGGCGGCGCGTGGCGGCCCCTGGACGACGGCAGCACGGGAGTGCGAGCCCAGGGAGACGTGGCCCAGACCGTACCGCCCGTGACCCCTGAAGCCGTTGCCACGATGCCCCCCGTGACCGATAGGGACGTACAGGACAACACGACCGTGCAAATAACCGCCGTGTTTGCCGACGGCAAGAAGACCAACGAGCCTGACGAGTACGTGGAGCTAAAGAACACCGGCGCGGAACCCGTGGACATCACCGACTGGGTGTTGCAGGACAACACGGCCGAGGACCTGTACAAGTGGGAGGGCTACGTCATCCAGCCGGGGGCCTCTATCCGCGTGTACACCAACGAGGTGCACCAGGCGACGGGCGGTTTCAGCCTGGAGTCGAAGCGGCCCGTGTGGGCCAACCGCGGCGACGTAGCCGAGCTATACGACGCGGACAAAGTGCTGATTTCGAGGTACGCATATGGCGACAAAAAGTAAGCACCCCCGGAGAAAGTGGCGCAGACCGGGCGCGCAGCCAACTCCGCCTCCACAGCAAGAGCAGGAGCAAGCCCCCACTGCCGCCGAGCAAGAGCATGTGGATGCCGCCCCCGCCAGCGAAGCCAAGCCCTCCAACGTCATCCGCAAGGGTATCTACCTGTCGGCCCTCATCTACGTCGAAGGAGATATGCCCGCCCCCGAGGACTTCATCTCCCCCACCACGAAGGCGCTCAAGTCGGTGCTGGAGGGTGCCCTCAAAGGCGAGCATGACGGCCTTAGCATGACGCTCAAGAAGGTCGAGGTGCGCAACGATGTTGAGCAGGACGAGGAGGATGAGGGTGAGGTACGCGAGGAGAAGTTCCAGTTTTAGGGCGCGTTTGCAAACAGTAGGAGGGACGCGAACAAAGGTGGCCCTTTGTCATTCTGAGCGTAGCGAAGAATCCAAGATGCTGCTTATGC